>CAYRFI010000018.1:0-48199 GCA_964423595.1 uncultured Thermoanaerobaculia bacterium | reverse complement strand
CAATCGACGGCTCAGAACAAGGACGTGATGGCCGCGATTCAAGAGGCGGTGGACAAGCTCGAGATCCAGGCACGCCGTGCCAAGGCGCGGTTGAAGGACCACAAGAAACGGGCCGGATCAGAGGCCAAGACGGATCAAGGGTGGGCTGTGGACGTGCTCGAGAGGGATTCCATCGCGAGTGGGGAGCCGCGCATCGTCGAACGCAGCAGCATCCCGATCAAGCCAATGTCGATCGAGGAGGCCGTACTCCTGCTCGACGATTCGAGCTATGGCTTCCTGGTGTTCAGAAACTCGTCGAATGATAGGGTCAATGTTTTGTACAGGCGACAGGACAAAAACCTGGGGTTGATCACACCCGAGTTCTGATGAAAATCCACAAGCTCATCAAACCCGAAAATGTATATCTCGATCTGGAGGCGTCCGGGGTTGAGTCCGCATTGACCGCGGTGGCGGATGTGTTTGCACCCGGCCTCGAGCTCGAGCCGGAGATTGTGGTCGAGGCTCTCGTCGAGCGCGAAGAGCTCGGATCGACTTCGGTCGGAGATGGATTTGCCATCCCTCATTGCAAGACTCAGGGGCTCGCCCAAATCGCCATCGCCTTGGCAAGGTTCACCAACGGAATCGACTTCGGTGGCACGGGCCACGATCCGGTGCGCTTTATGTTCGTTGTTCTATCTCCGCCGGACCAGCCGGCGGCCCACCTCCAGGTGCTGTCACAGATCGCGAGGGTGCTGAAACGACGCGAGCTCCGATCAGAGCTCCTGTCCGTGGCCGACGCATCCGAGGTCGTCTCGGCCATCTGTCGCGTTGCGGAGGAGGAGGGCCTGTGACGGCCCCTGTGCCGATCCTGGTGGAGCGGCTGTTGGTGGAACGGCAGCTCGCGCAGCTCAAATTCGAAGTCGTAGCTGGCGTCGACGGCCTCTCCAAACTTCGAATCTCGAACCCGAGGATTCAGAAACCGGACCTCGCGCTCGCGGGCTATCTGCCGTCGGTGAAACCAGGACGACTGCAAATTCTCGGCGAGTCGGAGTACGACTTTCTGCGCACCTTTCCAGCCGATGAGGCGGAGAAGCGTCTTCAGAGTCTGATGGAACTCGACATTCCCTGTGTCGTGTCCACTAAAGGTACGAGACCGCCAAAGGCAGTGCTTGCCGCCGCGAACGCTGCCGGGGTTCCTTTGCTGGTGACACCTGTTCAGACCTCAGAGGCCATCGAGACGATCTCGGATTTCCTGGAGGATGTGCTCGCACCGCGCATCCAGTTGCACGGCGTGTTGATCGACGTCTTTTCGCTCGGAACTCTGATCCTCGGTGATCCGGGAATCGGCAAGAGCGAGTGCGCGTTGGAGCTCGTTTATCGTGGCCACCGGCTGGTCGCCGACGACACCGTCGTCATTCGCCGGATTCACCACCGTGGACTGCTCGGGAGTCCTCACGAGTTGCTCGAAAATTACCTCGAGCTTCGGGGCGTCGGTATCATCGATGTCAGAAAGCACTTCGGGATGACGGCAACCTCCCCTTCGGTCTCCCTTTCGCTCGTCATACAGCTCTCAAAGCTGACACCCGAAGCGCGCAAGATGGAGCAAAAATGGCGTGAACAGATGATGGAACGGCCCAGCGCGTGGACGTCTACGGAAGAAATCCTGGGCGTCGAAATACCCAAATACACCATGGTGGTTGCGCCCGGACGTGATCTGGCAATCATGGTCGAGACCGCCGTGCGCAAGTGCCTTCTTGCGCAACGCGGAATCGAGGATGAGCGTGGATTCTTGGAGAACGTCAACCTGATCGCGCAAGGGGCCGCCGATGAACGAAGTGAGAAATAGGCAGCACTTCAGCGGACCTTTCGTGATCACCGGCCTGTCCGGCGCGGGGAAGTCGGTGCTCAGTAGAAGCCTCGAGGATATCGGCTATGTCTGCGTCGACAATATCCCGCTCGAGCTGGTCCCTCGCCTTTTCGATCGGACCGAAGGGGAATTGGACCATCTGGTGGTGGTCCTCGACATCCGGACTCAAGGAATGATCCAGCGCTTTCCGGCGTTCTTCAGAGAACTCAAGGAAAGAATCCGGACCCTCCGTCTGATCTTTGTCGAGGCGTCGCCACAGGTGCTGTTGCGGCGTTTTTCGATCGCCCGCCGTCCCCATCCGCTCCGCGAACTCAGCCTCGAGCAAGCGATCACTGAAGAACGCAACGCGCTCGAGAGCGTTCGCGATCTCGCAGATATCATCTTCGAAACTTCGGAGCTGTCGCCGCACGACCTGAGACGGCAGGTGTTGGCCCTGGCCGGCGATAACGGAGAGGGGCCGACCATGACGTTGGAGGTTCAGAGCTTTTCCTACCAACAGGGCGTTCCGGCCACCGCGAGTCTGGTGTTCGATGTTCGCTTTCTCCCCAACCCGTTCTTCGAAGAGGAGCTTCGCGCCTTTTCGGGTGACGATCAAGAGGTCGCAGACTGGCTCGGAGGGTTTCCCGAGGTCGAAGAAGCGGTCGCCAAGATCATGGACCTGATATCGTACCTCCTACCGAGGTATGCCGCGGAACTGAAGACAAACCTCGGTGTCGCAATGGGCTGCACGGGTGGACGCCACCGCTCGGTCTACGTGGCCAACCGCGTGGGGGAGGCCCTGAAAAAGCTCGGCCACGATGTGGTCGTCCACCATCGTGACAAGGATCGCTGGAGGTACACATGATTCCGGTCCTCATCTTGACCCACGGGAACTTGGCGTCGGAGTTGTTGCAGGCTGCACAGACGATCGATCCAAATCTCACCGGCCATGCTGCGGCGATGTCGTTGCCATGGGACGTGGACTCCGACGAGGCATCCCGATCTCTGAAAAGGCAGCTTCGCGAGCTCGATCAGGGAGAGGGAACGTTGGTGCTGACCGACATGTTCGGAGGTACGGCCACGAACCTCGCGCTGCCGTATCTCGAGCCCGAAAAGGTCGAGATCGTTACTGGCGTCAATTTGCCAATGCTTGTCAAGCTCGGTTCACTCCAGGGTCGCTCCCTGTCCCTTGAAGAACTCGCAGCTGGTCTCACAGCCGCAGGGCAGAAGAGCATTCGGGTGGCAAGCGAATTCTTGCACGCCAGAGCGTCGAACTCAGGGTAACGGCTCGAAATCAACAGCTACAATAGAGGGGCCGACTCAGCTCGATCTCCCGACCCCTATGAGCTCTTCAGATTCCGGAAGCGAGGAATATTGAATGACCCAAGCGCAGGTAATGATCGCCAACAAACTCGGGTTGCATGCCCGGGCTGCCGCCAAGCTGGTGCACACCGCAAGCGCGTTCGAGTCCGAGATCTATGTGGGTACCGATCACGAGGAGGTCAACGCGAAGTCGATTCTCGGGATTCTCACTCTCGCCGCAACCAAAGGGACACCGCTCAACGTTCGTGCTGACGGCGCGGACGAAGTGCAGGCGGTTCGCGCAATCGTGCAACTGTTCGGTGACAAGTTCGGAGAGGAGCAGTGAGCCGAGCCCTCAGCGGCCTCGGGGTGAGCCCGGGAATTGCCATCGGTGAGCCGGTGGTTCACGAGACGCGCCGGATCTCGACCCTTCGCATCACGATTCCTTCCGAAAAGGTGGATGCCGAGATCGAGCGATTCCGTCGAGCGGTGACCGCCACCGTCGAACACATTCAGGAAAACCGGGACCGGGCCGCGAAACAAATGGGGGAGGAGTACGCTGCGATCTTTGAGGCGCATCAGCTGATCGCTTCCGATCCATCCTTTACTGGCCCGGTCGAAAAGGTGATCCGCGACCAGGAGGTCAACGCGGGCTGGGCCATCGACCAGGTCCTCGAAACGCTGATTTCCAAATTCGAGGCTCTGCCGGACGAATACCTCGCGGATCGGAAGCTCGACGTCCTTGACGTAGCCACTCAGATTCTGCACGCCCTTCACGGTCTCCACTTTGGCCAGCTCGAGCGGCTCGACCGGCCGGTGATCCTTGTTGCCGACGATTTGCCACCATCAGCTGCGGTCCAGCTTCCGCTCGACAAGATGTTGGGGTTCGCACTGGAAATGGGTGGACCGACATCCCACACCACGATCATCGCGCGTTCTCTTGGCATCCCGGTGATTGTTGGTGCCCAGGGGTCGTGTGAGGAAGCAAAACACTCCCGCCTCATCGCGCTCGACGCCTTCGAGGGCAAAATCGTCTTCGACCCCAACCCGGCTGAACTCAGCGAATATCAGTCGCGACAACGCGAATACAAGGAACAACAGGCTGCTTTGTTGCAGATGCGGCACGTGCCGACGGTGACCCGTGACGGTCGCTCGATCCAATTGCTGGCGAACATCGATTTGCCAAACGAAATTGACCAGGCGATGAATTGGAACGTCGCGGGTGTTGGGCTTTATCGATCAGAGTTTCTTTACATGAAAATGAGCCCGGCACTTCCGACGGAGAATGATCACATCGAGGTCTATCGCGAGATGGTGTCAAAAATGGCACCCAACCCGGTAACCATCCGCACCTTCGATCTTGGGGGCCGCAAATTGGCTCGCGAAATCATCGGTGGCGGCTCCGAAGCCAATCCCGTCCTCGGGCTCCGTGGCATCCGCCTGTGTTTTTCGAAGCCCGACTTCTTCCGTGCCCAACTTCGGGCGCTGCTGCTGACGGCGGGTGAGTTCCCCGTAGGGCGGCTCAAGATCATGTTCCCTCTAATCAGTGGTATCGAAGAGGTCCGGGTGGCCCGCCTGTTGGTGCGGGAGATTTCCGCCACTCTCAGAGCCGAAGGCCACAACATCCCGGACGGCATACCTCTCGGTGCAATGGTGGAGGTGCCCTCTTCGGCAGTCATGGCGCAGGAGTTGGCACGTGAGGTCGACTTCATCTCCATCGGAACCAACGATCTCATCCAGTACTCGTTGGCGGTGGATCGCTCCAACAGTCTCGTGGCTGATCTGTACCGGCCGACCAGCCCGGCCGTGTTGCGCCTGATCGCCAACGTCATCGCTGCCGGTGAGGCGGAGGCCACCGAGGTTTCGATGTGCGGCGAAATGGCCGCAGACCCGCTCATGGTGCCGGTTCTGGTCGGTCTTGGACTCCGCAGTTTCAGCATGAACCCCTGGGCCGTTCCGGTGGTGCGAGCGCTGATTCGCCAGCTTTCGTACCGCGAGGCCGGTCAGATCGCACGGCAAGCGGCAAAGCTCGTCACCGCCCGGGATGTCGAAGAGTATCTTCTCGAACGACTCGCCTTCCTCCTGGCAAAAGCCAGAATCCCGGTATAGTGCAATTGGTCTCGGGCGGAGAGAATCATGGACATCAGAAAAGCCCGGAAAGTGGAGAAGCCTTGGGGTCACGAAGAGATCTTTGCGGAGACGGATGATTACGTCGGCAAGATTCTCTTCATTCGCCAAGGTGAGGCGTTGAGCCTCCAGTACCACGAGGTCAAAGTAGAGACTCTCCGGGTCCTGGAAGGAAAGCTCGATCTGGTTACCGGTACCGATGTCGCCCGCCTCGAAACACACCAGGTCGGCCCGGAAACCGTGTTCCATATCCCACCCGGAACTCTTCACCGTATGGTGGCAGTTACCGACTGTCTTCTGCTCGAGGTTTCGACCAATCACCTCGATGACGTCGTACGGCTCGAGGACCGGTATGGACGAGTGGGAACCACTGAGCCTTGACCCCGCATATCTCACCAGCCTTTCTGCTCCGGTCGACGATGGACCGCACCCGGCGCCCTCCCATCGAAAACCGGTGAGACATGCGGGTTTAACGATTTCCCCTCCCCACCCGTATAATTGGTAGGGGAGAGGTGACACATGGCCTGGCAATCAATCGCATTCAAGCAGCTGACGGCTCTCACGGGCAGCTTCGTGCTGATTGGTACTGTCGCCGTGGCCGCTGAGCCGTCACCGACCCCGACCCCGCGCCCGGCCGGCGGTCAGTCACTGGCCGACATCGCCAAGGACAAGAAGCTCAAGGGCGACACGGCAGGCACTGAGAGCGGTTCGATCGTCATCACCAACGAAAACCTCTCGGACTACGCCTCAAAGGGCGGCCTCACGACCGCCAAACCTGGCCGAAATCCTGCGACCCGTGGTGTTCATGCCGGCACAAACGTCAGGATTATCGATTCGGAGACCTCGGAGGAAAACAAGCGCAAGCATTACTGGCAACAGCGGTATCTATTACAACTTGAACGAATTGCCGCCATCAAGCGACAGATCGAGGGGCTGGATCTCGAGATCCCGGCGCTATGGAATGATTTTTACTCCCGAGATGACCCGGCCTACCGAGACGGCATTATCAAACCAAAACTCGACCGGTCATTGGAGCGCCGGGAAAATCTCTCGGCGATGCTCAAGGACGAGGAGCCGAAGCTCGCGCAGATCAAGGAAGAGGCGAGGAAGGACGGCGCCGAACCCGGCTGGTGGCGCGACGTCAAAGAACCGACACCGATCCCCAAGAAACCCGACACCGGCTCCGGTGATGGGATCCGGATCGATGACAGAGGGTCGCCGGAGCCACCTAAATAGCTGAAAATAAAAGCAATATCTGAATCCAATCAAAACGGCGGTTGCGACGGTTCGAGGACAACGCTAGAATCTTGGTCGCCGGACGATAGCTGCGAATGAGATCCTATTTCATCGAAACATGGGGCTGCCAGATGAATCAGCACGACAGCGAGCTGATCGAGGGACAGCTCCGCGGACGTGGGATGGCCGGGGCGTCCGACGCCTCCGATGCCGACCTCGTGATTCTCAACACCTGTTCGGTTCGCGAGCGACCGGTGCAGAAAATCGTCAGCCGGATAGGTGCCCTCGAAAAGTTGCCGAATCCACCAACCATCGGTGTCTGTGGATGCGTCGCTCAGCAGGAGGGGGCGGAACTCCTCAGGCGCTCGCCAAGAGTCGGATTTGTGGTCGGCCCCGGACAGATTGCGAGGATAGGCGAGGCGGTTCGCGCAGTCGAGAATGGAGGCCGCTCGGTACTGACCGGCTTCGATGCCGAACGCGAACATCATTTCCACACCACCTTCAGAACCAGCTCGACCCGGGGCATGGTGACGGTTGTCCAAGGCTGCAACGAGTTCTGCACCTTTTGCGTCGTTCCCTACACACGCGGACGGGAGCTGAGTCGGACCCTGGCCGAGGTGGTCGCCGAGGTGCGCCATCTCGCGGCGACCGGCCTCAAGGAGGTCGAACTCCTCGGACAGACGATCAACGCCTACCGGTGTCCGGAAACAGGCGCTGACTTCGCGGATCTGCTTTCGGCGGTTGCCGCCATCCCCGGTTTGCCCCGGGTACGCTACATTACCTCCCATCCCCGCCATTTCAATCCCCGGCTGATCGGTGTGCTGGCGGACAACCCGACAGTCTCCCGGTACCTCCATCTACCGTTTCAGTCCGGCGCGAACGAGATCCTCGACCGCATGCATCGGGGTTATACCCGCGAAGAGTATCTCGAGCTGGTGAAACGCTTGCGAAACCAGGTTTCGGACATCAATCTTTCCACCGATGTCATCGTCGGATTCCCTGGCGAAACAGACGAGCAGTTCCTGCAAACTCTGGATCTGCTCCAGGAAGTCCGCTTCGGGCAGGTCTTCGCCTTCGCGTTCTCTCCACGTCCGCGCACACCCGCGGCGAGATTCGATCAACAGGTCGAGGAGGCCGTCAAGAAGGACCGACTCCATCGGCTCTTCGCTCTCTCGGATCAGATCTCGTCAGAACTGAACCAGGAGATTGTCGGCCGCATCCTTCCGGTCTTGATCGACGGCAACAGTCGCCGCGACCCGGATCGTTGGCAGGGGAGAGGTGAGGACAACCGAGTGGTCAATTTCGCCAAGTGTGGGCGGGAGAGCGTTGGTGACATCGTCGATGTCCGCATCACGCGAGCGGGTGCCCACTCACTGTCTGGCGAGCGCTGCTCTGGTGACGGCAGACTCCCGGTCGTCGGTGCCGCTTGACATTGGGCACGGGCACCGACACATTGGTTAGATGAGTGAGATCACCGAGAATTCGCCACCGGTCGTCATGACGGTTCGTGGTCTGGTCATGGACCCCACATCCAACAGTCCGGTCGTCATCCTCGAAAATTCCGAGGGCAACGCCTTTCTGCCGATTTGGATCGGCGTCTGCGAGGCGAACTCCATCGCCCTCGAACTCGAGGGAGTCGAGACGCCGCGACCGATGACCCATGACCTCATTCAGAATCTCCTGACCACGGTGGGCTGCACGGTTGAACACATCTATATCCACACCCTTGACGACAGCGTATTCATCGCCTCGATTCAACTTCGAGACGCCTCGGAAACCACTCATCAAGTAGATTCTCGGCCATCCGATGCGATCGCCCTGGCGTTACGGGCCAGGGTCGATGTTCTCGTCGATCCCTCGGTCCTTGAGCGAGCGGTCATTGGTGAGTCTTCAACCGAAGAAACGCTGCGCTCAATCCTCGAAAGGATGCGGCCCGAAGATATGGGTGAGTACGAGATGTGACCGTCGTCGTGAGGCAACATATCACTCGACAACCGTCGCGCCTCGCGACGACATCCGGTCCGATATGCATGCGATTGATTGACACCTCATTCGTCGCCCCCCTATAGTTGCCC
Source organism: uncultured Thermoanaerobaculia bacterium (assembly GCA_964423595.1). Classification (GTDB taxonomy): domain Bacteria; phylum Acidobacteriota; class Thermoanaerobaculia; order Thermoanaerobaculales; family Sulfomarinibacteraceae; genus Sulfomarinibacter. The sequence continues at coordinate 39,634 of CAYRFI010000018.1, read as the reverse complement.
AGCCGCAATGACCTCATCTCAGGCGGTCGAGGGTCGGAGACGCCATGAAAATCGCGATCACCAATCAAAAGGGCGGAGTCGGGAAAACCACGACTGCGATCAATCTCGCTGCCGGCATCGCCCAAAAAGGCCTGCGAACCCTCCTCGTCGACCTCGACCCTCAGGCCAACTCGACGATGTCTAACGTCGATCTCGACGCTATCAACGGCAACATGTACGACGTCCTCTCTGGCAACAGGCCGCTCAAGGAAATCATCATCCAGGGCGCCTATGACAATCTCTGGATCGCGCCCTCTCGAATCGCGATGGCAAAGCTCGATGTTCGACTGGTTGGAGAGCTCGACGCACCCTACCGTCTCAAGGACGCCATCAACACCGTGACACGGAAGTTCGACGCCGTCATCATCGATACCCCGCCGACACTCGGCCTCCTAACCGTCAACGCGTTGGTCGCGGCCAGCCATGTCCTGATTCCGATTCAGGCTTCGTACTTTGCGCTCGAGGGTACGGACGATCTTCTCGAAACAATCGACAAGATCAAGGCGCGTCCCAACACTCAGCTTCGGATGCTCGGGGTCCTGATCACCATGTTCGATCGCCGCACGATTCTCGCCAAACAGGTCCGGCAGGAAATTCTCAAGGTCTTCGGCGATCATGTCTTCGCCACATACATCACCAAGAGTGTGCGTCTGGAAGAATCACCGGCTCACCGATCCAGCATCTTCGAGCACGCTCCGTCTTCCAGCGGCGCCTACGAGTATTACAGACTCTGCGAGGAGGTCCTCCAGCGTGTCGGCTCGAAGTAAATCCAAGGCAGGACTCCCGCCCGACCGTCGCATGCGTCATGATCGCCATTTTGTCGACGAGCTCGCGCAACGGATGGGGGAGGGAATCGGTCAAATGGTGCGCATTACCGCAATCACCGCGAATCAGGACCAACCACGTTCCAGTCTCGGCGACCTCGACGACCTGGAATCTTCCATCGAGGCTCATGGAGTTCTCGAGCCGCTCCTGATTCGCCCCCTCGGCGGCGGCCGATATGGCCTCATTTCCGGAGAACGCCGCTTCCACGCCGCCATGGCCGTCGGCCTCGCCGAAGTTCCCTGCATCGAGCTGAGAGTGGATGACCGCCAAGCCCTCGAAATCGCCCTTATCGAGAACCTCCAACGCAAGGACCTCTCAGCCTTCGAGGAGGCCGACGGTTATCGCACATTGATCGCAAAATACAACTACACCCACGAACAGGTAGCCCAGGCCGTCGGTCGTTCGCGTGTCACCGTCACCGAAACCCTCCGTCTTCTCCAGATCCCCGATTCCATTCGCGACCTTTGTCGGCATGCCGACATCACCGCCAAGGGAATTCTTCTTGAAATCGCCAAAGCATCCGACCTCGAGACGATGGCGCGCCTGATTCGGGAAATCGTCGAGAATCGTCTCGATCGCGCTGCGATTCGCCAACGTCGAGCCCAACTCGACCACCTGGGCACGCAGAACGACGCGCCGCCATCCGCCCACGTTCGCCGACCGTACCTGTTGCGGTTCCGCAACCCCGACAAGACATTTTCTTTGTCTCTCTCATTTCGGACCGAAACTGAACCCGAGCCACATCAGGTCATCGAGGCGCTCCGCGAAGTGATCCGCGAAATTGAAGCATCCCTCGCCGACACCGAACGCCGAACGCACTGACCTCGCGTGGGGGAGAGTTTCAAACGGAAAAACGCGCAATATGGCCTCTTCACATTGTTAAGTTTACATAATATAACTTATCGGACCTTGCATCGGCCTGCGAAATCTGTGGGAAACGCCTCCCCTGCGGAAAAGCTGTGGACGATTCGCACATGCTCGCGACCCACGCTGGTGCCAAGCGGGTATTTCAAAGCCACTCGCAGAGGGTGTAGAATTCCCCGGATGAACCATTCTCGATGCGTACCCCGGGAGCGAAACCTGTGAAGGGAATCGGCATCATCGATCGCCTGATGATTCGCGAGATTCTCCCGCCGACTGCAATGGGATTCATAACCTACACTTTCATGGTGGTGATGCGCGGAATTTTCAATCTCATTGAACAAATCCTGGTGCGTGGAGTGGCGATGAAGGATGCGCTACAGGTTCTTCTGATAACCCTCCCCCATGTCGTCGTCTTGACCATCCCCATGAGCTTTCTCTTCGGTGTTTTGCTGGCTGTGGGTCGGATGAATGCAGAGAACGAGATCGTGGCGATGCAGGCGGGAGGGATTCCAGCGCGACGGCTTCTTCATCCGATCGTGGCCCTCGGCATTATGCTGACCATTCTCAACGGCTACCTGTATCTCGTCGTCATACCCGGGTCAGGTCGCGAACTGCGGGAGCTGAAGGTGCGGCTTTTCGCCGACGCGAAGAACCTCGGCCGCATCGAACCAGGCGTCTTTCACGAGCAGCTTCCGAATGTTCTGCTGTACCTTCGGAATGCCGATGCGGACACCGGCGAGTGGCGTGACGTCCTGTTTTTCGACAGCAGCGATCCGAGCGAAGAAAGATTGACTCTCGCCAAACGCGGACGCATGGTGACCGCCGGCGTCGATGCAAAAACGACAACAGGCGAAATGCCGGAAGTGGAACAATGGATTCGCCTCGAAGACGTGGTGACCCATCAGTTTTCGCGCAGCAACCCGGAAACCTATCGCATCAATCGGACACAATCGCAACTCTTCCGCCCGGACATGGGTGGTGGCGGCAAGGTGCGGTTTCGCACCGGAATGGGCGAACGGGAAACACTCGAGCTCGTCTCTTTTCTTCGCGGGGGCAGTTTGAAAGAAGCGGATGACTCGGAGTTCGGCTTGGACGAAAGGAATATTGAGGTTGAGCGACGCCACGCCGCGGTTGAGATCAACAGACGGCTGGCGATTCCCTGCGCGAGTTTGGTCTTCGCCTTTCTGGCTCTCCCCCTCGGCGTTGGTTCACGCTCCGGAGGAAGGGGCCGAGGCTTCGTTGTTTCGGTCGGTGTTGTGCTCGTCTACTACCTCGTCGGCAACCAGGGCGAGATGATGGCCATGGAGGGCCGGGTCCCGGCCTGGCTCGGTATTTGGCTGCCCAACATCGTCTTGATGCTGGCTGCCCTCTATCTCATGACGCGCATGGGACGCTGGCTCGGTGATCGCGAAAAAGCCGAAAACCCCATCTCGCGAGTCGTGAAATCGATACGGGACTGGAGGACACGACGGCAGGAGCTGGGACGGAAGGGTCGCGCCGAGACCCCACATACTGGAAGCATCCCGATCCAGATCCAACGTCGGCGCTACGCCAGCCGTTTCCCCGCCCTCTTTGATCGCTATATCACGAAGCGTCTTCTGCCACCGATTCTGCTGGTGGTATTCAGCACAGCCCTGCTCTACGTCGTGGCTGACCTCAGCAGCAACATCGAGGATATGGCGAGGAACCGCGTCCCCGCCGGGGTGATCCTCGCGTATTACGCCAACCTCGTACCCCAGATCTTCCTCGACGTCACCCCGTTTGCTCTGATGATCGCAGTTCTGATCCTGCTCACTCTTCTCGAACGACAGCACGAGATGACGGCGCTCAAGGCGGCGGGAATCTCGCTTTTTCGGCTCACGGTGCCGATCCTCCTGGTTGCGGCGGTGTCCGCGGCTGGCCTATGGGTCCTTGGAGAGGTGGTTGTGCCAAATGCCAACCGCGAGACGCAACGGCTCCTCGATCGGATCAAGGGTCGGGAAACAACTCGAACCTACCGCGCCAGCGACCGACAGTGGCTCCTTTCACGAGATAACGAATCGTTCTACAACTTCCTGCGCTACGACGACCCCACGCACACCTTGATTCGGTTCACGATTTTCAAAGTCGACGAGAACATGAATCTGAAATTCTATTTGTTCAGCCGCAGGGTTCGGTACTACGACGGCGTTTGGGTTGCAGACTCAGGCTGGTTCCGTCAGATCTTTCCGGACGGCACTGACGAGTTCAAACGCATCACTGCACCGATGCGGCTCGAGATTCCCGAGGGACCCGATTATTTCGGCCAGGAGTACCGGCGCCCATCGGAGATGTCCGTTGCGGAGCTCGCCTCCTATATTCGTGAGCTGGTCGAATCCGGCTACAGACCCAACAAACTCATTGTGAGCTGGCACCAGAAGTTCGCCTATCCCCTATCCGCCTTTGTCATGGTGCTCCTCGCCCTGCCGTTCGGACTTAATCGCGGGGGAAGCAGGTTCACCGCCATGCAGGGAGTCGCCGTCGCGCTCACCCTCGGCATCGTGTACTTCATGTTGACCGCCCTGTTCGGGAGGCTCGGCGAGGTCGACGTATTGCCGCCGATCGTCGGCGCGTGGGCGCCCGTCGTCCTTGCCGTTCTCTTCGCGATCAACCGCCTGACGACCCTCAGAACGTGACACAGGGAAATGTCGGCATGCCGACACCAGGCGGTGCCCCTCGTCGCGTCGAACCTCCGAGCCTTCGCGGGTGCCGCGATCGATCGTTGCGATGTTTTTCATGGGGTCGAGGGCTATCGCCAGCTGGCCAACCGATGAAACCGTCTCCGCAACGGATGGAGATCGTTTTCACGCTGTGCAGGATGGTTTCGATTCATCAGTAATGCGGAGACGTTTTTTGTGTCGGGATCGCACCACACCGAGACCCCGGTGAATCCCGTGTGACCCAAAGCCGCTTCTGAAAACCCCCGCCCCGCCGAACAACCTGGAGTCGACGCCAGCTGCCAACCCCAAGCCCTCCCCTGCGCGAGGCCTTCGGTTCGAGGCCTGGTCGCCTCGGCCGCCTCAGCAGATGACAGCAGTGACCCGCCACCCGGAAGATACTCCGAAGCCAAAACGACCACTCCTCGTGCGGTGCCGAAGAGCCCGGCGTTGCCGGCGATGCCGCCGAGGAACCGCGCATTGCCGTCATCGGGAAGACCGAACCCTGTGGCCGGAAGCCATCGCTGATCGAAACCAAGATCGTCGATCAATCGTGGTTCAACCGCAGGTCGGACAGCTCCTCCTGCGAGAGATTGAGTCGCCGGATCGGGATTGAAGCCGAACTGATCTTCCAAACCAACGACCTTCAGAACGTCACGGCGGAAAAGAGACCCCAAATCCCGGTCGGAAATTCTTTCCAGCATCAGCCCGAGAATGATGAAACCGACGCAGGAATAGACGACCTGCTCACCCGGTGCTGCCTCGAAACGAATTCCCGCGAGCCTGGACACCAGCAGATCGCGACGACCCTCTGCGAGGCAATAGAGCGGCAACCATGCCGGTAGACCTGCGGTGTGTGTCAAAAGATGTTTGACCTCGAGTTCGCCCACTTCGGTTTCACGCACCTCAGTCAGCACCTCCCCGACCCGCGTCGTGAGCGCCATCGCGCGGCTGCGGAATGCGAGCACGGTCAGTGTCGTCGTCACCAGCGGTTTCGTCAGTGACGCGAGATCAAACCAGGTCTCTCCAGAGACCTCCACCCGTTCTGGAAACAAGCGTGAATACCCATGAGCCTCGACCAAGACATCCCGACCCGCCATTCCCCAAGCGGCCACCGCCCCTGGCGCGGAGCCAGCACGGATCGCCCGTCGCAGGAGCTCACGAACGTTGTGGACGCGATCAGTCATGGGTTGAGCTGTTCGACAATTTCAGGGGTGTGGGTCGGTGCTCCAAGTCGACATTGACGTAGGTGATTTCCGCTTCAGTCACCTGGGCCTCCTCCGCTCGATCCCACCGGCGGGCGGCGGTGACCATGACCCGGACGGTGATCGATGTCCTCCCGACGCGAACCAGTTCGGTGAAGAACGAGACGAGGTCGCCGACAAAGACCGGTTGCAGAAAGACGACCTCCTTCATGGCGACCGTTACCACGCGCTCCGCGCCCTGGTATCGAGCCTCCTCTGCGCCAGCCTGGTCGATGTACGAAAGGATGACCCCTCCGAAGATGGTGCCGGCCGGATTTGTGTCACGCGGCATCATCAAGACCCTCGTCTTCGGCTGGGTTCGACTATCGTCCATATTCTGGCCCTCCCAATGAATCTGAATCGAGTATATCGTCTGCTCCTACCACCCATGGTCAAAGGCACGATGGGCTTTACGGTTATACGGCTATACGGCCATTCGGCGAAACAATTGAGCTTGGCGTCGACGTTGTCACGAGCATGTGCCGCATAGCCGTGGGCGGGTGGGTGGCGGAAACCGAATAGCCGTCTGCCCTGAGGGTGGGTGGATTGGGGGACCCCGTATAGCCGCACTGCCACTACTCCTGCCTTTGACCCCGCTCCACGTTCCCCTCATAATCCTCCGATGTCCCGCTTCTCCACCTGGCTTCCCGAATTGGCCCGAAAAGAGCCCGGGAGGAGCCTCATCCTGTCCTATCAGGTCCCGGCCGGTGCGGCGCCGTTCGAGTTCGAAACGCGGGTTTCGGAAGTCCTCGATGCCTCTGATCTGACCGCCACCCGTGACCGCTTTTCGGGTTGGCGCATCATCCTGCCGTGGCAGACTCGGGTTTTCGGACTCGTGCCCCGCGACGTCGATGAAGAGCTGAGCATCCACCTCACTCAGCATCCGGATCTCTGGGAGCTGGTGGTGAGTTGCACGCCTCTCGAAACCCACGGTGCTCACGCCGCCGGTTTTGGCGGCGTCTTGTTCGCGGCAGCAGCGGTATGGATAGCAAGCGGAATCGCCGCCGGTGTGGTGCCCGCCCTGGCCACGATCCTCGCCGGCTTTCTCGTGGTCGAGGTAACCCGTCAATGGGCGCTCGATGCTCTCGAGAGGCGATTACGAGATCTGGCGGGCGAGGTGGGCGCCGCCTTGTGGCCGGGGCGACCGGCGCAGATCGTCACCCTTGACTGATCACGGTGCGTCTACTCTGCCGGCAGAGTCTCGTCCCGGACCAGCTCTTCCGGATCGGGTAGATCCTCGGCGCGCTCGAGGCCGAAGTGTACGAGAAACTCCTTCGAAGTCCGGTAGAGAAACGGCTTCCCGACCACCTTCTTTCGTCCGGCCATTCTCAGGAGCTTTCGTTCCATCAAAGTCCTGACCACGCTCGACGAGTTCGCGCCCCTGATGAAATTGATCTCGGGGAGCGTCACGGGTTGCCGGTGAGCGACGATCGCCAACACCTCGAGGGCCGCCTGCGACAGGCGCTGCCGCGCGGCGATGCCGTGATAGCTTCGCAGATATGAATCGAGGGGTGCAGGCGTGACGCAGCGCCAGCCATCGGCCACCCGCTCGAGCCTGATCCCGCTATCCGGTCTGTCCCAGGTTCCTGCTATCGAATCGAGGACCTTCTCAATCTCCTCGGCGTCGAACTCGTTTTCGTCCACAGCCTCCACCAGGGCCGCCACTGAAACCGATCCACCGGCGGTCAAAAGGATCGCTTCGATCGAGGCGGTGAGCGTCTCTCTATCCACTGTTCTCTCCGTGGTGCAGCAGTTCCTTGCTGCTCAGTTGCCGATCGCCGGGCCGCAGGTAGATCTCGGCGAATGCTCTCCTTTGCTCGGCAAACACGCCGCGCAGGCGAACAAGCTCGAGTGTCGCTACAATTACCGTCACAACCTCCTCAGGGTCGGATCGCGAGTTCAGATGCCGAAGCAGTGGCACCAACCCATCGTTCGTCACTCGCTGGTAAATATCCCTCATCTTTTCTTCCACTTTGAAGCGAAGAGGGAGAACGTGGATGGGTGGTGGATGCGACGCCTCAAAACGCCCGATAACGTCCAGGTAGGTTTGTGCAAGAAGCCGCAGGTCGACATCCTCCCAATCGAGTTCCTTTTCAGCAGGCGAATCGGTTTTCGTCGACATCTCGGGCGTCCAGAGGCAGCGTCTCACGATATCGGTGTCGTGCAGATATGATGCAAGCCCCTTGACCCTTCGGTAGGCCAGCAGGCGTTCCACGAGCTCGTCTCGTGGGTCCTCCTCGCTCTCGACCACACTGGGCAACAACATCTTCGATTTCAGGTGCAGCAGCCAGGAGGCCATCCAGAGGAATTCGCCGGCGACATCGAGGTCGAGCTCTTGCATCGCGCGGAGGTGGGTATGGTACTGGTCACAGATGCTGACGATGGGGATGTCGTAGATCGACACCTCGTTTTTCCGAATCAGATGCAGGAGCAGATCGAGAGGACCCGAAAAGATCGTCAGCTCGACCGGCGGCACGTTGGATTCCTGTTCCACTATCGTCATCATCGCGGGGGAGTATACAGTGCCCGCTCGCGGCCTCGCCCGACCCGAATTCAGATCTCAGATACCGGATGCCGGATCCTCCCTCCCCCACAAGGGTGGATTCTTCTTCCCCCCTTCTTCTGGCATCTGGCATCTGGGATCCGGGCGGGCGGGTGGCCAAGCGATGCTACACTCCCCCGCGCACCGTGGATATTGGAGGAAATCTTGGAGTATTGGGACGGCCAGATGGACCTCTTCGCAGCAAACCCTCAGCGCGAGGTGAAGGCTGGTGACAAGGTTGTTGTCTTCGATCTCGAAACTCAGCGCGCTTTCGCCGAGGTCGGCGGCCGCAGCCAGTTCCATAGGCTCGGAGTCTCGGTGGGTGTCGCCTACCGCTACGACCTCGACGAGTTCCTGGTCGTCATGGAGGAAACGATCTCAAAGCTCGTCGACCTCCTCCTCGAGGCCAGCCTGGTGGTCGGATACAACATTCGCGGTTTTGACTACGAGGTTCTCCGCGCCTACACCGAGGAGCAACTCCAGAAGCTCCCGACCCTCGATCTGATGTTCGACCTCGAGGAACGCCTCGGTTTCAGGCCCAAGCTCGATAGTGTCGTCACGGCGACCCTTGGCGAAGGAAAGATCGCGGATGGGATGCAGGCCCTTGAATGGTGGCGGCTCGGTGAAGTCGATAAAATCATCGAGTACTGTCGGGAAGACGTTCGCGTTACACGCGATCTCTATGACTTCGGCAAGCGCCATCGATGGGTTCAGGTGTCACGATTCGGCGGTAAACCGCGCAAAGTCGAGGTCGACTGGTAGGGTCGCGTCAACGATACTTGTGTTGAGAGAAATACCTATTTACATTTTATCTTTTCGAGACAGATCTGACTCATCTGATGGTGGTCGGGAAAGCCTAGCCGATTCAGGATCGAGGTCATGAAGCCGCCTGCGGGACCGAGTCCGGCGAGTGCCGTGCGGTACTCGCGTGCCGCTTCACGCGACCTCCCGAGCCCTTCGAGTACCCGCGCGAGAAGGAAACGCACCTCATCCATCTCCGGCGAAAGATAGAGTGCGGCCCGATACGCGTTCGCGGCTTTTTCCTGATCTGCGAGCTGCTCGTATGCGACACCCTCCAACGCATGCGTTACCGCACTCTCTGGGAGCTCCCGCCGGAGTGAGACGAATCCGGCGACCGCGCGGCGGTTCTGGCCGTTTTCCAGTGCTCTGATCATCGCCTCGAGACGGACATCGAACGATAGAGACGTGTCCCTATCGTGCGGCGTCGCACGAGGCATCGACACTGGCCCCACCAGGGTTGAACTCGGCGTTGGACCCCCGGTGTGATCCGCGATCACGGCATCCGTTCCGTCTTCACCGGATGTCCGCGGTAGGCGGTAGCAAAAACAGTCGCCAAGATCTCTCGCTCGTAATCTCGTTCCAAGGTGCATCAGCGACTCGCTCGGACCGAGGAATACAACGCCCTCCGGTTCGAGCACCTCCTCGACACTCTCGACCACACGCCGCTGGATTTCAGGTCGAAAATAGATCAGCACGTTTCGCAGGAAAATCACATCGAAGAGTTCGCCCGCGAGATCCAGAGGTTGTTTGACCAGATTCAGGCGCCGGTAGTCGATGCGCCCCCGAAGTTCGGCCTTGAGCTCGTAGCGGTCACCGTGGCGCACGAAATGTCGCTCGAGCGTCGTTGCGGGTACCCGACCAACAGCGCGGGGTCCGTAGACCCCTCTTTCTGCTTCGACCAGGGCCGCCTCATCGACATCGGTGGCAAGCACACTCCATTGCCATGTGCCGACCACCGGGTGATCGGCGAGCACGATGGCCAGCGTCGCGGCCTCTTCTCCGCGAGCGCAACCTGCACACCACACCTTCAGGCGCCGGTCAGTCCGCCGTCTGGCGATCTCCGAGAGAATCGTGCCCACAAGAGCCTCGAACTGGGCGTTGGCACGAAAGAGATAGGACTCTTTGATCGTGATCTTGCTGAGAATGTGCCGCCACTCCTCGGAATCCGGGTGACGACGGAGGTAGTCGACGTAGCGTTCCACTCCTGAAAATCCGCCCCGCGCCACCCTTTCTCTGACAAATGAAACCAACACATCGGTGTTTTGATCGCCGATGACGAATCCGCTTGCCGCTTCGATGAGGTGGGCGACTTCGTCGATCATTTCACTCACAGTGTGGTTCCGCTTGCCCACGCGAGCAGTCGACCGATCTGCGGTGGGGAGAGAGCGAACGCAGCGGCTCGACGATTGATCGCGGCGCGCGGCATTCCGAAGATCGCGCACGAGCCTTCGTCCTGAACCACGGTCAATACGTTCGCATTCCGTAGCTCGGACATCGCCTCGGCACCGTCCGAACCCATCCCCGACAGGAGAACCGCGGCAACCCGGCCCGGAGGCTGATCGCGCAAACTCCGGAAGAGCACTTCCACGGCGGGGCGATGACCGCAGACAGGCGCCGTCAATTCATCAAGGCGCAACGTGCCGTGACGATCCACCAACAGATGGAGGCCCGGTGGAGCGATGCGCACCTTGCCGGAGCTCAGTTGCTCGCCGTGGCGCGCGACCGCCACATCCATCCCGAGCTCAGTCGCCAACCATTCGGCAAGGACACCTTCAAAACCTTCGGCGATGTGTTGGACGAATGCAACCCCGACCTTGGTTCGTCGTCCCAGGGCGGCCAACAAATGGTACACCGCTCCCGGGCCTCCGGTGGAAGCTCCAATCGCGACGAATCGCAGCTCGCGCATGATCGCGGGAGTGATGTCCGGTACGGGCGACACTCCTCTCGCATCCCCTGAGTACGATTGGACCTGCCGCACCGCATCGGTCAGGGCCCGACCCAGGGCGTTCCACTCGGAAGGCGCCTCCGGTTTCGGAAAGACCGCGACCACGCCGAGGTTGTGAAGACTGATGGCGATCCTGGTGTTTTCTTGGTTCCCCTTGGGCGCCAGCACGAAGATCGGGATCCGCGTCCCTGTAGTGATTCGCTCGACAAGTGCGCGCCCCCGCAGGGACGGTAGGTCGAGGTCGAGAATCACCGCAGTGGGTGCCATTTCAGCCACCAGGCGGACGACCTCCCCGCCATCGTCGGCGTCGGCCACGACCTCGATCCCGGGCGCCTCCTCGAGCAAACGGCGAAGAACCGCGCGCACTGAGCGCGAACGATCGGCCAGCAGCACCTTCACCCTGCCGCTCAACGGCCTCCCCCCACACGATTGATCAGGGCCACCAGCTCGCGCACGTCAAGGCCCTGCTTGGTGAGGTACGCGTCGGCGCCGGACTCGAGGCCCGCGAGTCGGTCAGATGGACGGTCGAGCGTCGACACCACGACGATTGGGAGACCGATGTGCTCGGATTCGCGGCGCAGTCGCCGCGCCAAATCCAAACCATCGACACCGGGCATCTCGATATCGGTCACCAGACAATCCACGTGCTCTCGAGCGAGAGCGAGCATCGCATCGTCGGCTGACCCGACTCCGGTAACTGTAAATCCCGCATCCTCGAGCAACCGACGCATCATCTCCCGCGTCACCCGTGAGTCGTCAACCAAGAGGACGTGGATGGGGACTGATGGTCCGGAAACCGGAGTACGGGCCATAACAATACTCCCATCGTAGGCAGCCATGCTCTGGAGCGAGAGGACGGGCACCGGGCGTCCGCTGGCAAGCAAAGTCATGCCCTCGATGGATTCCGGCGCACCTATGACTCTGGGCAGGGGCCTCACGATCACCTCCTCCTCACCGATGATGGAATCAGCCACGAGCGCCACCGGTCTGCCACCAAAAACCATCTCCACCATGACCCCGGTATCGGACGGCAGCTCGCCGAGAATCTCAGAGAGAAATCGCGCAGCGACAACCTCACCACGAATCCGGAGCACTCGTCGATCGCCTTCAACCGCGACCAATTCCGGCACGATGCTGCGATACGCCCGAACAGGTGAGGCCGGCACCGCCACCTGATGTGTTCCGACCTGCAAAACCAGTACACGGTCACCGCGGCGTGCGACCGGCACCTCGACGTTGACCTCGGTCCCCTCGCCGACCGTCGACCGCATCCAGAGATCGCCACCGACCGACCGCACCGTTGCGGCGACGGCGTCGAGGCCGATGCCTCTTCCCGAGAGCTCGGAGGTTTCCGCGCGGGTGGTAAAGCCTGGACGGAGGAGGAGCTGCAGCGCCTCCGCGACCTCGATGGTTCGTGCCGCTTCCGGAGCTACGATCTGGCGCTCAACCGCCGTTCTCACAACCTCATCGATATCGATCCCCCGACCGTCGTCAATCACCCTGATCCGAACCCGGTCTCCCTCCTCCACCGCTTCGATCCGGATGCTCCCGACCTCCTTCTTACCCAGACTCCTCCGCTCGTTCGGGCCTTCAATCCCGTGATCCACCGAGTTCCGCACGAGATGCAGGAACGCTTCCCGAAGGGCATTGACGATCCGCCGATCGAGCTGTGCATCTCCCGCCCTCACCCTCACTTCGACCTTCTTCCCGAGCGACACCGCCAGCTCACGCGCGTGACGAGCCAGGTTTCTCAGAAAGGGTTTGAGCGGCTGCACCTGGAGGCGGAGAAGAGCGTCGAGCTGCCGGCCGCTGAGGCGACGAAAGATCCGCTGTCCGGATTCGAATTCCATCGCCGCCTGACGTAAAGAGATCGCGAGTGTCGCGAGGACCTGCCGGGGATCACGTTCTCCGACGCCACGCTCGGCCAGCGCGGCGAGCCTGAAGATCCGATCCGCAAGCCCCTCCGCTGCAACCGACACAACCCGTAAGCGCGCGCCGCGATCGGCGAGGTCGTCGATGATCTCGGAAGCGACCCGTAGCTCCTCGCGGCGCCGGAGAGCCCGGCCTGAGGTGTGGCTTTCGATCTCCGCTGGAGTGTCTGCGCCCGCTCCCGGTCCATCGCCGGCTCCGGTGAGCGATTCCAACAACGACCGCAGCTGGTCGCCGATCGACTCGAACTCACCGCGCTGTGCCGGATCGGGGCCATCGAGCAGGTCTTCCGCCCGGTGGCACGTTTCGGCAATCTCCCGCAACCCCATCATCCGGCTGGCGCCCTTGAGGGCGTGCAGCTCTCGCCGAAGCTGGATGGCTGCCTGCTCGTCCCCCTCCACGCCCGCAACGAGCTCGAGAATCCGATCGACACGCTCGCCGGCTTCTTCGAGAAAAATTACGTGCAAATCGGCGTCAGTCGTCTTCTGGTTCAGATCTTGGTCCAGTTCAACAGGTTCACGTCGACCCCGAGGGTACCGAAAACCTCGCCGTCAGCATCGCGAACCGCGATGGCAATCGTGAAGCAGGGATCGTCGGTCAACAGCGATTCGTAGATTGGCGTCACTGCCGACCGGCCGTCCCTCGAAAGCGCCTGAAACCACAGCCGATCGGCGTAGTTCTGCCCGACCGCGGCGCCCCCGGGATGCTCCCGGTTTCCAACCAGGTCACGGTTGGCGGCAAAAGAGATCATCGAACCGGCAACATCCACCAGGTAGGCGAGCTCGAGATACGGACACTCCTCAAGAAGATCCTCGAGGACACCACCGACGACCTCCAGGTTTCCAGAGTTTTCGCGCAAGCGATCCGTCCAGCCTGCGAGGTGGTGTCTGAGCGAGTGCTCCGAGTCGATTCGGAAGCTCTGGGTGAGAATTTGGATCGAGAGGGCCAACTGGTTGAGGCGTTCAGCGGCGCCGGTGTACTGACCCAAGCCTTTGGCGATGCGCTGCACAACCTCGCTCACCTCGCGCAAAGTCAGGACCACCTCGTCCGACGCGATCCCCTGCTCCTGGGTGGCAAGCGAAATCTCACGCGCCGCCCCGGCGGTTTCGGCAAGAGCGCTTTGCAGCTGCACGATGGCCTCACGAGTGTTCTTGCTGCCCTCGAGAACCTGGTGTGCCGCCTTGCTCCCCTCCTCCGTGGCCACGACCACGCCCCGTATGGATCCCGCGAATTCGTCGAGGTGGGTCCGTACGGAATCCACAGACTCGCGCGAGCGTTCGGCAAGGCGGCGGACCTCGTCCGCAACCACCGCGAAACGCTCTCCGTGCTCGCCGGCTGACGAAGCCTCAATGGCCGCATTGAGGGCGAGGATATGGGTCTCCTGCGCGATTTCCGTGATCAGATCGAGGACCCGGTAGATCTCCCTCGAGCGACTCCCGAGAGTATCGGCACGACTGGCAATGGCCTCCATATGCTGGCGCACGGCCTCGACGCCGGAAACCGCCGACTCGAGGGCTGTGGCGCCCTCGTCCCCCGCGGTTTCGGAGTGCGCGGCGAGCTCTGCTTGGATCGAGGCATTGCTCGCGATCTGGCCCGCCGTGCGGGCCAGCTCCTCGGTCGTCGCTGTAATCTCGACGACCGCTGCAGCCTGCTGGCTGGAGGCCGACGCGAGCTCCGATGAGATTTTCTGGACGGTTCCGGCGGCGGTGGCCACCTCGATCGAAGATGATTGAATCTGCTGGATCAGGGCCGCGAGCGCGCGACTCGCCGCGTCCACCGCCCTGCGCATAACATCCGGAAGAGAATCGATCGCCTCGCGCGCAGCCACCAGGTCGCCGTGCCGAAGGTCGTCGAGAGATGACGCCAGCGTTTCGCATTGCTTATCGTAGTTGTTTTGAAGGGCCCGGGCGTCCCTCAACTTGCGGCGCGTAGGGAGATGAACCAACAGCGTGTAGGCGACGGTCGCGAAAAGGCCGATCACCAGAAAAGCGTGAAGAAACCAGCTCTCTCCTGTGTCGTCGACGGTCGTCTCGAGGAAGGCACCGCCCACCAACACGACCACCACCATCAGACCCGCCCCCAACCAGCCGCGGAATCCTCCCACACTCCATTTTTCAGCCATTCATCGCCCCCGGATCTTCCGTCTTCTCGCCGAGAAGTTGTCCCGTGTTCACGACCTTCACAGTTCCGCCATCGATCTCGACCGTATCAGCCACGAGGGCTGAACCAGGGCCCAGGACAATCCCTTCGGGCAGCTCCAAGACCTGCAGAACTTCATCGACGGCCAGCCCCAGAACGGATCGCCTGCGTCTCCGCCCTCTCCCCAGAATGACCATCGCCTGACGGCGAGCACTTGGGGCTCCGCCCTCGACCAAGGTATGGAGATCGAGCACAGGCAGCGGATCACCACCATACTGGGCGAGGCCGATGAAATGGGACCGTGATCCGGGCACCGCGTAGCAACGCAGGTGCCGCACCACCCGGACCACGTCCGAGGCGGGAAAAGCGCACCTCACGCTTCCCGTGCGGACGAGCACGAAGCGCCGATGTCCCTCCGCTCGAATGATTTCCCGATCCATAGCGATCAGAATATCACCCGGCGTCAGATTCCAGATGCCGAATCCCAGATCCGCTCACCCTCACGGAGCCGCGACTATCTTTTGCCCTCATCTGGTATCCGGCATCCTCCAACCCTCCGCCAACCTCCGACCATTCGAGCTGCGAACCGCGCGCGCTGTGAGGAATGAGGAATACGCTCATCATCACTACCCATCCCAGCGTCACCGCCAGCCTCGTCGGAGCCCGTCGCCACGCAAGAACTGTGGCAGGCAGCCAGGCTAGAAAAGCAATCAGGGTCTTGTTGTCCGTGAGGTCGTGGCCAAACGGCCAGCCGGTCCAATACGCCCCAAAAGCAAAACGTTGGACAGTTGGACCGAGGATCAGCCCGCCGACCACCAACAGCACCATCGAGACAAGCACCAAACCGCGGGCCGGTGGCCCTCCCGGACGGAGGACCTCAAAGAGTGCCCGCGAAGACACCAACATGCTGAGAAACATTGCCACGATGTGAGGTATCAACACACACGCCGGGACTTCGCCACGATACCGCGCAACCACGGTCTCAGTTGCCGGAATCGACTGCACCGCACCAGCGGTCTCGATCAGGATTCGATACTCGACCTTGCCGGCCGCCGGTTGTCGTGGAATCCGCGCCTCAAGCCGCCCATCGGCGTTCGCCGTCATCGCCTGTCGTCGGTAGGGCTCTTCGGTCGGAAAGCGCCGCCACTCGAGGATCGCCTGGGTTGCGGCCGCTGGCGCAGGGATGGCGACTGTCAGCGTCCCCCGGCCCTCGTCCGAGCGCGGCAGCTTATAGCGAATCGACACGCCGTTGGCGAAAGCAGCTGTTCCTCCCAGCGGGTAGCTGGGACCGGTCATGCGCTGAAAGACGGCGAGCACGACTGTGACCGCGAACGCCGCAACCCACAGTGCCACGGAGGACCCGCGAGAGCCCATCGTTCGCCCGGCTCAGCCCTTCTCAGCCCTTGTCGACAGCCTTGGCCACCATCTCTTCGATGGTCCCTGGCTCGACCTCCTCGAGGTCGTATCTGACGTTGGCGATCGGCTTGTTGACCGTAATGATCCGTTTCAAGTCGATCGGTGTGCCTTCCACCACAACGTCCGCGTCGGTCGCGTTGATGGTGTCCTCGAGATCCTTGACCTGTTGGTCACCGTAACCCATGGCCGGCAGAATCCGCGCCGCGTTGGGGTACTTTTCGTAGGTCTCCTTGATTGTGCCGACAGCGTTCGGGCGTGCATCGACGATTTCCACCGCGCCGGCCTGCTTGGCTGCAAACCATCCCGCGCCGTACGTCATACCACCATGCGTGAGCGTCGGTCCGTCTTCGACGACCAGCGCGCGCTTGCCCGCAATCAGGTCGGGTTCGTCCACGGTAATGACCGAGCGGCACTTGATGGTCCGCGCCGCGGGATTAACCTCGCGGCACGTGTCGATCACCTGCTCGACCTTGACCGGATCAGCGGTGTCCACCTTGTTGACGATCAGGAGATGCGAAATTCGCAGGTTGGTTTCACCCGGGTAGTAGGACAGCTCATGCCCGGCCCGATGCGGATCGACGAGCGTGATGTGGAGGTCCGGGTGATAGAAGGGCGTGTCGTTATTGCCGCCATCCCAGAGGATGACATCGGCTTCCTTTTCGGCCTCGCGGACGATCATCTCGTAGTCGACGCCGGCGTAGACGACAAAACCGTTGTCGATGTGAGGTTCGTACTCCTCACGCTCCTCGATCGTGCAACGATGTCGGTCGAGGTCCTCATACGTTTCGAAGCGCTGGCATGCCTGTTTGGCAAGGTCGCCGTAGGGCATCGGGTGACGGATCGCGACCACTCGCTTGCCCATCTTCTTGAGGATTCGAGACACATAGCGCGTGGTTTGCGATTTGCCGACGCCGGTGCGAACCGCAGTAATCGCGATAACCGGTTTGGTCGACTCGATCATCGTCTTGGTGGCCGAGCAGATGCCGAAATGCGGCCCCCATCCGATCACCTGGGAGCCCTTGTGCATCACGTAGGTGTGGGGAACGTCGGAGTAGCTGAACCACACCTCATCGACAGCGTTTTCCTTGATCACCTTTTCGAGATCAGCTTCGGGAAGGATCGGGATGCCGTTGGGGTAGAGCGAACCGGCGAGCGCGGTCGGGTAGGTCCGGTCCTCGATGTCCGGGATCTGAGTGGCGGTGAACGCTACCACGTCGTAGTCCTCGTTATCGCGAAACAGACAGTTGAAATTGTGGAAATCACGGCCAGCCGCACCCATGATAACGACCTTCGTCCGTGCCATGAGTTGCCTCCTTGGGGGAACCGTCGTGCCCGACGGTCGAGCCGCCGGGTAAAGCTGAACCGGCGACGGAACGCATTCTACCACCCGCCCACCCAGTAATCAGTACCGACCCGTCCGCCCAGTAACCAGTAGTCAGTCTGTGAGTCTGTGAGTCTGTGGGGTCGCGCGCGTGGGACTGGTTGACGGTCACTGCTCACTGATTACTTGCGCTTACTCCCACTCGATCGTGCCAGGAGGCTTGGACGTCACATCGTACACAACGCGATTGATCCCCGCAACCTCGTTCACCACGCGCCGCGCAATACGGTCAAGCACCTCCGGAGGGAAGCGATACCAATCGGCCGTCATGAAGTCGGTTGTGGTCACCGCGCGCAGGGCGAGCACGTTTTCATAGGTCCGCGAGTCTCCCATCACGCCAACGCTCTTGACCGGCAGGAGAACGCACAACGCCTGTGAGATCTCGTCGTAGAGTCCTGCAGACCGGATCTCTTCAATGACGATAGCGTCGGCCGCCTGCAACGTCCGGACACGACCCGGTTCGATCGCGCCCAGAATCCTCACCGCCAGCCCAGGCCCCGGGAAGGGGTGGCGCCACACGAAGTCATGCGGGAGGCCAAGCTCCTCCCCTACCCTGCGCACCTCGTCCTTGAACAGATCACGCAACGGTTCCACCAGATCGAGACCGAGCCGGTCGGGCAGCCCTCCGACGTTGTGGTGGGTCTTAATGACCGCGGCGGTTCCGCGGACTCCGGATGACTCGATAACGTCCGGATACAGGGTCCCCTGGGCGAGATACCGCGCGTCGGAAAATCGCGCGGCCTCGGCCTCGAACACTTCCACGAACTCGCGGCCGATGATCTTGCGCTTCTCCTCGGGGTCCCCGACGCCGGCAAGGGCATTGAAGAAGCGCTCGGAAGCGTCCACCCGATCGAGGTGGAAACCGAAGTCGGCAAAACTCCTTTCCACCGCATCGCCCTCATCCTTCCGTAACAGACCGGTATCGACAAAAATCGGCACCACGCGGTCGCCGATAGCCTCGCGAAGCAGAACCGCGGTCACCGATGAGTCGACGCCTCCCGAAACTCCGCAGATCACCTTGCCTTCGGCGACCTTCGTTTCGAGCTCTGCGACCAGATCGTGCCGGATCGCGGCCGGGTTCCAGTCGCGCTTGGCCCCAGCGAGGGTGATGAAATGCTCCAACATGGTCGTTCCGTGCGGAGTGTGTCGAACCTCCGGATGAAACTGAAGGCCGACGAACCTGCGCGCGCGATCGAACATTGCCGCCACCTTGGTGGTGACGGTTTGTGCGAGGACTTCGAACCCTTCCGGCATCCTTTCAACGAGATCGCCGTGACTCATCCACACCCGTTGTTGGCGCGGTGTACCATCAAAAAACGAATCCTGTTGAACGACCTCGAGCTCCGCGAGACCGTATTCGCGCCGTGCCGACGAGCGCACATCGCCCCCCAGATCGCGGGCCATGAGGTGGAGGCCGTAGCAGATACCGAGCACCGGGATTCCGAGCTCGAAGACGGCAGGGTCCACTTGCGGCGCACCTTCCTCGAAGACGCTCGCCGGTCCCCCGGAAAGGACAATCGCGATCGGCGCGGCACCTCGGATGTGTTCTCCGCTGAGATCCCCCCGTTCGATCACCGTCTTCACGCCGAGCTCGCGTAATCGACGGGCGATGAGCTGGGTGTACTGCGATCCAAAATCGAGGATGAGGATGATTTCGTGCTGCATCGAATCTCCGTCGGAGCTGGAGGATACCAGAAGCGATCAGCTATCGGCTGTCAGCGATCAGCTCCGAGAAGACCGACTTCACTCTCTGGGTTGTCGGGGTCTGCTCAGACTCCTCCGGCCTCTTTGTGCCTGCGATGAGCTGAGGGCCGAGAGCTGATTGCTGACGGCATGCGGATCAGTGATCCACATACCCTCTGGGTGCCCTGATCTCGAGGTTCTCGCCGGCCACGCCAACCCTCACCTTGTGCCAGCGCCCGTCGTTCCGCCTGTTGTTCGGGTAATAGCCCAGCACGTACTGCTCGCGAAGCTCCTTCAGGATGTCGATGAACACCGGTCGGATCTGCTCCAGAGCAGCAACCTCGAGTATCCGGCCTCCGCTCTCGTCTACCATCTGGGTCAGCAATTCGAGTTGATTACGGTACTGAGCCGCGTCCTTCCAGGCAGAGGTCATGTTGATGCCCGCATCCGCCATTTGCCTCTCGTTACCGCCCGAAATGCGGATCCAATAGACCAGCGCGTTGCTCTTGCGCGCGACGTCAAAGACCTGAGGCATACGCAACACGCTGTGTGTGTCGACACCGTCCGAGAGCAGAATCATCACCCGTCTCCCCTGGCGTTGAGCGATGAGCTCCAAGGCGACGAAGAGGTGGTCCTGAAGGGCCGTTCCTCCGCGCGCCTCTGTTCTGCCGAGCCCCGCCGTCAGGACCTCCTTGGAGTCGGTGATTGGGGTCGTGCTGAGGAGCTGGTCCGAAAAAACCATCACCTGGGCCTGATCGAGCTCTTGCATGCCATGGATGAACGACGCTGCGCCAGCAACCGCCGATTCGATTTTTTCTCCGAACATCGAAGCGCTCGCATCAATCAGGAGGACGGCGGTGAACGGAATATCACCACGGGCGAAAGTCACCAACTCCTGAGGCTCGCCCTCATCGCTCACGGTGAAGTCTTCCTGCTCGACATCCAGCACTCGTTCGCCGCCGCGAGCGACCGAAACGTAGAGTTGTTGGAGTTCGACCTCGTAATCGGCAGATATGGGCATTGGTTGCGTGTTCACGGAGTCCGTGGCGCGATTCCCTTCGACGTCCCGAGCGACCACCGAAAATCGATGCGGTTCATTTTTCTCACCCAGATCGACATGCATGCGAAAGGGCTCCATCGACAGGGTGCCGATTGGCCGTCCGTCCAGCTGGAACTCGAGCTCAGCGATGTCGGCGCGCGACACGACCTCGACAACGACATCGAGCTCGCCGATGACCGGACTCCCGTCCTTGGGTTCAACGATAGAGACCCAGATCTCCTGCGCGCCCAACGGCAACGCTGACAGCAGTACCGTGCCCAAGACCAAGAGGAAAGACCTCAATGCGCCCCCCCCTGTGTAGCCAGCGCCGCCTTGAGGGCGGGCACCGCCTCCGAGGCCCGTCGATTGAGGTGGGATTGCGACGCCCTGACGCCCAGTGCCGGCCACTCCGCGTAGCGTGCACGTGGTGACACTCCTCTGCCCGCAGGCGGAAGGTCGTTGAGCACTTTGACGGCTTCGTCGTGACGGTCCGAATTCTCGAGTATTGCGGCGAGCAGGATCCACAGCCGTTGATCGTCGGGCAGGAGATCGAGAGCTGCCCGGACTTCGCGTTCCGCCACCGGCAGGAGCTTCCTTTGGTCGGCGCTCTGCCGGACCAACTCCTCTGCAGCAACGGCTTCGACCCAGGGCTCCGCTCCCGTCCCCAGCAGGCCCCTGAGAAGCTCCTCACCCGCCTCGTCCCGCCCGGTGCGGATCAGGTTGACCGCAAGACGCAGCCGCCCCTCGTCGAAGTCCGGGTGGGTATCGACAAGGGTCTGGTAGACCGCCGCCGCTTCGAGATATGTGGAATCCCGCTCGAGGCTGAAACCGAGTGACAGTAAGGCGGGACGATACCCGCGATCGAGGCGCAGGGCACGCTCGAGCAGGTCTCGGGCTGCGCTCGACGCGCCGCTCTGCGCAAGATCAGAAGCGAAATTTACCATCAGTCCTTCCGAGAAACCGTAATACGGTTTCATGCGCCCGAGATCTTCGGCAAAGGTGATCGCCATTTTTCGAGCGTGGGCGGCGAGAAGTCCCTCGTGCCGAGCGGAATAGCCCCGATAGAGGTCCCGGTGCAGTAACGCCAACGGCATCAGGCAGGTCGGGTCGACCTTTGCCAGGTCCCGCGCCTCGGCGAGTTCCGCCTCACTCAGAGTCAACAGAGAGGTTCTCGAATTGGCGGCGATCGTGCGGAGTTCCAGTTCGGCCACCTGACGACGTGCCGCCACCGCGTCACCCTCGCCGAGAGGCCGCAGCGCCCGGCGGTAGGCGGTTTGGAGGTCCTTTTTGTCGAGCTTCTGCCTCTTTTCCGAACCTTCAACAGCGGCGCTCGCGCCCGTAACAATTGCCGGATCTCCGACGCCCGCCCATCCCCGAGTCTCCCCCTCGCCCACCACGGTCAACCGTAGAGCCCGCCGGAGCACCTCGCGGGCGTTCTCGTCCGTCAGCGTCACGACGAGGCTGTACTCGCCCGGCGGCAGATCAATGGGAGTGAGGTCGATCCGTCGGAACTGAAAATCGCCGACCGCGGGACCGGCGAAGTGGACCAGGGGCTCGGATACGGTCCGCCCGATTTGGTTGAGGATTCGAATCTCCACCACCGATTTTTCGTCCCAACCATAACCCCCGAGGTAAAGCTCGGACGGTTGGTTCTCTACCAACGCCGGCTTGGCGGCGGGCAGCACACCGGCCCCGTTTTCAACTGCAAAGGCGACCCGTTCGCCGTGCTGCCATACAACTGTCCACTCGGTCCCAGGGTCCGGAAACAAGGGCGGCAGGAGTCGCGGCGACCGGTCGTCGGCGGCGGGAACATTAACGATGTTCCACGACATGAAATATCTGCTGGTCCCGTTGTTCTGGACCATGACTCTGAGCGTGTAATCGCCCGGATCCAGCGCGAATCGGCCCACGAACTTCAAGCCCGAACCGAGGATGCGATCACGATAGGATTCGGCGTCCAATACCAAACCCTGAGCAATGTAGTCGACCACCCGTCCGTCGCCGTCGACCACATAGGCGTAGATGCCGAAAGCCATCCGGCGCGCACTGCTTCCGGTGAGCAGGCCGCCGCCATCGACCTCGATCACGAACGGCACCTCGACAGCGCCGGTTTCATCGCGACCTGAAAGCGACCAGATCAGCGCGCCATCGACGTCACCGCCCGCCTGCCCGGAGAGCAACAGGCCCCCGGTGCTCGCCTTCACAGCGCCGATATCGATCGCCTCGAGCGCTGCCAATTGGGTCTCCCGAGGTTCAGCTGCGAAAAACCCGGCTTGTCCGACGCCGGCGATCACGAGGCCGGACGCAAGCGCGCAAAGGAGCGGGCGGAGGACGCGGCCTCGGTGCGGTGACGCCTGTCGACGCGGAAGAACGACCATCAACCGCTCGTACCCGCGGTATCGCCGACCTCGACCTCGAAGAACGTCACGGATTCGGACCGTGCGACCTCATCTCTCAGCCCAACAGCAATCCTTTGCCTTCCCGGGCGCACTGCGAGGCGCAAGGTGAAGCCGGCGCTTTGGCCGAGCGCGCCGGCGAGACGATCATTTGGAACCACGATCGGATATTCGCGGTGGACCGTAGGTGAGAGGTCCCCCCGTTGATCTCGCACCGTCAGGTAGATCGAAATCCGGCCATTATGGTCATCTACTGACGGAATCAACACCAACTGTCCGATTGGCACCGTAATGATCACCGGAACAAGGAATGTCCCGTCATCTCGCTTGACGATCTCGCCGTTCGTCGCGATTGTAATTCCGAGCGGATTGTCGGCAACACCGTGTATCGCTGCGGCCAACGTCTTGTTGTTGATCCGATCGTCCAGAGGGACATCCAAATAGCCCTCACGATGCCGAAGGCTGACGCCGTCCCGGTCGACCCTGACATTGAGCCGGTGGTATTTGCCGTCGCCCAGGTGCTGCGGTTCGAAAGCCAAGGAGTAGTAGCTCGCCAGCTCTTGTGACACCTCGTTGAGCTGGCCTGCAAGAGCGGCCGAGTTGACCAACGGCCGACCGCCGGTCGTCCCGGCCACGTTCGCCATGAGGACCTCGGCGCTCATCCCCTGATCAACGGCAAGCCTATCCTCGTCCATCAGTCGCGTCTCAGCCGACATGGCGCGAGCGATCCCGGCACCCGCGCCCGACAAGGTGTAGAAGCTCACCCGGTTCCCGTTGGCAAATCGCGCGAGTTCGTCGAACTCGTTGCTGAGATCATTGCGCGAAGCCTGCAGAAAGGCGCGTTGAGCGTCGATCCTGAAGGCCGGGACGTCGCCAAAAACCTGACCCCATGCACGGTACAACGCCTCTCCGGGCCGCGCCTCCACGCCATCGGTCACGAGGAGGATCGCTTTGCGGCCGCTGAGACCGGACAACGAGCTGATGATCCGCTTTTCGTTTTCAATGCTGGTTCGCGTCCGATGAACCGTTTGTTCGGCATATGCCTCGATCGACTGCCAGATGGATCTGCCCGATTGTTCGAGGACCTCCGTCGCTTGATCGCCGCTCATCGCTCCCATCGCGGCCCCGTTCTCGATTTCGCGCAGAATCATCGTCTCGTCGATCTGGCGAGAGAGCGAGGCGGCGTCTCGCATCGCGTCGAGCGCAGCCACCACTTCATCGGTCTCCTCGGTAAACGGCTGCTCGACGATGTTCCGCCCGTCGTACCGGACCAGCATCACCCGCAAGTGGGGCGGTAGCTCGGCGGAAAGAAAAGCTCGCAAATGCTCGACTGCAGCTTGTCGCCGCCCGCGGCTGAGATTCGTGTCGTCGAAGTAGATCACCAGATACAAATCCTGGTTCGGTGCGGGTTCGACGAAACCGGCGTCCGGCGGTTCTTCTTCTGGTTCCGAAACGGTATCCGACATGCCCGGGGAGGCGTAGAAGTGCGAGATCTCCACCTTTTCCCCGTCCTCGAAAACCTCGAAGTCCCCGAGGGTCAACCCCGGCACCGGCCGCCCACTGCGGTCAAACGCGTAGACCTCGACACTGACCAGAGGCACTTCCACCGGCGCAAAGAACATCGCCTGTGGCTGATCGGTATCTTGAGCGATGGCCCACGAGGTTGCCATAACAGCAGCCATGACAACGCCCACACTCCGATGCGAAATCTTTGCCATGCGTCTCCTCGCTCTACTCCGAATGTCACCGCTCGCTCGATAACGGACATCCGATTTTACGAGGGTACTACGGTTCTCGTCTTCGATTGTTTAGTTTCAGGATTTCGAATTGAGGTCACCACAACCAGGCATCGGCTATGCGACAGCCACGCCCCGTGATACCCAGGAGGATCCCCAGCGCCCAATCGACGCTGATTTGACCTGCTCACTCTGTACGGCTACGATCCGCGTTGGTAAGACTCGCGCCGAAGGATCTAACATGGCCGATCAATTCATGCCGGTCCTCATCGCCCTGGTCGTCGCAGCGGGGTTTGCGGCGATATTGCTCGGCACCGCGGCTCTCCTCGGCCAACGGGCCCGGCAACGCACAACAGCCAAACGGCAAAGCTACGAGTCCGGCGTTCCCATCATCGACCGCGCGCACAAACGAATTTCAGTCAAGTTCTATCTCGTTGCTCTGGTCTTTGTCGTGCTCGACATTGAGGTCGCCTTTCTCTACCCCTGGGCGATCAACTACCGGTCGGTGGTGGGTCACGGTTCGCTGACGGCGCTGTGGGAGATTGTGGCTTTTCTCGCACTCCTCTTCCTTGTCTATCTCTACCTGTGGCGAAAGGGGATCTTCGACTGGGGGCGTCGCCAGCGGACCGCGCTTGACAAGGGTCGTGGCGCGTGACGGATAGCACGACCTCGCCGCTTGTTGTTGCGTCCGAGGAAGAGGTTGCCGACGTCACCTTTGATCGCTCGATGGAGGCGCAGATCAGGGGGATTCTCAAACGCTATCCGGATCAGGGTGCCGCCCTCCTGCCGGTTCTGTGGCTGTGCCAGGATCGGTGGGGTTGGATCTCACCCGGTATCATGGAGGCTGTCGCCAAGCGGCTCGATCTCGCGCCGGCCTTCGTTGAGGGCGTGGTCACTTTTTACACCATGTACCGACGTCGGCCGCCAGGGAAATACCTGCTCCAGGTTTGCACAACGCTTTCGTGCCAGCTCTGCGGCACCTCGGAGCTTGTCGAACACCTCAAACACAAGCTCGACATCGACTTTGGCGAAACGACCGCCGACGGCCTCTTCAGCCTCTCCGACGTGCAGTGTCTCGGGGCATGTGGCGAGGCGCCCGTCATCCAGATCAACAACGACTACCACACCGATCTCACCATCGAGAAGCTGGACGCACTTCTTGACCGGTTGGCTGGCCGATGACCGACCCAATCCTCCTCCGCGCGCGCGGCCTCAAGAACTCACGTTCGATTTCCACTTACCTCGGGCTGGGGGGCTACTCAGCACTCGACAAGGCGCTGTCGATGACTCCGGGAGAGGTGATCGCCGAAGTCAAGGCATCGGGGGTTCGCGGACGCGGCGGCGCCGGTTTCCCGGCCGGCGTTAAATGGAGTTTCGTCCCCAGAGACACGGCCAGACCGAAATACATGATCTGTAACGCCGACGAATCGGAGCCCGGAACATTCAAGGATCGTGAGCTGATTCTCTGCGACCCCCACATGGTCCTCGAGGGCGTCGCGATCGCGTCCTATGCCATCGGCGCGGACTCAGCCTACATCTACATCCGCGGCGAGTTCGTCGACGAGGCCCAGATACTGGCCAAGGCGATCGCCGAAGCCAGGCGGAAGGGGTACCTCGGCCAGGATATCCTCGGCCGCGGCTATGACCTCGAGGTTCATATTCACCGCGGTGCGGGCGCCTACATCTGCGGCGAAGAAACCGCTCTCATCGAGTCGATCGAGGGCAAGCGGGGTCTGCCGCGTCTCAAACCACCCTTTCCGGCAGTGGTCGGCCTCTTCGGTTGTCCGACCGTGGTCAACAACGTCGAGACCCTGGCCTGCGTGCCGCACATTATCGAGCGTGGCGGCGCCTGGTTCGCCGGTATCGGTACCGAACGCAGCACCGGACCCAAGCTATTCTGCGTTTCCGGCCACGTCGAGCGTCCGGGCGTTCACGAAGCGCCAATGGGCGTCACGTTCCGAGAGATCATCGACGACCTCTGCGGTGGCGTGCGAGGCGGCCGAAAGCTCAAGGCGTTCATTCCAGGCGGTTCGTCCGCGCCCATCATGCCCGCCGACAAAGTCGATACACCCGCCGATTTCGAGTCGGTTGCTCAGGCCGGTTCGATGCTCGGATCGGGCGGCATCATCGTGATGGACGAAACGGTCGATATGGTGTGGGCGCTCGAAAACCTGCTGGTCTTCTATGCCCACGAGTCCTGCGGACAGTGCACCCCCTGTCGTGAGGGATCGGACTGGGCGGTCGACATTGTCCGCCGCATCCGCCGTGGTTATGGCCGGCCGGGTGATATTGAAACCCTTCACCGGATCGCTCGATTCGCCAGCCAGGGAATGACGATCTGTCCGCTGGGAGATGCCTTCTGTGGTCCAATCGCCAGCTTTCTCGAGCACTTCGGCCACGAGTTTGAAGAAGCGATATCCAAGTCATCCTCGATAGCGCCGAAATCCCTGCCGATCCTGCCGGTCCGATCGGACCGTGAGCTGTTTGGAATCTGAGGCGGCGAGATGGTGACCTTGACGATTGACGGCACAGAGATAACGGTCGCCGAGGGCACCAATCTGGTGCAGGCGGCGGCAGCTGCCGGGATCGAGGTCCCGACCTATTGCTATCACCCCGGCCTCACCGTTGTGGGCCAGTGCCGCATCTGTTTCGTCGAGGTCGAGGGGATGCCGCGGCTGGTCACCGCCTGCTCGACACCCGTCCAACCCGAAATGGTGGTACATACGGCTTCGGATCGGGTACGCGAAGCACGGGCTGCAGTCATGGAATTCCTGCTTGAGAATCACCCGCTCGACTGCCCGGTCTGCGACCAGGCCGGCGAATGCGGCCTCCAGGACTACTCGGTCGAGCACGGTCTGGACTCGACCCACATGGTTGACGAGCGGCGCACCTACCCCCGCTTCGAGCGCCGAATGATCGGGCCCCACGTCGTCCAGAATCAGAATCGCTGCATCCACTGCACCCGTTGCATAAGGTTCACAACCGAAATCTCCGAGACCGCCGATCTGACCATGAAGTCGCGCGGCAATCAGTCCTACATCGACACCTTCGACGGACACCCGTTCGACAACCCGTGGTCGGCATGCGCCGCGGACGTTTGTCCAGTCGGCGCGCTGACTGTCAAGGAATTTCGCTTTCGGGCACGGGTCTGGCACCTCGAGGAGACCAGGACGATCTGTCCGGGCTGCAGCATCGGATGTAACGTTTTTCTCGGCCACCTCGACGGGGTGGTCCATCGCTTCGTGCCGCGGGAGAACACCGAGGTCAACGGCTGGTGGATGTGTGATTATGGCCGGTCTTTGGCCGATGGCCTGAACGACCGGACCATCGATGTTCCACTCGAGCGCTTCGGAGAAGGCGAACGCCGCACTTCCTGGGACGCCGCGCTGGCGGAGGTGGCGCGGTGGCTCCGTGAGGCGCCGCAACCGCTTATCATCGCCTCGGCAAATATGAGTAACGAAGCTCTGTTCGCGATCCGTCGCAACCTGGTCGAGGGGGCGCGAATGGAAGTCATCGTGCCCGTCAGCAAAGGCGAAACGCGCCGAATCAAGAACGGCCGCGGCACCTGGATTAGCAGTATCGATGCCCACCCGAACTCGGCCGGTGCCCGCCATCTCGGTCTCGCCACAACCGACGCCGCGAACCTCGAGAGCTACCTGCGCGACGGCACCGGTCCGGTGCTTTTCCTCGACGCCCACGCCCATCCATGGCTGGCGTCGGATGGCGCCGCCGCCATCATCGCTGACCGTCAGGTTGCAGTGCTCGCCCGCTATCGGACCCCCCTGGTCGATGCGGCATCTATCGTCATGCCCCTCGCATCCTGGGCGGAAACCGACGGCACATATACATCATCGACCGGTCGTGTCCAGTTGGCACACAACGCCCTTTCACCCGTGGGCCAGGCACGGAGAGCATGGGAGATCGTTTACCGTCTGGCCATCGAGCTCGGAATCGAGCAGGAGCGGGCTCTCACGACCCGGATTCTATTCGCCGAAATGGCGGCAGAGGTTGCGGCATTTTCCGGAGTGACCTGGGGTCGTCTCCTGGCCGAGCCCGGGATGCCGGTCCACGAGGAGGTGCTTGGTGTGGGCTGAAGTGGTGGTCGTCGGCGTCAAGCTGGTCGTCGTGCTGGCGGTAATGCTGACGACGGTGCCGATCATGGTGTGGGTCGAGCGACGCGGATCCGCGCTCATCCAGGATCGCCTCGGGCCCAACCGGGTCGGCCCTTTCGGTTTGCTGCAGCCCGTGATCGACGTCATCAAGCTGCTCACCAAGGAAAACCTCAGACCCGAAGGGGTCCATACCTTTTTCTATCTGCTCGCACCGGCCTTCGCTATTGCCATCTCTCTCAGCACGTTCATCGCGATACCCTTCGCGCGCGACTCCGGGCTCTCGATCTTTGGTCAGCCGGTCGACGGTTTCATCGTCGCCCCCAATCTCAATATCGGCGTTCTGTACGTCTTCGCCATCGCCTCGCTCGCCGTGTACCCGGTCTTCCTTGCTGGGTGGTCATCCAACAACAAATACTCGATGTACGGGGGCATCCGCGCGTCCGCTCAGGCGATCTCCTACGAGCTCGCGATGACGATCTCTGTGGTTGGAGTCCTGATGAGCGCGGGCTCCTTGCACCTCCAGCAAGTCGTCGACGCCCAGACCGGCACCTGGCTCGGATCTCTCCCACGGTGGAACGTGTTTCCTCAATTCCTGGGCGCAGTGACGTTCATGGTTGCAGTCTTTGCCGAGACCAACCGCCTCCCGTTCGATCTGCCGGAGGCGGAGGCCGAGCTGGTCGCCGGCTATCACACCGAGTACTCGTCGATGGGCTTTGCGGCGTTCTACATGAGTGAGTACCTGCACATGATCGTGGCCTCGTCGCTGATTACGGTCTTATTCTTTGGCGGCTGGAACCTGCCGTGGATAGACATTCCATTCGAGGGTTGGGCGGGTGCGCTCCTGTCGATGGGCGTCTTTGCCGTCAAGGTGGCGTTTTTCATGTGGTT
The DNA here is from genome assembly GCA_964423595.1 of uncultured Thermoanaerobaculia bacterium. GTDB lineage: Bacteria > Acidobacteriota > Thermoanaerobaculia > Thermoanaerobaculales > Sulfomarinibacteraceae > Sulfomarinibacter. Next base: position 9,980 of record CAYRFI010000018.1, on the reverse strand, counting down.
CTTCGTCTGGGTGCGATGGACCCTTCCCCGGCTCCGCTATGACCAGCTGATGGCGCTCGGTTGGAAAGTCATGATCCCGCTGGCAACTGTCAACTTTCTCTGGGTCGGGGTCGGCCTGACCCTCGGGTATTTTTAGGTAGCCGTCCATGGTGACCTACGTCTTTCTTGCCGCAGCGGCCGTAGCGGTGATTTTCGCGATTCTCGCCGTGGTACCACGGAACCCGATGACCAATGTGTTTTCGCTGGTGGTTCTGTTTTTTTCGATGGCCGCGGTCTTCGCCATTCTCGGTATGGACTTCCTGGCGGCGATCCAGGTCATCGTCTACTCGGGTGCAATCCTCGTTCTCTTCCTCTTCGTCATCATGTTGCTCAACATTCGCGAGGTCGAACCGTTCGGCAGCGGCCGTCGATGGCAGGCTGTGATCGGCACCCTGGTGGCGGGCGGCATCGGAGCATTGATCCTGGTGATCGCGGGTCTGCTTCTTCCCGAACAGGGGTCGGTGCTCCCGGGAGTTGCTGATATCGGCACGGCGGCACCGATCGGCAAGGCCCTTCTGAGCACCCACCTCTTCGCCTTCGAGTTCATTACGTTGTTGTTGGTGGCCTCCATCGTCGGCGCGGTCTATCTGGGGAAAAGGGGGGATCGATGACGCCCGCTGATATGGTGCCCGTTCCCTACACCTGGGTCCTCGCCCTTTCGGCGTTTCTCTTCGCAATCGGTGTGGTCGGGGTCCTCCTGCGCCGCAACGGCATCGCGATCTTCCTGTCCCTGGAAATCATGCTGAACTCCGCCAACCTCGCGTTCGCGGCGTTTGCGTACCGGTTTGCGGGCCGCCACGCCACCGTTGCCGCGGCTCTCGACGGGCAGATTTTTATCTTCTTTGTCATCGCAGTTGCCGCCGCCGAAGCCGCGGTCGGTCTGGCCCTGTTTATTGTCCTCCACCGTCTCAAGGATTCCATCGATGTTGACCGCGCCAACATACTTCGCTGGTAGGAGCGAGTGATGCTCGGCTCTCTCTGGCTGATCCCGACGGCCTGCTTGGCCGGGGCCGTACTCAACCTGCTGTTGGGAGCGTTGAAGGCGCCCAAAACGGTGGTGACCGTCGTTGGTGTCGGTTCGGTCGGCGCCGCCACGTTAGCGACCTACGTGGCCCTCTGGGAGTACCTCCAACAACCCTACAGCGAGATGATCGAACGATATTTCACCTGGATCTCCGCCGGTGCGATCACAGTCAACGCTTCCTTCCAGCTCGACCCGTTGTCGGCGGTGATGCTCGCCTTCGTCACCGTCGTCGGGTTCCTGATCCACATCTACTCCATCGGCTACATGCACTCGGAGAGTGATGCCGGGTACGCACGTTACTTCGCCTACCTCAACCTTTTCATGTTCGCCATGCTGCTGCTGGTGCTCGGATCCAACCTGCCGGTGCTTTTTGTCGGATGGGAGGGTGTCGGGCTCTGCTCCTACCTCTTGATCGGTTACTACTACGAACAGGCCTGGTGTGCGGCCGCCGGCAGCAAGGCCTTTATCGTCAACCGGATCGGAGACCTCGGTTTCCTACTCGCGATATTCGCCACCTTTGCGGTATTCGGCAGCGCCGAGTTCGGCGAGATTTTTTCGGCCGCAGCCGGCCATCCAGAACAGTACGCGGGTGCGGCGACGCTCATCGCGTTGCTCCTCTTCGTCGGTGCCATCGGCAAGTCAGCCCAGATTCCGCTCTACGTCTGGCTGCCCGATGCGATGGCCGGACCGACCCCGGTGTCGGCGTTGATCCATGCCGCGACGATGGTCACAGCGGGCGTCTACATCGTTGCTCGCTGTAATGTCTTCTTCCGGCTCAGTCCCACCGCCATGGTGGTCGTAGCTCTCATCGGCGGCGCGACCGCACTTTTCGCCGCCACCATCGGCCTGGCGCAGAACGACATCAAAAAGGTCCTCGCCTATTCGACAGTTTCCCAGCTCGGCTACATGTTCCTCGCGGCCGGTGTCGGCGCGTTCACCATCGCGATCTTCCACGTCGTGACCCACTCCTTCTTCAAGGCCTGTCTCTTCCTCGGATCCGGCTCCGTGATCCATGCCAACTCGGGCGAACAGGACATGACCCGGATGGGTGGACTGCGAAGGTTCATGCCGACCACCTACTGGACCTTTCTGGCGGCCACCCTTGCAATTGCCGGAATCCCGATTTTTGCCGGCTTCTTTTCCAAAGACGAGATCCTGGCCCGCACTTTTGCGGCCGGGGCGACCGACCTCAACGGCTTCGGCGATGTCTACCGGGTCCTGTGGTACCTGGCGGTGGGCGGCGCCCTGCTCACGGCCTTCTACATGTTCCGTGCCGTCTACATGACCTTCCACGGCCCCTTTCGCGGCGGTGAAGAGGCCGAGCAGCACCTTCACGAATCGCCACGAAGCATGACGGTGCCTTTGATCATCCTCGGCGCCCTTTCCATCGTCGGCGGCTTTATCGGATTTCCCGGCCAGCTTTTCCACAAGACCGGCTGGAATGTGATCGAGAACTTCCTGCACCCGGTGATTCTCCCGCTCGGCGAAGCGCATGGCGCCGCCGCAGCGGCCGAGGACGCGGTCCACGCCGTCAGTCTCGGCACCGAATGGCTGCTGGTCGGGATCTCTGTCGCGGTCGCCGTCTTCGGCTGGCTGATCGCCCGTCGCTTCTATGCCGACGACGGAGCATTCGCGCTCCCGAGGGCTCTCGCTGCCCGTCTGCCAATGGCCTACAAACTTCTCTTCAATAAATACTGGATAGATGAGATCTACGTCGCGCTCATCATCAAACCCGTTCATCGATCGGCCATCTTTCTGTGGCGGATCGTAGACGAGCTCCTCATCGACACTCTCTTCGTCAACGGTGCGGCTTTCACCGTAGAGCTGACCGGAGACGTGCTGCGCTTCATCCAAACCGGCAATGTCCGCAACTACGCTTTGGCGGTTGCGGCGGCGGCTCTCGCTCTGGCCGCGTTTCTGTGGTGATGGGGGGCGATGTGTTGAATGACCACCTCCTATCCGTTGTCACCCTGGGCCCGACGGTCTTTGCCGTCCTCCTGTTGTTCATCCCCATGCGGTGGAAGCAGGTCCACCGGGTCGTTACCCTCTTCACATCAATCGTGATGTTCGCCATCTCGACCCGGCTGTGGACCGGATTCGACCCGAACCTCCCGGGCTTCCAGTTCGAGGAAAAATTTGCCTGGATACCCATGTTCGGCATCACCTACCACGTCGGTGTCGACGGCATCTCCCTGCTCCTGGTGTTGCTCACCACCCTCCTCCTGCCGGTGGTTGTCCTCGCCGCGTGGTCGCTCGACATCGAGCACATCAAATCGCTCCACATCACCTTCTTATTGTTGACCACCGGGATGATCGGCACCTTCGTCGCCCTCGATCTTTTCCTGTTCTATGTCTTCTGGGAGATCACCCTGATTCCGATGTATTTCATCATCGGTGTCTGGGGAGGTCCCCGCCGCATCTACGCCGCGGTGAAGTTCTTCATCTTTACCATGGCGGGGTCGGTCTTGATGCTGGTGGCGATCCTCTACCTGGCATGGTTCCACCACCAACAGAGCGGAGTCTGGTCCTACAGTTATCTCGATTTCCTCCGAACTGCTCCGCTGCTGCCGACCACCGGCGGCATGTTTGCTCCCGGGCTCCTCGTCTTTGCCTCGTTTGCGCTCGCCTTCGCCATCAAGGTCCCCATCTTCCCCCTCCATACCTGGCTTCCCGACGCCCACGTTGAAGCGCCCAGCACCGGATCGGTCATCCTGGCCGCCGTCCTCCTCAAGATGGGCACCTACGGTCTTCTTCGTTTCAACCGCGCGCTTCTGCCCGATGCATGGGAGAAGTTGGCACCGGTTTTGATGGTGCTGGCGGTTATTGGCATTATCTACGGTGCGCTGGTGGCAATGGTCCAACCGGATCTCAAAAAGCTCGTCGCCTATTCGTCGGTCAGCCATCTCGGATTCGTCGTTCTGGGGCTGGCTGCCGGTACCCAGGCCTCGACCCAGGGAGCAATCCTGCAGATGGTCAACCACGGTCTCACCACCGGCGCCCTCTTCCTTCTGGTCGGGATGCTTTACGAGCGCACCCACACCCGGCTCATCGATCGCTACGGTGGCCTGGCCGGGGTGATGCCGATCTTCACAGGAATTTTCCTCATCACCACCCTCGGCTCGATCGGCCTACCCGGCCTGAACGGTTTCATCGGTGAGTTCCTGATCCTTGCCGGCTCGTGGGCCGAACACCCGGTGGCTGTGGTTTTCGCAGGTCTCGGAATCGTTCTCGGCGCCGTCTACATGCTGTGGATGGTGCAGCGCGTCTTTTGGGGACCGGTCCATATCACGGCCAACCACGGTCTTCCGGAGATCAACCTTCGTGAAATCTTCGTGGTCGCGCCGCTGGTGGTTCTGGTCATCTGGATCGGCGTCCATCCCAACACCTTCCTCGAACCAATGGAGGCATCGGTCCGCCTCCTGCTCGCGCGATGATCGGGAGGTAGTACCGTGCTGACGCCCACCCACGCCGATATCGTTTCCATCGCACCCGAGCTCATCCTCACCATCGCCGCCGGATTGTTGCTTCTCGTCGAAGCCTTTCTTCCGCGCTTTCGACGACTTCTGAGTGGACTGACGATGCTCGCGATCACCGCAGCGGTCTGGGCGCGGTTGTCATTCGAGCTGCCCGGAGAGGTGTGGGCGGGAATGCTGCGAATCGACCAGCTGGCGGCCTTCGTCGACACCTATATCCTGATCGCCGCATTCCTCGTCGTGTGGATGGCAGGCCCTTTCATGCGCAGATCCGATTCTGAATGCGGTGAGTTCTACGCCCTGATCCTCTTTGCGACGGTCGGTTCGATGGTCATGGCGTGCTCGGTCAATCTGCTCCCGATCTTTCTCGGTCTCGAACTGCTCTCGATCCCGCTCTATGTACTCAATGCTTTTCTCAGGCGCCACGAGGTAAGTGTCGAGGCAGGGCTGAAGTACTTCGTGGTCGGTGCGTTCGCGTCGGCATTTGTCGCCTATGGCATGGCCCTTCTTTACGGCGCGTCGGCGAGCACGAACCTGGTGGAAATCGGCCGCCAGGCCACTGAGCTCGGCTTCCTCAATCCCCTGACCGCGGTCGGACTCGCGATGGTGGTTGGAGGGTTGGCATTCAAGCTCGCTCTCGTTCCTTGCCACGCCTGGGCTCCCGATGTTTATCAGGGCTCACCGACGCCGGTCACTGCATTCCTGTCGGTGGTACCGAAAGGCGCCGCGCTCATCGTCCTGCTGCGGATCGTGGAGGGCATGCACCTCCTCCAGATTTCGCCGCGCTGGGTTTTGGCGGCGAGCATCGTCGCAGTTGCCTCGCAAACCCTCGGTAACGTGGTCGCCATCGTCCAGCGGGACATCAAACGAATGCTCGCCTACTCCGGGATTGCGCACATGGGTTACGCCCTGGTGGCCGTGATCGTCTCCGGCTTCGACGGCGGCACGGCCGTGCTCGTCTATCTGGCCGCATACACCCTGATGAATATGAGCGCCTTTGCATGCATCGCGCAGCTCTCCGAGCGCGAGGACCGCCCACATCTGATCAGCGATCTGTCCGGTCAAGGTTACAACCGGCCGGTAGCGGCTCTCGCGCTCACCATCTCCCTCTTCGCCCTCGCCGGTATTCCGCCATTCATCGGCTTCACCGCCAAGTTCGCGGTCTTCCGAGCCGCCGTCAACGAGGGATTCGTGTGGCTGGCCGTGATCGGTGTCGTCAACTCATTGATCTCGGTCTTCTACTACGTGCGGGTTATCTACGTTCTCTACATGCGTCCGCTGCCTGAACGGAAGCCCGATTACGGCTTTTCTCTCTCCATCTGCGCCGTCGCCTCGGTTGCGGCGTTGGCAACGCTCCTGCTTGGCATATTCCCAACCGCGGTGCTGGCTGCGGCCCAGAGTGCTATCCTCGGTTTAGTGAGGTAACGCATGGTTGCGTACAAGCGTCACGTCGATACTGCCAACATCTCTGAACTCACGATCTCACGTCTGTCAATCTACCTGAGATGCGTTGATCAACTCCTGGAAATCGGTGTGGAAACAGTCTCCAGTCAGGAGCTCGCGAAGCGGTTCAACCTCAACTCGGCTCAGATTCGGAAGGACCTGGCGTACTTTGGCGAGTTTGGAGTTCGCGGCGTCGGCTACAACGTGCGCGAGCTGCGGCAATATGTGATCGAAATCCTAGGTCTCGACCGCGAAAGGCGCCTGCTCATCGTAGGCGCCGGCAACCTCGGCAACGCGCTCTGTCATTATTCCGGATTTTCGAGCGGGAACTTCCTCGTCGTCGGCGTCCTCGACTCGGATCCGAGTCGCGTCGGCGATGAGACCCCTGCCGGACTGCTGGTCGAGGACGCGGAACGCATCACCGAGATCGTTGCCCAACGTTCGGTAGATATCGGCATCATTACCACACCGGCGTCAGCCGCCCAGAAAGTCTGTGACCAGATGGTGGGCGCCGGCCTGCGCGCCATTCTCAACTTTGCGTCGACTCGGGTTCGGGCTCCGGAGGGTGTACTGGTGAAGACCGTGGACCTCAAAGTCCACTTGGAAGAGCTCTGCTTCTTCCTGGCCCACGCCACGGCCAGGTAATCTCGTTTCCCCGTCTCCGTATCCGTCTCCGTCTCCGTGCCCAATATTCTTGCGAGCCTGAATTTTCGGCACGGAAACGGAGACCGGCACCGGCTCGGTGCCGCCCGTGTGGCGTCTTGAGATCGTTTCCGCTAAAGTAGGCGACATGGACGAACCGACGACAATCGGCAAATACGAGGTCATCGAGCAGATCGCCGTCGGCGGCTTTGGCGTCATCTACAAGGGCTGGGATCCCTTCATCAAAAGAAAAGTGGCGATCAAAATGTGCGCCACTCCGGACGACGAGGTGCGACAACGCTTCCAACAGGAGGCGGAGTTCGTCGGCAACCTCGTCCACCGCAACATCACCCTGGTCTTTGATTTCGGGGTTGAGGGCAACGTCCCGTACATCGTCCAGGAGTTTCTCTCGGGGTTCGACCTTGACGAGCTCCTCAAGGCCGACGTGGTGTCTGGCGAGGACACCATCGTCTCGATTTTGATCCAGGTCTGTGAGGGCCTCGAGTTCGCTCACCAACGTGGCATCGTCCACCGTGATATCAAGCCTTCCAATATCCGTGTTCTCGAGGACGGCACGGTCAAGATCATGGATTTCGGCATCGCCAAATCAATCCTCGCCGCCAGCAAGTTGACTCAGACCGGGATCGCCCTCGGCACAGCCGGATATCTCGCCCCGGAACAGATCCAGGGCCGCACGGTCGATGCCCGTACCGACATTTTTGCGGTCGGTGTCGTCGCCTTCGAGCTCGTGACCGGCACTCGCCCATTCGAGAGCGCTACGTTGTCGAATGTGTTGTACAAGATCCTCAACGAGGAGCCCGAGTACCCGTCGGTGGTCGACGGCGTCTGCACAGAAGAGCTTCAAGCCGTCGTACGCCGGTGCATGGCGAAAGAGCCCGAGGAGCGCTATCAGACCGCCGCCGAACTGCTCGCCGACCTGCGGGGCATCGCCCTCGCCTTCGCACCGGAAGCGGGCACGACCAAGGAGCTCACCACCGGTGTGCTCCGCAGGGCGATGCGTGGGATGCCGACCCCGGCGCCCGATGACCCGGATCAACCGACCCGCCGGGTCGCGACTCCGAGGTCGCAGCCAACCTCGCCGACGCCACCACCGACTCCGCAGAACACCAAGCTCCATCGCACGCCTGAAGTGCAGAGAGACGACTCGGGGCGCCGGAGCCCGGTCGTATTCATCTTTACCCTTCTGTTGGTGGTATTGATTGTGGGGGCGGCCACCCTTTACTTCTCGAAGAATGCACAGCAGCTGGTCTTCGGCGACGAAGGTGCGCCTTGGATCCCGACGCCCACGCCGACGTTCACGCCAACCGCGACCTCCACCCCGACCGGTACCGAGACACCGACCGCTACCGAAACTCCTGCGCCGAGCCCGACCGCGACCCCAGCGCCTGTCGACGTTCGCCTGATCGTCGACCCACCGGCAGAGGTCACGATCGACGGACGACCGTTCGCCAGCGGTCGCACCCCGGGTGGGTCGATTCGCCTGACCCCGGGGACACACACCTTCACACTTTCGCTCCCCGATTTCCCGACCACGACCCTGACCCGCGAGATCACATCGACGACAAAGACGATTTCGCTCGCCCTGGAGATCGGCCTCCTGACCGTCATCGTAGATCCCGAACGGGCGCCGCCCGGCGGGGTCGCATACCTCGACGGCGAAGCGTTGGGACCGGTGCCGCTGGTGCGGCGAAAGGTGGCAGCTGGTGAGCATGAGCTTGTGGTTCGATGGAACGGCACCTCGCCTTTCCGCACACAGATCGTGATCCCCAGACTCCCCAGTCCGGCGTTGATCGTTCCGTCGGTTGCCCCGCCGGAGTGACGGACGGGCTCAAGCAGCTGGCCGCACCGGTTTCGTCCCCATCCCCATCCCCGTCCCCTACACAATGTCGGTCTGCCCAGCAATCGTCACCAATTTGTTGAAAATCAGTAGCTTGAGCGCTGTATTCTTCATCTCATCTCCGCCAATGGGCACGGGTACCGGAACGGGAATGGACGGGCCGGAGGCGAGAATGGAACCTGCAAGCGCTTCCCGAGGTTGCCCAGCCAGCAGAGCGAGGGTAGAGTGATCGCATGTACCGACCCATCCTTCGACCCATTGCGGGTGCCTTGGCGCTGCTTATCCTACTTCCGGTTGTGGGCGGGGCCCAAAGCACCACACCAAGTGAAGAATCGGCCCTGCAGGCCTACCGAGCGGGTGAGATCGATCGCGCGGTCGACCTCTACACCAAGGCGCTTGCCGAAACCGACGACCCGAATCACCGAGCACGTCTGCAGGTCCAGATCGCGTGGAATCTCTTTTTTCTCGGCCGCAGCGATGAGGTGAAAACCCACCTCCGCGCAGCGTTGGTGGAGGACCCCAATCTGGCGCTCGACGATGCGTACTACAACCAGGAGTTTCTCGATCTGTTCGAGCGGGCGAGACGTACGAACTTCGAATCGACCGCGAGCGGTGCCGTTCCACCGCCGGATTTCGAGGCGACCGTGATGACCATCAGCGACAGGATCAGCAAAGGCGTCGATCTCGAGGGTGCACTGGTCGACGTCGATCAACTTATCGAGTCGTATCCTCGCGATGGTCGGCTTGTTCCGCTCAAGGTGGAAATACTTCGCAAGCTGGGACGCACCGACGAGGCCGAGAGTTTGAGCATTTCGCACGGGGCGGGCGTAGGCGGCGAGACCTTCGAGGACAGTTATTCGGTTCCGGATCTGATTCTCCGCGCCAACCGTCTACTCGAGGAAGGAGACGCGACGACAGCCCTCCAGCTCGTCCGACAGGCCGTCAATCGGCAGCCGAACAACTCCTACGCGTTGGAGCTCATGGCCGAAGCGGCCATGCAGACAGCGGACTGGCAGTCGGCGGAGTTTGCCCTCAAATCCGCGCTCGGACTCCAACCGGACAACATCGGCCTCAAGCTCCGGCTCGGCGAAGTCTATCTCGCGACCTTCGAGGCATCGGCGGCCAGGGACATCTTCAAATCGCTGACCGAGCTGTATCCTACCTCGGATCGGGCGTGGGGGGCGCTCGGCCGGCTCGAGGCGCGCCGCCACAATAAAGAAAGGGCGCTCGAAGCACACGGTCACCCACAGGCCGAGAACCCCAAACACCCCCCCGGCCCAAAATGATACGGCGTAAAAGGCATTAGAATATTGCTTCAGTGAGTAATTGCTAAGTTCCGGTCAGATACAGACCTTTTTCAAGATAGTTTTCGATATAATCCCTGATTGCGTCTTCGAGCAACGTTGTCTGTTTACTGTAGCCGGCTTTGCGAAGTTTGGACAGATCGGCCTGCGTGAAGTATTGATATTGATTGCGGATTGAAGCGGGCATTTCGATATAC
>CAYRFI010000017.1:32918-49380 GCA_964423595.1 uncultured Thermoanaerobaculia bacterium | reverse complement strand
GATGAGACCTCATGAATAATGCGGGTTAAGAGTGGGTCAACGCTGAATTGAGTGCTCGAGGCAGAGCTGTACGGAAGTGAGAATACAAAGGCGATTTGCGTTTCCTGTCACGTTCTCCGGTGCGGTTTACCCTACGTTAGCGTCGAACCGATCACGCCTCGGACTTAGAGATTCCCTCTGCGTCTTTGCGACTTTGCGTTTCTATTCTGAGGTCGATTCAGTCGGTAAGCAACTCCAATGTGTAGAGGGTGTTGAACAGCAGCTTGAAGGTCCTCAGCGGCTGTGCCCGGTGCTGGGCGCGGAAGCCGATGAGGATCACGCGGCCCTTGCCGACTTCGATCTCTACGACCGCGGCGCGCTTTTTCAACAGTTTGCCACCGTCGAGATAACCGCTGAGGAGAATGTCCTTGTCGTCATCCGGGTAGCGGGCGATGACGGTACGTTTGAAGCGCGGGTCGGGGACCCTGGTCTGGAATGCGGGTGAGTCCGCAAAGTAGACGGCTTCCTCCGCCTGCATGCCGAAACTGAGCGGGCTGTCCATATTCATTTCGACCCGCAAGGTCGAACCCGGGCAGTTGAAATGGTCGCGATCGACCTTGACCAGGACGTCATCTACGGGCAGATGGAAGAGGTCGATGAAGTACTGGCTCGAGGAGTCGAGCGCGACCACGGTGCCGCCGGCCTCGACCCATGTCTTGATGCGTTCGCCGCCCTTGGTTTTCTTGACGTCATCCTTCTTCTTCTTCTTCGTTGCCTGGTCATCGGGCTCCGGAAAGGTGTCGATGCCTCCGGAATACTCGGGTGGCAGTGGCGTCCACCAGCGGCCATCGCGGCTTTCCTTTGCCGGCACGCCCTTGGAGATGATCGAAGGATCGATGGCGGGGAAGAGCAGCACATCGACCTGGTTGGTGAACTCACCCGATCGAATCTGCTCGTTGGAGATCGTCGCCAGCGGAAACTCGTATTGCTCGAGCACGAACCGCGTCCAACCTTCGTCAATGTTCGCCACCCACGGTTTGAAGAGGCCGACACGTGCGCTTCCAACCTGCAACAGCTCGGTCTCCGGCGCGATGGCGAGCGGGACCACGGGCACGTGAAGTTCGTCGGCGATTTCACTCAACGTGGTGGCATCGACATCGGTGGTCGAGAGGTAGATGTCGCCGCGGTTCCCGATCTCTGTTGCAGCACCGAGGCGGTAGACCTTCAGACCGTCGGCAAGAAGCCGGTTGATCGCCGGGTAGGCACTGTCGCTGGCTGCTGGAATCAGATGACCCGTGGCGTCGTCGTCGATCTGCGGGCGAGGCCAATTGGCTTCGGTCAGCTCTTCGAGAGATATGTCGAGCGGATCTGAAGCCTCGACGATCTCCACGCCCATCGCCAGCGGAAGGGACCACGACGCCACATCGTAAGGCGCCAGGATCCCGCCATCGATCGAATTCTTGACTTCCGGGTACCGCTGCGGCCGCAGCATGGTCAGCAGAAACGGCCGGTAGGGCTGCGCTGCCGGGATCACGGTCGTCCCGGCCGGGTACACCGAAAAGCCGACGTGGAGAGGTTCGGTCGCCTCCGCCACTTCGACCCCGTGCCGAAGAAGGAGGTCCACGAGCTTGGCGGCGGCAACCGGGTCGTGTTGGTCAGGCGGAATGATGAAGGCATATGGCGGCTCGGTCAGGCCATTGTTGATGGACCATCGTGCCATCGTGTTGACGTCGCTGAGGATCGAAGCGCGGTTTTCGGCATTGGCCTCGAGGAAGGCCCAGGTTGCAATGAGCTCGTACTCCACAATGTCGCGCAGGCGCCACCACCCTCCGGGCCACGGCGACGGGAAATTGGATCGCCGGCCGTACTCGGGGAAGCCCTTGCTGCCGCCGCGCAGCTCGCCCGGGTCGATGAAGATTGGACTGGCGATTCGAGCGCTGGCGACCTCGGTCAGCAGTCCGGTGACGTTTTTCCACCAGGCGGTGTTGCGAGTGCCGCCGGGCCAGTAGCTGTCGAAGATCATGTTGTGGCCGACACCGGTCTTGTCGGCCTGTTCGAGACGAAAGCTCATATTGGTGCCGAGAACATCCGCTTGGCGGAAGACGAGGGAGTGAACCTCGTCGTTCAGAGGGTCGGTCTGCGGCGGAACGAACATCCTGGGCCCGGTGGACCCCATCTGGTGCTCGTCGAGGAATGACTGTGGGAACCAGCGGTGGTAGAGCACGTCGTTGACGACCTGCGTTTCCTTTTGGGTCAGCATGTAGAAGTCGCGGTTGTTGTCGTGGCCCACGTAGTGGTGGTAGAGCCACGGCATGCGGCCGCCTTCGAAGTCAGTTCCGAGCCACTTGTTGTACCAGTCGACGACCATCACCTGGCCGTCGGGGTTGATGGAGGGCATCACGAGCAGTACGGCCTCGTCCATCCATGCGAGCTTTTCCGGGTCCTCGGTGGTCGCGAAGTCATAGACGAACTCGGTCACCATCTGCGTGCTGCCGACCTCGGTCGAGTGGATCGAGCAGCTGACCATGGCGATGACCTTGCCCTCGTCCACCAGTTGCTGCGATTGCTCGGGTGTGAGGTCGCCCGGTCTGGCGAGGAGGCGGGCGATTTCGCGCAACCGCTCCAGATTCGCCTGGTTTTTCGGGGAGGTGAGAACCACCACTTTCATAGGGTTGTCGAGGGTCGAGCGGCCGGCGTCCTCGATCGACACGCGATCCGACGCGGCGGCCACAGTCTGAAGATAGGAGAGCACCTCGGGGTAGGGGATCAGCTTGAAATCGGCGCCGACCTCGTGCCCGAAGGCCTCAGCCGGAGTCGGTATCTCCGCGCCCGCCGACCAGGGGGTGCACACACTCAGGATCAACACGACCAACAGGTTTCTCATCAAGACTCCTCCAAAAACGACGGCCGCCCTCCCCGACGTCGAATGATTGTAGACCAACCAGCCATCAGCTATCAGCTCATCGCATTGAGCGCCTGGTTGGCCTCGTCTGACATCGAAAGGCTGATAGCTGAGGGCTGACAGCCGATAGCTATCCGACTCGGTTTGGAATCCGCTCTCCTCCCAAGTAAAATGCTGCACCTTGGAGGAATTGATGGCTTCAAAGGACATGCGAGGCGGCAACTACGCGACGGAACTTCAGCCCAAGGAAATCTACAAGGACCGCCGCCGGAGACTTCTCGAACGCGTGGGCGAGGGCATGGTCGTGATGTGGGGGGCCGGCGACGACCGTGGCTCCGGTGACGTCGGCACCTTTCGCCAGAGCTCGAGCTTCTTCTACCTGACCGGGGTCGAGCTCCCGAATGCGGCCATCGTGCTGCGTCCGTTGGAGGGTGGCGATCTCCTGTTTCTGCCGCCTCGCAACCCCAATGTCGAGCGGTGGACCGGTCCAAAGTGGGGTCCTGGCGAGGAGACTGCCAAAGAGCTCGGGTTTGACGAGGTGCTGTCGATCCAACCGAGCGAGATCGTCTTGGATGCGCGCCTGCGGCCGGTGCCGGGCTTCGAGGGTCGGCTCCAGGGTTGGCTCTCCGAACCGGGCGCCGTTCTCTGGACAGAGCTGCCGGCCGTCGGCAGCTCCACCGTGCTGCCGCCAACCCACCGTTTCCTCGCGGGTCTGCGCGACCGCCTGCCGACCTTCTCGGTAAGAGATCTGGGCGAACACATCACGGCCCTGCGGAGCATCAAGGACGCGGGCGAGATCGAACTCATGCGCAAGGCTATCGGCATCACCGTCGAGGGCCAACGCCGGGCCGCACGGGCGATCACGCCTGGGGTGGGTGAGGGCGTGATCGACGGTTTGATCTACGCGGCGTTTCGCGAGGGAGGGGCGGAAGGCCTCGCCTTCCCGTCGATCGTTGGTTCGGGCTCCAACGCCACCACCCTCCATTACGACCAGAATGTCGGGACCTGTGATGACGGCGAGCTGGTGGTGGTCGATATCGGCGCTCGCTACGGATACTACTGCGGGGATCTGACCCGGACCTATCCCGCGAACGGCGGTTTCACCGAACGCCAGCGCGAGATCTACGACCTGGTGCTCTTGGCCCACGACCGCGCCGCCGAGGCGATGCGGCCCGGGGTCACGGTCTTCGATCTGCGAAAAATCGTCTACGGCGTCTTCGAAAAATCGAGCGTGCGCGACTCGAAGGGCGAGTCGCTCGGACAGTATTTCATTCACGGCCTCGGCCATCCCCTCGGCCTTGACGCCCACGACCCGGGTGCGGATGAGGCCCCGCTCGAGCCGGGAATGGTGATCACCAACGAACCGGGGATCTACCTGCCCGACGACGAGCTCGGGGTGCGGATCGAGAATGACTTCCTGATCACCGAGAGTGGTGCTGAAAACTTGTCCGCCGATCTTCCGGCTACGGCTGACGAGATTGAAGCGCTCATGCGGGGAGAGTAACCAGTGACCTGCTCACTGCCAATCAGAGGCATTTGCCGCATCGGCGATACAGGTGCAATGCCGCCCGTGAGGAGCGCGTGGCTGCGTCGACGACACCGGTGCCACTCTTCGCATTGTTTGCCCATGAGGCGATACTCAACTGAGAGGCGATGAAATCAAACAATGCGAAGGGTGGCACCTTGCACGCTGAAGCGAGAAGCGCTTTCAGGTGAAGAGTGGCACCTAGCACGCCGAAGCGAGAAGCGCTTACAGGTTTCGCGGCTGCCAACGATATACTCCAAACAGTGGAAGAGCTTTCGATTCAACCTCGACAGCTGAAATCCTGGCTACTGGCTTTCGCCGCGGCTGCCGTCTGTGGTCCGTGGCCCGGCTGGGACCCTCCTCGGGCAGCACTGCTGCTGATATGCGCCGGCCTTCTCGCGTTGGCGCGTCCAGCCGGCCGTGGATGGTATCCGTGGTTGGCGGCTGCGGTCGCGGTGATCGTCGCGGTGTGGCCCTCCGGAGGCGGCGACGATCGAAGTCGGATGGAGATCCGACTCGACCGCCACTGCCAGGAGATGTTGGAAACCGGAGAGGAGCTGGCATCCGATCCGACCCTCCAGCGTCTGCTTGGAGCTGCGGGCGAGGCGATAAATCCTGAAGGGCTTTTCGCGACTCTCGATCGAAGAGCGGGAAGCGCACCCGGGCGCACGATATATATCGCCGACGATCGGGGACAAATTGTCGCCTGGGGAGGCGCCAACACCTCGTTTCCGTACAACGTGCGGCCCCTGGGTCAGAGGCAGTGGGGGGTGGCGTGGGCGTCCGGCAGCGCCGACCTGTGGCTCAGAGATCCCCTGCTGGTGGATGGTCGCCTGGTGGGTGCGGTGATCGTCGCTGATCGGACTCCCCTGCAGAAGAGGCGTATCTGGGGGATGCGGGCCGGTCGAGGGTGTGAACTGGCGCTGGGCATCCATCATGACGGATTCGAAACGGTGACTCCGTCGGTTGCACCGGGCGTCACGGTGCCGGTGACCTCGGTTCCGGATTCCAGGCGGTCTCCAAGCGAATTCCGCTGGTTGGGTTGGATGCTGTTGGCGGTCATTGCCGTCGCTTTTCAGCCCCGGATGGCGGTGCTCGTGGTGGCGGCGGGAGCGATGTCGCTTCTGTCGGCGGCTGGGAGCGCGTCCGACTTCGCAGCCGGTGCGACCGTCCTTTTGGCGGGAGCGGCGCTCGGCCGCATGGCCGGCGTGATGGCGCGCCTGTGGTCACGAGTGCTGGTTTCGGCTTCGTTGGTCGGAGCGTCGATCCTGGCGGTCTTCGCCAACCCGGTGAATCGTTTCTCGTGGCTTCCGGAGCATCTGCTCAGACCGGGTTGGGGCGGCGTCTGGATGGTGGCGCTGGCATGGTTGGTATCAGGATGGCCGGGCGTGAGTCGTTCGAGGTTCTCGCTGGGACGGAGGCTTCGAGCAGCGGCGGCGCTGGCCCTGATCGGTCTTTCGTGGCACATGCTGAGGGTCCCGGTCGAGCTCGAGAGAGCGATCGATGCCCGCAGCGGGGTGGTTCTGCCGCGTGGAGATATCGAGTTGGCAGGCATCCTTCCCGCAGAGACCTTTGCCTGTCGTTTGAACGATCTCGCACCGGTTGTGGCGAAGCGGTGGCATCTCGCAGAGTGGCACACTCCGTCCGAGCTGTTGTTGATCGACGAAATGGGCTCCGAGATTTCGCGTTGGGGAGACCTTGCTCCGGCGGGGGGCGACGTTCGGGTATTTCGGACCTGGTTTCTCGAAGATCCCGAGGGATTCTCCCTCGAGCTGGCAATAGCGATCGAGCCGTGGAGCCTTCTCGGGGACTGGCGTACGGGCCGGCCGATCGAGGACGCGCGCGGCGGTCCGGTCTGGTCGGAGGTTCTGACGCGAACAGGCGAGGTTGCGGCCGGGTTGCATCCCGAGATCGAGGGCCTCGACGCGGTCAGTGCGGGCGAGCTCTTCCACGCCGGTGGAGGTTGGGCGCGGATCGATGTTGGTGACGTTCGCCGTTTGGCGCGGGTACGGCGGCAGGGACAATGGCTGGTGCTCGCCGTCGCGAACCACCCATCCGCTTCGGATTGGGTGGTTCGAGCGATTGTCGCGTTACTGTGGGCACTTCTCGGGACGGTGCTGGCGTTGCCGCCAACCCTCAAACGCCAACACCTCTCGACCTTTGGTGGCCGATTGCGCTTGCTGGTGACCGGCGGCGTCATTCTCCCGTTGGCAATCCTGACGCTTTTCCTCCATCAACGAATCACCGGTCAGGAGCAACGTCTGGAGCAGAATCGGGGCCTTGATGCGTTGCAGGCGGCGAGGTACACGGCGGTCCATCTCGGCGGCGGATTCGCAGTCGACGATCAACTCGCGCGGTGGCTTGCAACCGGGTGGGGCGGCGAGGTGTGCCTGTGGGAGGGTGACCTCCCGGTAGCGGCGTCTCGGCCCGATCTGGTGGTCAGCGGCGTGCTCCCACAGCTTCCCCTCACCGCCGCGTATGCATCATTCCTCCTCGGTCGCGACGACCCGGTGATCCTACGCTGGCATGATCTGATGGTGGCGGCAGGGCCGGTCGACCTCCAGGGGAATCGACTCCTGCTCCACCTGTACCGGTCCGATCCGGTACGCTCAGGAGCTGACCTCGGGGCCGTGGACTGGCTCCTCACCGGCGCATTGCTGTCGGCTCTGCTCGCTCTCGTGCTCACGACGCGAGTCGAGGAGAGGCTGAGTACATCGCTACGGGAGCTCGTCGCCCTTGCGCGAAAGCTCCTCGACGGTGAACCAGTGGGACCGCTGCGCAGGCCTCGGGAGACCGATCTGGCGGAGGTCCTGGATGCCGTGGGATCGATGAATGAAGAGGTGCAGCAACGTGAGCTCAGGTTGCGGCATCAGGAGGAGCTCCTGCGGATCACCCTCAAGACCCTCGAGCAGGCAGTGGTGGTGCTCGAGCCAGACGGGACTGAGCGTTTTGCCAATCCCAGTGCCCTCAAGTTCCAGGAGGAGTATGGCCAGAGGTTCCTCGAACAACTCCGATCCGTCGTCGAGGACGCCAGTATCGGTGGGTCCGCGACGAAAACGGTGCAGCCGATTCCGGGGAGCGACGTCACGTGGCGGATCGGGGTGGCAGGGGTGCCGTTCCCGGACGGTGCGCGCGGCCTCGTGGCGGTGGTCGATGATGTCACCGATCTGGTTCGCGCCGACCGCTTGCAGCAGCTCAATCAGATGGCGCGAATCGTAGCCCACGAGGTCAAAAATCCATTGACCCCCATCCGCCTCTGGGTACAGGAGCTGGAGGCCGCGATCAAGAGCGACAATCCCGAGCTGCCCGAGCTGCTCGAAGAAGCGTGCCGCGAGATCGCGGAGCAGGTCAAACGGCTGCAGGAAACCGCGAGCTCGTTTTCCAATCTCGTCGCTCTCGAGCGGTGGGACCCAGAACCGGTGGATCTGGCAAAGCTGATCGAAGAGCTGCCGAGGGGCGCCGAGGTGCTGGAACGTAGGGGAATCAGGATCGAGTACGAGGTCGAATCAACACCACCGCCGATCACGGGCGACCGGCAGTGGCTACGTCGCGCCGTCGCCAACCTCCTCCAGAACAGTCTCGACGCTCTCGGAGACGCACCTGGGACCGTGATGCTGCGGCTCGAGGCCGTTGGCGATCTGGTTGTGCTGGAGGTTGAGGACACGGCGGGAGGCGTGCCCGACGAGCGGCTGCCCGATCTTTTTTCGCCACATTTCTCATCGACCACGTCCGGCACCGGCCTCGGTCTGGCACTTGTCCAACAGGTCGTCGTTCGATGTCACGGCAGCGTTTCCGCGACCAACGCTTCCCGCGGCCTCAGAGTCAGGCTCGAATTTCCGACGTCGTCAAGTTTGCGTGCACCGCAATCTGCCGAGTAGCGCGGGTTAAGATAAGAGCTATGAAAACGGCGCTCTCGGCAGCTGTTATGTCGGTTCTTGTTCTCGGGTGTGGCGGTGGTGGTCCGTCTTTCCAAGAGGTAGCTCCTACGCCCCGCCGGTTGGTGGTGTGGCTCGGCGACGAGGGCCTCGACTCGGACACTGCGCAGAGGATGCGTGCTGCGGGGGTCGACGAGGTAGTGGTTCGTCGCGGCAGCATGAATCTCGCCGGGCAGGCCCCGGTGCTTCGATTCAACACGATGCCGCCGGTTGAGGGCGCGATTCCGGTTGGCATCGAGCTCGAGGTTCAGGGAGTTCGTGCGGACCTCGATCGGTCGGCCGCCGAAGCCGTCTGGCGGGCGATCGACGCTGAGCTTGCTGGATCGGTGCCTGCCGAGCTTATCCTCGATCTCCCGCGGCTGGCGGAGGGGCTCGACGAGTTCGTGACCGCATTGACCGAAGCCTCCGGGGTTTCGGTCGTACCGCTGCTCAGCTTCGAGCAGATCCAACACGAGGAGGGCCTGCGAACGGCTGCGGCAGCGCGAATTTGCGTCGTTCCGGCCTTTGGAACGGACGGAGCGGATCTTCGCGGGGTCGCCGAGCTCGATCCACTTCCTCTGTGGAAGAAGCTCGAACCGCTGGCGGGAACCGGGGTACGTGTGCGTCCGGCAATGGTGCTGACGCCTCGGACCGAACCGGCCCTCGAGGGAACCGGGGACGATCTCGACCCGCTCACGGCCGTGGCCACCGTGTCAACTTCATCGATCCTCGATAGGACGTTCACCTTTGAACGGTCAGCGACCTGGAGCGGTCGCAGCTGGAAAAAAGGCGACAGCGTTGCTGTGCGGTGGGTCGATGCTGCACGTCTGAACGCCGCGTTGACGGAGATGCATCGTTTGGTCCTACCCGAGGTCGCCGGATGGGACCTGGTTTCGTTGCCTCCCGAGGATCAATCGCTTGGCCTGGGACGAGACACCCTGCTGCGCTACCTCGAAGGGGAGGGGCCGGCGCCCGAGGCAGAGGTCGATGTCGAACGGGACGGTCAAATCCTGCGGGTGGTGATGGACAATCCAGGACCTTTTGTGACCGCAGTGACCAATCACGGGAACTGGGTTCAGGTTTCGGTGGATGAGAGCTGGGTCCGCGCCCGAGATCGGGGGTCGTTCGACGGTCTGAGGCTCGGCAATGTGCAGGGTGACGATTGGCGAGAAGGAGACTTCGATCGATTCAACGGAGCCCGATTTACCGAAGTCTATCTCGGCCCGGGCGAGCGCATCATGAGCGGCTGGGTGCGGCTGCCCTCGAGCGGCACGAAGGTTACCGTCAGCTGGAACCTCACGCTTTCGGACGGCTCCACGGTCACCGGTGAAATGACCCGCTAGCGCTCGATTCGCTATTGCCATCGGCATCGCTATCGCTATCCAACGCCCGCCGGCTGCCATTGTTGACTGTATGCCGTTACGTGCTCGCAGACTCTGACCGAAACGACTTTGAAAACGCAAAGACGCAAAGTCGCAATGGCGCAGCGTTCTTTTCTAGGTTCGGAAGGCGAAGGGGACCCGCAGGTGTCTCGTCCTGAAATCGGTTTACAAGCCGGGTAGTGCCCCCATCGATGAA
Organism: uncultured Thermoanaerobaculia bacterium; assembly: GCA_964423595.1. Lineage (GTDB taxonomy): Bacteria > Acidobacteriota > Thermoanaerobaculia > Thermoanaerobaculales > Sulfomarinibacteraceae > Sulfomarinibacter. The sequence continues at coordinate 39,482 of CAYRFI010000017.1, read as the reverse complement.
CGGTGAACGGGGCGACGGTCGCCGAGGAATTCACTTTTTCGGGTGCAACAGTCGCCAGGTCATGGCCCGCACCTCGTCAAACAGGTGCACAGCCGTTTGCGCGCCGTCGGCGTTGACCGCTCGAGCGTGAACGAGAAGGCGGAGGTGGGAGTCGACTTCTTTCGCCGAAGCGTAGGCGATCCGCCAGAAATGCAGCCTGTCTCTTCCGGACCGGCCGTGTCCTTCCGCGATGTTGGCCGGAACCGAGTTTGCCGACCGGATCACCTGGTCGGCAATTGATTTCAAGGGAGCCGGCACTCCCAGAGCGAGCTTGATCGCGATGCCCGCTGCCTCGAGGGCCTTGCCGTGAGCAACGAGGTTAGTGTTCGAGACGGCGTTTGACATGGTCACCTTTGGGGAGTTCATGCCCTCTCTGGAGCCGGTGTGGCAGCGAGTGTCAAGGGTGCTACGCACCGACTTGATCGGCTTGCCCTTGACACTCGCTGACTCACCGGCTATTCCGCTTTCCGAACGACCCGGAGGAGACCATGCCGCCGTCACGAACATGACCGCTGCTGAGGTCGCTGATGCTGCCCCTGAACGCTGTCGCTGCCCGTGATCGCTGTCGCTGCCCCCCGGCACTCCAAAGTGTCAACCCAGAATCAGGACTAGACAGCCGTCACGGCTGCAGATGGCGGCAAATGGGGGAGGCGTTTTGGCTCACCGCAATCAGGCCTGCTTCCGGAGCGCGAACGAGTGGATTCTCCGTCCGTCGACCAGGTATTTCTGTTCGAACCCGGTCTGCGGCAGATCGGCAAAGGCCTCTCGAGGATCGATGGAGGCAAAGCCCGAAACGCCGCCGAGCACCTCCCCGATGACGATGGAATAGTCATCGTGGTCGGACTTGACCAGCAGGAGCCCGTCCGGAACCAGGGCCCGCCGCATTGCAGCCACGTTATCAGGCGTGAAGAACCGGCGCTTGTGGTGCCGTTTCTTAGGCCAGGGATCCGGAAACAACACGAAAAAGGTGTCTACCGATCCCTCGGCAAGAAGACGAAACAAGAGATCCTCGCCAGTCGTGCGGATCAACCGCACGTTTTCGAGACCCCGACGGGCGGCACGGTCGCAGCACAGGCGGTGGTACTTTGCCGAGCGTTCTACGGAGAGGATGTTTCGATCCGGTCGTGTCGCCGCGAGCTCGTTGAGGAATTTGCCCTTCCCGGACCCGATCTCCACGTCGGTTGGTCTGCCGCGGCCGAAGAGTTCGGGCCAGGAAAGTGGGATTCCGACCTGGTCGAGATCGACGTCGATCATCCGTCTTCGAGGCCGAGGTGAACCATTTCGATGTCGAGCTCGTCGGCGAACTGCAGAACCATTTCGTCGCGATAGAACTCGCCAAAGAAAATGCTGCGGATGCCGGCATTGACAATGAGCTTGAAGCAGTTGAAACACGGAGAGGCCGTGACATAGATCTGGGCGCCCTCGAGCCGGATGCCGTGACGGGCCGCCTGGACGAGAGCGTTGGCCTCGGCATGGACGGTACGGATACAGTGGCTGTTGTCCATCAGACAGCCGACCTCGGTACAGTGGGATCCGCCGCGAATCGATCCGTTGTAGCCGGTGGAAAGCACCGTCTTGTCACGGACAATGATGGCTCCGACGTGCTTGCGGGGACAGGTCGAGCGCGTCGCAGCCTGCACCGCTAGATTCATGAAGTACCGCTCCCAGGAAACTCTGTTCATGGCGCGGGGAGTATAGCCCACCCGCCCGTGCCCGTCTCCGTTTCCGTCTCCGTGCCCGACGACCTGTCGCTATCGCACGCCCACCGCAATTTTCGGCGGTTCGCCGTTACGTGCTCCCAAAGTCTGACCGAGACGCCACTTTGAAAACGCAGAGACGCAAAAAGGTCGCATAGAGAAAGTCCATATGTGTCTTCGCGCTCTTCGCGTCTTCGCGGTCACAAAGCTATTGCAGCTGCATATAGCCGTGAATCGACTCAGGCGATCGACCCGGTCAGATACGGTTCAGCGAAATAGACGAAGGCCCGCAAGCGGACGCCATCTGACCACGCCTCCCGGTCCTCGCGACGACTTTTCCCGGCGCAGCCGAAGGCGAAGCCGGAAGCCCTGCACTCCAGCGGACGCCTACGGTCGCTTTCCCCCCAAAACCAGGCTGAAAGCTCTGGTTGGAGCGCGCGTCAGTCCTCTGCGGGTGGTGCCGCGGCCGGTGCCTCCGCGGGGACGAGCGCGCCCTCGGTGACCCAGTGCTCGTAGAGACGACGGATCCGGTAGCTGTCGATCTCGATACCAGCCTCGCACGCAGACGGTGGCACCCCGCGCGAGGCCTGAGCCCACACGGCCTTGGCAAGCTTGGGGTCCCCGTCCTCTTTGACGTCGGAGGGTTTCCTGCCGGTCGATTTGTAACGGGCGTCGTCTGGAATCAGGGCCAACGCCCGATTGAACTCGTCGTAGCGGCGCATACCTTCCAGCATCAGTGACATCATCGCCATCGAGCTTTCGGGCGGCGAGACCTCCCGGCCCAAGTGTTCTTCGTTGACGAAGACAAAACGTCCCTGGACGGGACGCTCGAGGAGCTGGTAGACGGCGGTATCGTTCTTGAGCCGGCCGACGGTTGCCGAGATCAAATCGCCATTGGCGAGGCGGACCTCCGCTTTCTCGCCGCCGGCTGCATCGAAGATTTTGACCGCTCCCGTGACTCTGGTGTCGGAGAGGTTTTGGAGGACGTTAGGAAGACCGAAAAGGGCCAGGTCACCCGAAAGGGTCACCGACTCATTGGCGGCGGTCGGCGTCTTCTTCCGCGCCGCCGACCGCCCCATCATCGTCAGGGCCTTGTCCGCCGCCTTGCCGAACGGTTGATCCGGAAAGCGCTGCACGATGTCACCGAGAACAGTGTGCACCTCCGGGGCGTTGGTGCCCGAAACGGAGGAGATCAGATACTCGAGAATCTGCGCCTTGCGGGGGTTCTTGACCGACACTCCGAGAAACTTTCTCGGCAGCTCGTTCTGTATCGCCTCGAGCAGACGATTCAACTGGTCCGGGGTATCCGCGAGATCATAGTCGCCGAGCGTGACGAGACGAGCGTATGTATCACCGAGTTCCGGCTTGTCTTTGAGGCCGTGAGTGATAATGATGGATCGAGCCTCACTGCTTTCGCTTTGCGACAACAGTTTGATCGCGTTACTCAGGAGCCAACGGATCTCCTTGAGATCGAACGGGATGAGGGAGTCTCCTACAAGCACGTTTTCGAGCTCGCTGATGCGTGCAGCCAGGGTGGTGTAGGCGCGTGGATGCTCGAGCTGGACCAGGGAGGCGATGGCCTCGCGAACCACGGGCATCGAACCGGTGAGGTCCGAAACCCGGATCAGGAGATCGATTTCCCGCTCGATGTCCTCGTCGTGGGCCCGCGGGATCGCACGCATCAAATAGACGAGGTTGCGTTCGACATGCCACGGTTGCCGCCCGTCGCCTTTGACTGATTCCTCGAGGGCTTCGACCGCCGCTCCACGGGCCTCTTCACCGTGGGCGCGAAGAAGCTTCAACAGCTGCAACCGTTTCTCCCGATCTTCTTCGACCTTGAGCTCCTCGAGCAACTCTTCCACCCGAAGAGGGGGGAAGAACCGCATCAACCGGCGCAGGAGGAGGCGGTTGTCCGGATCGTCCGCAAACTTGTTGACCTGCGCCATGTTGAGCTCTGCGTAGCTCTCCTCGATCACGGAGGCCGCCATCAAGGCCTCGACCTCCTTTTGGGCGATCATGCGTTCGGCAAGATCGAGCATGGTGACAGCGCGACCGAGAGAGCCGGTGTTGAACTCCCTGATCGCGACTCTGACCATCTCTTTGAACCGCTGGAGGAGCTCCTCCGGGTCCTTCGAAAGGTTGACCACCTTGCGCATGGCACGGGTTGCCCCGGCCGGGGGATCTTTATCACCGACCTCCGTGTGGGATGGAGGTGCCCAATCGGGCAGGCCTTGGCCGAGATGCTTGAACAGATCCGCGCCGAGGTTTTCGATGCCGATGTCCTGCAGATAGCCGAGCTGTGCCTCGAGCTCCTTCGAGCTTCCGGCCTGGGAGGCGAACTGCTCGACGACGTGCCCGAGCACCGCCTTTTGGTTCACGTTGGGTATACCGCCAGTGGCGGCCGCCGCCCCGGGAACTGCGAGGCGCTGTAACTGATCGAGCATGAGGTTGAGGCGGTGCAAGGCGAGCGCATCCGCCGCCGCAGGCGCTGCACCGCCGGCGCCACCCGCCGCGGCGTAACCACCACCTCCCGGGCCGGCAGGAGCACCCCAGCCGGACCCTGGCGCACCGCCCTGGCCGCCGGGTGCTCCACGAGGGCCCTGCTTGTGCAAGACCTCGGTCCTGCCACCGCTGATACCGGTACTTTTTTCAAGGTGGCCGAAGTTCTCTTGAAGGCCTCTTTTTTGGTCCGGCGGGCACAGCTCGAGGAGGGATGGCTGCAGCTTGGCGAGAAACGCCGCAACCTCCTCGCGCGGAATGAGCTCGAGGACGCCCAGTTGGTGGAGCTTGGTCGCTGCATGATAGAGGAGCTCGGATGCGGTCATCGAGCTGGCGCCGCGAATCTGGTCACCGAGCCACGATTGGATCTCTTGAGAGACAATCTGGATTGGGATCTGGAAGAGCTCGGACGCGTTGTCGGCAAAAATCATCGGTGCGATCTCGTCCGACAGGTATCGCTTGAGGAGGGCTCGCTCCTCTTCGTAACCGGCGGCCCCGGATCCGTCGTTCAAATTGAATCCCCCTCGACTCTTATTGCTCTTCGCGTCGTGAACCCCGATCGGCCTGTGCATCGCTGCCTGAAGGGTTGCCGGGTTCAGGACGAACACCAACCGTTGACGCGAGGCGTCGATGTCTCAACACCGCTAAGGTAATAGTACCGCAGTTCGCGCAGCTGCTCCTCGTTAACGGGGGTGAGCGGCCCGGCTCTGCCTTCCAGGCTGCGCCGTGACAAGACCTGAATTCGGTTGGTGGGGTGAAAGGTCCTTCAAAGGGTCTCGAGCAACTCGCGGGCCGTGTTCCGGACGTAGGCGAGGTTGAAGTTGAGCTGGTTGAAGTTGATCACGTGCTCGCAGGCTTGTCGCGCACCTTCGGTATCTCCCATAGCCGCGTACGTGCGGGCCTTGAGCAGCCAGATCTGTGGGTCCTGTTGGTTTGCCTGTTCAAAATGACCGAGGGCGGTGTCCAGATCACCTTCGGCAAGGGCGATCATGCCGTCCAGCTCATGGGTTCTCTGAACCTCGAATCGAATATTGTGGGTCGCCACCTCGTCGCGGTATGCGTCCGCCAGCTCGTTTGCGGCATCAAGATCGGCCTGCCAAAGTGCGACCCGTGCAAGGTCGTACTTCTGGTTACGTTCGGTCGCCTGTTTGATCTCCTCGATGGCGTCCGAACCCTGCATCATTTCGATCTGGGCGCGGTATGTCTCGGCGGCCTCGTCGGCTCGGCCAGAGCGCAGAAAGATGTCACCCATCAGGTTGAGATCTCCCGCCATAGCGCTGCGATCGTCGGTTTGGGCCGCGATGTCGTAGATTTTTTGGGCTTCATCGAAGGCGCTCTCGAAATCCCTCTGGTGGAGGTAACTGGCCGCCGTCCAGACATGGGCCTGTCGGCGCTCCCCGTCGTTGCGAGCGTGCTCTTCGACCTTGGAGAAGGTCGAGCGCGCTTCCTCGAACTGGCCCATGAACATCTGGTTGGTGCCGATTCCGATGTACGACGCGACGAACTTGGGTTCGATGGCGAGCGCCTTTTCGTAGCTGGCGATGGATTCTTCGTAGCGGCCCATCTTCATCAACAGCTCTCCGTACGAGTCGTAGGGGTTGGGCTGATCCGGGATGAGCTCGGTGTAGCGCTGGAAGGCCTTCTCGGCAGCGTCATAGTCGCCGACATTCCGCAGGGCATATCCGAGCGAGTTGTAAGGCGGGGCGAATCTTGGGTTAATGTCGATCGCCGCGCGGTACGAGGAGATCGCACCCTCATATTTCTGTTGGTTGAAGAACAGGAAGTCGCCGAGTGCATTGTGCGCCCGTTCGTCTTCGGGGAAGAGTGCCACGAGGGCCTCGAGCTTGGTCAACTGGACCCCGGGCTCGCCGGCAATGTTGGCTTCCAGGGCGGCGATAAGAAACCGTTCGCCCTCGCTCGCGTTGGCGCTCGTGTCGACAGCACGGCGAAAAGCGTCAAAGAACTCCTGGTTGGTCGGAGCGGTATTGGCAACGCCCAAATGGGCAAGCGCGAAATCAGGGTCGGCTTCGATTGCCTTCAGGAAGTAGTCGTGGGCATCGGTGACGCGGAGGTTTTCGGCCAGCCACCGCCCCTTCAAGTATGCGTCGCGCGCCTCCTCACAGGAGGTGGTGATCGGGATTTTTGTCTTGTCTACCGAACGGTCGATGGGTGGTGCAGCGTCGCAGGCGACCAAAACACAGACTGCGAATCCCATCAACACTGTTTGTAAGGCGCTCACTTTTCTCACTTTCCTCTCCTTCCACGAGCAGGCGTCCGGCTCCCCTGGACAGGATACCGGCTTCGCGGGTCCCGATGGCGACCGGGTGAT
>CAYRFI010000017.1:0-32908 GCA_964423595.1 uncultured Thermoanaerobaculia bacterium | reverse complement strand
CATCTCAACGATACGCAAAGGAGCCCCAACGGTTGCAGGATCGTTGTAACTTTTTTCCGGGAGGATCCGTCTTTCTGTACGGATGAGGCGACAGGACTTTGACGCCGTTGTGGCGACCCACGGACGAAAGGTCTACACGCTGGCGGTGTATCTGCTCGCCAACCGGGAGGAGGCTGAGGACGTGACCCAGGAGGTGTTGATTCGATTGTGGCGGAGTGGGCACGAGGTGGTGCCCGAAAAATTCGGCCCATGGCTCGTTCGGGTCACCAGGAATGCCTGCATCGACGTTATGCGCCGCAGCAAAGGTGGGTCACAGGTCGCCATCGACGACGAGCCTGGTATCGAGCTTCACGAACCTGCTCCTGGGCCGGAGAGGCTGGCCCATGCGTCACAGCTCGGTGGCACGATTCTCCAGGCTCTCGACGCCCTGGCTGAACCCAGCCGCAGCGTCGTCATCCTGCGTGAAATCCAGGGGCTGTCCTACCGGGAGATCGGCGAAGCGTTGGAGATGCCCATGAGCAGCGTGCGGGTCACCCTCCACCGTGGGCGGCGCCGGCTGCGCGAAGTGCTCAAGGAGGTACACGATCATGTCGCAGCGTGCTGACCGAGGGCGGTGCGCCGAGATTCTGGAGCTGCTCGACGCCTGGGCCGACGGTGACCTCGATGAAGTGGAAGCGGCGGCGGTCAGAGCGCACGTCGATGAGTGCCGATCGTGCCACGAGGAATTGAAGCTTGCTGAGACCGTGGTGGCGGAGCTACGCGCGCTGCCCGAGTTCGATGTTCCCGATGGGGTATTGCGGACGGTCCGCAACACGATCGGCCCGACCGCGGCAAACAGATTTCGCATGTTCTTCAAGGGCTCAACATTCCGGCCGGTGCCGGTGCTCGCAGCCGTCGCCACGGTGGTCTTGATGGTCCTCGTTCTCTCACCATGGCGTCGACCCTCCGTACCGCAGTACACCGATCAGGAAATCGAAAGGGCGGCCGCAGAGACCAGGTTGGCGTTGGCGTATGTCGGGAGCATCGCTCAACGGGCGGAGCTTCGGGTCAAGGAAAGGGTACTCGATGAAGGAACTACGGCCAGGACTGTGCGCGGCGTCCGGCGTTCGTTGCAGCTCATAGGCGAAGCGGGGGCCGCAGCGGCGGATTTGCCTGCGACGCCACGACCTCAAGTGAAAGGGAGTTGAGAATGAGAAAGATCTCGGTGCTGGTCGGTGTGTGGTTGGTGGCGATGGCTGGAACTGCGGCGGCGCAGGCGGGGGCCGCTCACCCCGGCTACTATCCAATCGAGGAGATGGGCATCTTTGCCCAGGGCGACCTCGAGGTCGATGTTGATCTCAGCGGCGCGATGTTGAAAGTGGCTGCGGGAGCAATGGAAAAAGAGGATGAGAGCCTTTCCGAGCTGGTCGCAAACCTCGAGCGGGTGCGGGTTCAGGTTGGAACCCCGAGCGGAGCCGACGCCTCGAAGGTAGCTCGGACCATGGCTGACGCGCAGGCCAAGCTCGGAGGCGCCGGCTGGAAGAAGATCCTCAGCGTGGAGGAGGCCGATGAGCAGGTCTATCTCTACGCCCTCGAGAGCGGTGACCGCATCACCGGCCTCACCGCCTTTGTCAACGACACAGGTGAAGAGGTGGTTGTTGTCAACATCGTCGGTGACATCGATCCGGAGACCCTAGGCCGGCTGCTGGCGAACATGAAGGACTTCGACCTCGACGAGTTGATGGCGGCCGCCGAAGAGTAGAAACTGAAGAAGACAGCGAGTAAAGAAAACCGCGGGAGTCCCCAGGGGGCCTCCGCGGTTTGTCTTGCGTCAGTTATCGATCAGCAATTCGCGGCCATCCATGGTCACGACGAAGTAGTCGCCGCCCACGATCTCGAGGGCCGCCGGGTCGCCGCCGTGGCCCTCGGGTTCGTCGGTCATGTCAATCGACGTCAGCAGAATGCGATTGTCGAACCGCGCCTGGATGACACGGTGGATGCCGTCTCCCTGGCCGGTGACCATCCGCTCGATATCGAACGCCTCGAGGATCGCCGTCACCTCGGCACCGTGATCTTCCTCCGGCCACCTCGCCACCCCGTGGAAACAGAGCGGACCCTTGCCATCGAGCACCGACCAGGACTTCCACTGGCTGAGGTCATAGATCTCGATCAACTGCGCGACGCGCGGATTGGATGTCGTGCGCTCAGAATCGTCAAGGCTGTTGAGATAGGCGGCTTCCTGATTGATGACGTTGACCATCTCGCCGGCCGAGGAGGTCGGAAGACAGAGGCCCTCGGCAACCATGGTTGCCTTGCGCTCGTCAAAGCTCTTGACCTCGTCGACGGCGCGACGGTTGATCGAGGCCACGTCCCTATCCTCGATCTCCCGGTTGACTCCGCCGTGGACGAAGAGAATGTCGTTGATTTCCACCGCGACCGGCAGGGAACGGAGCCAGGCTCCGTAAACGCCTTCAGGACCCATCGACTCGACGTACTCGACCCATCCCGGAGGGTGGGCCGCGTACCACTCTGCCTCCACTTCGCTGTCGGCCTCGAAGGTTTCACCGACGGCCTCGGCCCTCTGTGTGCGCCAGGTCGACCATGCCTCCCAGACCTGACGTCGCCGGCTCTCGGAGTCGGGACCGGCGAAGCTCTGGTAAGCCAGGGGATTGACGTCGCGAAGTTCACCCAGGATGTTGAGCGCTTCGTGGTTGCCCATCAGGACGATCACCTCGCCGCCTGCCGAGGCCGCCTCGCCCTGCAGCCTCATGAAGAGGTCGAGGGCGTCGCGGACATGCTCACCGTCATCGACGAGGTCGCCCGCTTGGATGAGGATGGTGTCGCCCCCGGTCCAACGCTGCTCAGAATCGATCAGATCGAGGTGCTCGAGGAATGTGGCAACGGTGTTGGCAGCGCCCTGAACTTCGCCGAGAACGAAGATCTTACGTTCCAACGGCTCTTGCCCGTGGAGGTTGATTGGCTGCGCCGAGATCGCGAACGCGACTATCGAAACAAACAAGAACAAACGTCTTCGAATATTCATGTGGTCGCCTCCTCTTCGACGTGTGTTTTGATGAAACCTCGCCTTGCTTTCGTAGTAAACACATACGGTCCGTGTTGGAATTCGTTGCAGGGCGAGGCGTGTCCCCCGAGGCGTGTAGAGTGGTGCCGGGGGATTCTCGGGCAGTTTGCCGATCAAGCCGGAAAGGTTCCGGAATGGACCTCGAGATCGAGACAAGTGTTTTGCGTCGGGAGTCATTGATCGAGGCCCTGCACGTTCAACCCGCATATCTCGCCAGCTTCCTGCTGCGGGCGCCGACGCACCGCGCTCAGCGGTGTTTTCTCGCCTCGGGGTGCTCCACGTACTGTTGAGTACGAGTCCGCGCCCCTCAGGTCGCAAACCCCACTGGGCACGGCACCTCGTTGCCCTCGCGACGAAACCCGGTGAGATATGCGGGTTAACCCGCATATCTTTTTCGATCCGTACACCGTATCGCCGGTAAAATGGTTGGAGGATTGTGGGTTTCGGAGGTTCTTCGTGTCGGCAAATCGGCTCATCATTGTTACACTGGTGGCCGCCCTGGCGGTGACTGGCGGACCGGCGATTGCCGATCCAGACGAAACAGACTCTCCTCAGCACCTGGGCCGGAGCCCATCCCTCGACGCACTCAAGAGTGGATATTCCGCCAGTGAAAAAGGCGAGAACGAGGAGGCGTACACCCACTACCGACGCGCCCTCGAACTCGCGTCGACCAGCGAGCTGCGCTTTCAGGCGTACGTCGGCCTCGGTTCGGCGGCGGCGGTGCTGGGACGACTTGACGAGGCTCGGGATAACTTCGAGCAGGCGCTGACGTTGCGCCCAGATAACGCCGAAACTCTCTTCTCACTCGGGCTCGTGGCCAAAAAGCAGAAACGGTTTCAGGAGGCCGCCTCCCTCTTCGCCAACGCCGCCGTACGAAACCCATCGCTCGCTGAGGCGATGGTGGAACTGGGTGTGGTCTATGAGACTCTCGGTCGACACAAGGAAGCCGCCGACGCATGTTGGAGGGCTGTGACGGTGAGTCCGGAGGACGAGAGCGCACTCCTCTGCCTCGGGGTGGCGCGCTATCACCTCGGTTTTTACAAAGGTGCTACGCAAGCGTTCGAGGCGGTTATCGAACGGAATCCAGACAGCGCGCGTGCCCGATACGGACTCGGGCTCGCCAAGATTTACCTCGAGGACTACGATGGTGCGATTGCTGAATATCTAGCCCTCGAACCGCTCGATCCGGGTCTCGCGAAAGACCTCTATCTGAGGATACCGGTGCAGAATTAACCGAAAACCACAGAGACACAGAGGGCACAGAGCAGCCTACCGGCCGACGTCGCAACCACGAAGACACAAAGACACGAAGGCCACCCGTCCACCCACCCACACAAGGAGGCGGATACTGAGCCTGGAACGTGCTTTCCCTTATTGACGGCAGAACGACAGGCGATCTGTTGATCGCCTGTCGCCGGTGAGAAGACTCTCCGCTCCGGATGCACCAAACATCCGTCGCCGTCGGTCTTCTCACCGGCCGATGCGCCGCTGGCGCATCGGTTCTGCTGATCTTCTGTGTCGCTGTGAGTTGATCATACCGTCCCAGCTATTGAATTGAAAAGACTGGCGGCGAGACCTGTGCTCGGGGAGCACAGGTCGCTGGGCATGGAAACCGGCACGAGAACTCGGTTTTGGGACAATTGACCGGCCCAGCGGTATCCGGCCGTCGTTCGACGGCCGGGACCTCGCCACACAGAGGAATCGCGGTACGACCCCTCTGCGTCTCTGCGTTCTCCGGTGGGTGGGCTTTGTGATGTCTTGGTGTCTTCGTGTCTTCGTGGTTGCGACGTGGGTGGGTGGGCGGCTCTGTGTTCACTCTGTGGCTCTGTGTCTCCGTGGTTTTTCTGGCTTGCGGTTTCGGCAACTCCAATCTACGAGGACTGCTCGGCGACGATGGCTTCGATCTTCGCCAGGGCCTTGTCGAGGCGGTTCTTGACGTGCCATGTCGACCGTCGCCGGCCGTGGAGGTCGACCGATACCCAGAGGTCTCGCTCTTCCTCGAGAATCTCAGTGCGGAGGCGGAGCCCGTGGCGCTCGAGAATCGGCTCGATGCGGTGCCGATTGCGCAGCAGCTTGCGGCGCGTGCTCTGATAGGCGTGCTCGACCACTGCTTTTCGATTGTTGAAAGAAAAGACGTTGGTGAAAAACATCGTGTAGTCGTCTCGCCGAGGTTCGAAGACAAGCACATCCCGGTCGGTGTATCGAGTTTCGTAAGCTGCCAGGCCGGTTCCCATTCGAGAGTGGACGAGAGTCCGGAAGGTCTGGGCAAGCACCGTCGGCAACCCTCGGTTGATGAGCTGACCTCGCCGCATGACTCCGAGTTCGACCGAGCGGAAGGTGTCGACGGGCACGATCGGGTTGACGCACAACACGAGGTCGACCCCTTCCTCGAGCGCCACCGACGCGTGGACCGTTTTCAGGAGGACGCCGTCGACGTAGTACCGACCATCAATGAACACTGGAGGGTAGAGACCGGGGAGGGCTGTAGAGGCCTGAACAGCCTTCGATATCGGCACGTGATCGAGTCCCGGCTCGCCAAAACAGGCCGGCTGTCCTGAATCGAGGTCGGTGGCCACCAGCACCAGCTTTCGCCTGAGCTCGCGGAAGCTGTCTGTGCGTCCGTGCATGCTGAAGATCTTTGCGAGGTACGCCCGGATCGGGTCGTTCTTGAAAAGACCGACAGGCAGCGCCCTACCAAGACGGGTCATGGGTTCGAAGAGGCTCGACTCGGCAGGGTGGGCGAGCATATTCCAGAACGCTTCCGCGAGCAGACGCGGCACTTTGAGGCCACTGCGGGCGAGTTCCCGGACCGCAGGGGTCAGGAAGTTTTTTGGAACGAAGGGATGCTCACCAGGCTCTGGCTTGACGATGGCCCGGCACATCTGGGCCGTTGAGAGGCCGTTGGCGAGACAGGACGAAATGAATGCTCCTGCGCTGACCCCGACGTAGATGTGGAGGTCATTCAGGTCGAGCCCCTCGATCGACTCGTCGAGGGCGCGGATGGCACCGATCTCGTAGATCGCTCCCTCAGGTCCGCCCCCCGCGAGGGCAAGCCCTATCTTTGCTGTTGAAGTGTGGGAGGCGATCATTCGCGGCCGTTCAGGACGAGTCCTTTGAACCCGATGAAGAGTCTTCCGTGTCCTTTCCGCCGGTATCGATGGCCGCGAGAGAGCTCTCCAGTTCTTCGAGACGTTCCCGGAGTCGACCCATTTCCTCGCGTGCACGGCGCACCGGGCCGATGCGGTCGATCGACGCCTGGACGAGTCGATCCATCCGGTGTTGCAGCTGTTCGACGCCCGTCGAGACCGCCTCTTCGCCGATCCTGATGAGCTCGTGGAGAAGCTCGTTGGGTAGCAGGGCGGTGCCTTTACGGCCTTCTTCGGAAATGATCTGCGTCAAGGTCTGAGATGTGACGTCGTCGGCAGTCTTGTTGTCGATGACCCGAATCTGCTGACCTGCGCGGATCCAACCCGCCAGTTCATCGAGCGACACGTATCGACTTTCCTCGGTGTCGTAGAGCTTGCGACTCCCATATCTTTTGATGAGTCTGATCATCGCGTTTCTCCAGCACCGCCGGCGATTCCGGGAGTGGAATGCCGCTCTGCGGCGTCCACTTTTGTATACCGCAGTGCGGCAACGGTGTCAAGCGGTCGGAGCGGCGAGTGCCCCTGTGCCGGAGTTCCAAGATATTCACAGTATTGGAGATCGATGAGTGTTTGCGTGGCCGGGACGCGACCGGGGTTTCCCTGCGGACCTGGTGGTGACGCTGGATTCAAAATGCCGCAACGCGGCACAATTCTCGATGAAAATGGAAACCCTCATGACCCGACGAACGGTTCCGGCCGACCGACGCCCCAGCCCTGGGCATAATCGACTCCGATCTCGATCAGGGTCCGTTCGATCTCCGAGTTTTCGACCCACTCGCCGATAGTCTGGATCCCCATCGATTCCCCGATCCGGTGGATCGCAGCCACCATCTCCCGTTGGATCGGGTCGGTCGCGATTTCGCGAACCAGCTCGCCGTCGATCTTGAGGAATTCGACATCGAGGCTCTTCAAGTATCGGAACGAAGACAGGCCGCTGCCGAAGTCATCGAGAATGAACCGGCAGCCCCGCTCACGGAGGGAGGTCATGAACTCGAGGGCTTGCGAAAGATTCGAAATTGCTGCCGTCTCGGTGATTTCGAACATCACTCTTCGGGGCGGGATCTGGAGCTGGTCGAGCTGCTCGAGGATGAGGGTTTTGAGTTCGGCGTTTCCGAAACTCTGTCCCGAGAGATTGATCGTGAACGCCATCGAAATTTCGCCGGCAGGAGTGGTGAGGTTGCCAATCGAGTTCAACGCAGCGCCGACGACCCAGAGGTCGATGACCGGCATCATCCGGTAACGCTCCGCGGCGGCGATGAACTGGCTCGGTGCGACGATATTTCCCTCGCCATCGACCAGTCGCAACAACAGCTCGTGGTATGCGGGCGCCTTTTTGTTTTGGAGAGGGCGTATGGGCTGTTTGAAGAGTCGGAAACGATTCTCGTGGAGGGCGCGGTTGATTCTTTCTACCCACAGCATTTCGGTGTGGCGGACCCGCACGGCCGAGTCATCGATCCGGGTGACGTGGATCTGATTGCGGCCCCGGTCCTTGGCCATATAGCAGGCGGAATCTGCGGCGCTGAGAAGCTCCGCGAGATTGCCGTTGCCGCCGACAACGGGAACGATACCGATACTCGCCGCCACCTCGAAGATCTGTCCTTCCCATTGGAAACGATACTGGCGAACCGCATCGAGCATGGACTGCGCGTGTGTGGTGGCTTCGTCGGGGTCGCAGTTCATGAACAGCATCCCGAACTCGTCGCCGCCGAGCCGGGCAAGGGTGTTGCCCTTCGGAATGACCGCACTCAAGACCGAAGTGAGCTGGCGGAGAAGCTCGTCTCCGGCCCCGTGGCCACAGGTGTCGTTGACCAGCTTGAATTCGTCGAGATCCAGATAACACAGAATGTGCTGACGAAGGCTGTTCGCCGCATCGCTGATCGCATCTGCCAGCCGCAGCTCGAATTCGCGACGGTTGATCAGGCCGGTCAGGGGATCGTGGCTCGCGAGGTGCTCCATACGCTGCTGCAGTGATCGCAGCTGCGAGACATTGGTGAATACCAGGACCGCTCCCGCGAGGTCATCGTTCTCAGCGATGATCGGCGCAGCACTTTCACGAACCGCGAGCTCCGAGCCGTCGTCGAGAACGAGAAGTGACGCTTCCGCGGGTTCGATGACGTGGCGTGACCCCAGGCATTCTTCCACGACGTTGGGCCTCGGGGTCCGGGTGTCGGCAGTGATGCTTCGATAGAACCTCGACAGCATCTGTCCCTGGACCTGCTGAAGCTTGACACCCAGGAGGTTTTCGGCCGAAGGGTTGAGGAAATCGATGCGGCCGCCCGCGTCGGTGCGAATGACGCCGTCGCTGATCGACGATAGAGTGACCTGGGCGTGCTCCTTGGCACGTTGCAGCGCTTGCTCGGCGAGCTTGCGTTTCGTGATGTCCGCAGACACGCCAACTACCTTCTCGACGCGGCCGTCGCTGCCTTTCTGGACCTGGCCGCGGACCATCGCCCACACGGTACCTCGCCCCGGCACTTCGAATCGGTGCTCGATTTCGTACGGTTCACCGGTCGAAAAGACCTTGGAGAATCTGAGTGATATTGCCTGGTGATCCGCGGAGGGGATGAACTCCAGCAGCTCTTTGCCAGTCCGGGGCAGTAGGTGAGCCGGAACGCCAAAGACCTCGGTGATACCCGAAAAGGTCAGCGAATCATCGTCCGGGCGCCATTCCCAGGCCGTGCTCTGGCCGGCTCGGTGGGCGAGCTCGAGCCGTTCGCGGCTGGCAGCGAGATCGAGCTCGGTTCGAAGGCGATGGATCGCCGATCCGAGAATCTCGGTCGCGCCATGGAAGAACCCGAGATGGGCGGGTCGCCAGTTGGGTTTGCGTTCGCGCGCCGCAAAACAGCTTATGGCCTGCAGTTCGCCATCCGAGAGCAACGGGACGCACACCACCGACTGAAGGTCTTGGGTCTCAAAGAACTCGCGCTCGGCGCCCGCGGATACCGGAAGCTCATCCGACGAGGAAATGTGGATGATCTCGTGGCGCGTGAGACGGCTGGCGAGCCAGCCCATTACCTGAATCGATTGACCTGTGAGGCGGTCGGGTGTCCACGAGACATCGTCGTCCGAGTAGGTGTGAGCTGAAGCGATCTTCTCCGTCCCATTCTTTGTTATTTCGAGAAGGGCCGCGCGATCGGCGCCAGTGGCTTCGCAGATGCTGCGAAGGGCACCAACGATGCCGACCTCGAGGTTCATGGCATCGAGACGGAGAAAGTGATGCGAGATGCTCGTCAACAAACGCTCAAACTGGGGAGACCTCTCTTGCCCCAACTCGATCGTTGACGATTCGAAGCTGCTCATGGCTGCAGATACCGCCCCTGATCTTGCAGAGTGGCACCCCCCTCGACGCATGTTGCATTTGTGAACAACACGGCGTGCGCCCTCGTTCCTTTTATTGTACCTCTAAAATGCTTGAGACTGTGGATTTGCGCGAAATGCTATGTTCCTCCGGTGGACAAAACGCGTTTTCCCGACCTGAGGGCGTTCGTTGGCCAGCTCCAACGCGACCGTGATATCGCGATCGTCGGGGCTTCTGTGAATGCCCGACTCGAGGTGGCGGAGATCCATCGGCGGGTCATCGCCGCCGGTGGACCGGCACTGCTGTTCACCCGGGTCGAGGGCAGCGATTTCCCACTCGTGACCAATCTATTCGGCTCCGCCCGACGGGCGGGAATGGCTTTCGGGAGGCGACCGGGACGGCTCGTGCGGCGGGCTGTCGAGTTTTTGCAACGGTCGTTTCCACCCAGTCTTGGTTCGCTGTGGTCGGCAAGGGATCTGGTAGCCGCGGGTCTGCGGCTCGGGATGAGGTCGGTCCGGACCGGGCCGGTGCGCGAAGTCGAGACCTTCGACGTCGATCTTGGTCGGCTGCCGATCATCACTTCGTGGCCCGAGGACGGCGGCCCCTTCTTGACCCTGCCCCTTGTCTACACCGAGGACCCCGACGGCGCCGGTCATAACCTCGGGATCTATCGAATGCAGGTCCGCGACGCGCGGACGACGGGTATGCACTGGCAGATCGGCAAGGGTGGTGGTTTCCACCACGCGCGCGCAGCGGCGCGGGGCGAGGAGCTTCCGGTCACGGTGTTTGTCGGCGGACCACCTGCGTTGATTCTCGCCGCGGTGGCGCCTCTGCCCGAGAATGTCCCCGAGCTCGTCCTCGCGTCGCTCCTCGCCGGTCGCCGCATCCGCAGATGTGATGGGCCCGGCCCTCATCCGCTCCTGGCCGATGCCGAGTTCGCCCTCACCGGTGTAGTGTCGCCGGATGAGAGGCTTCCAGAGGGACCGTTTGGCGATCACTACGGCTACTACTCGTTGCGCCACGATTATCCGGTGTTCCGGATCGCGCACCTGACCCACCGCCGTGACGCGATCTACCCGGCGACGGTGGTCGGGAAACCGCGCCAGGAGGACTACTTCATCGGTGACCTCCTGCAGGAACTGCTTGCGCCGCTCTTCCCACTGGTGATGCCAGCCGTGGAGTCGCTGTGGTCCTACGGTGAGACTGGCTACCACTCCCTGGCCGCGGCGGTGGTCCGCCAACGTTACCGCCGCGAAGCGATGGCTTCGGCCTTCCGGATTCTGGGTGAGGGGCAGCTCAGCCTGACGAAGTTCCTCCTCGTCACCGACCGCATGGTGGACCTCAGGGATTTTCCACGGACTCTCGAACATGTGCTGGAACGGACGCAGCCGGAGACCGATCTCTACGTCTTTTCGAACGTCTCGATGGACACTCTCGATTACACGGGGCCCGAAGTGAACCTCGGTTCGAAGGGAGTTCTGCTCGGTCTTGGCGAGCCGGTCAGGAGGCTGCCCAGGGAGTTCTCGGTGTCCGAGCTGCCGGCGGGAGTGGGGGAGGTGCGACCCTTCTGCGGAGGGTGCCTGGTGGTCGGGGGTCCGGCCTTCGAAGATGAGCCAGAAGCCCCGTTTCGCCTCGCCGCCCACCCGGCCTTTGCCGAGTGGCCGCTGGTGGTGCTGACCGACGAGCCGGCACGTGCTGCCGCGAGCCCGATCAACTTCCTCTGGACTACCTTCACCCGCTTCGAGCCGGCCGCGGACATCCACGCGGCCCGCACCGATGTCAAACGGCACCACCTCTCCTACACACCGCCGATCGTCATCGATGCGAGGATGAAACCGCCCTACCCGGACGAGCTCTTCTGTGATCCTGAGACCGCCGGCCTCGTTACACGCCGGTGGACCGAATATTTCCCCGACGGCGGGGTCGAAATGGGTGACTCCGACCGCGCCCATCTCGATTAGCTCCCGCGCCCGTGCCCGTTTCCGTTTCCGTGCTCGATAGGTAGCCCGCCCGCCGCGGTGTGCGACCGTGACTGTGCACCCGGGGAGCGCTCGCAACATCGATACGCTTTTCTCCCACCGCGGTTCCGAGGAGTGCCCCCTCTAACGATGTTTGGGGCGTGAAGCCCTTCTGGAGAGAACCGCTCGTCACCCCAAAATCGTTAGAGACGGCACGTTTTGTAGCGCGCTGTCGTGCCGACGCGTCTGCGGACCCTTAACCCTTGACCCTTTACTCATTTTCGCCGTGGTAACCTGCAGCCAAATCAACGGGAGAAACACCGATGCCTGACCGTACCGTCCTCGACATCTACCGCCACGATGTCGACGCGCCGCGTGCCGAGCACTATGCCCACTGGACCCCCGCAGGTCGACGGGTGCTTTCAACCGGGGATTTCTTCGCAAAGACGTGTGCGTTGGCGGATGCGCTCGTCGAGCTCGGTGTGACGATGGGAGACCGCGTTCTGCTGCTCTCGGACAACCGTCCCGAGTGGCACATGGTGGATCTCGCGGTGCTGGATCTGGGTGCAGTCGACGTCCCCGTGTACCAGACCCTCACCACCGCCCAGCTCGGCTATCAGGTCAACGACTCGGGTGCCACCGTGGCAGTGGCGGAAAACCCGACCCAGATGGCGAAGTTGCTCGAGATCCGCGCCGCGTGCCCGAGCGTACGCCACCTCATCCAGATCGAAGGGCACCGGGCAGACGGCGTCCTCGAGTTCGAAGCCCTCGCGGCCGCAGAAGACGGCGCCGCCGAAGGGCGCTTCTGGGATCGTGCCGACACGGTTGATGATCAGATGCTGGCGACCATCATATACACCTCCGGCACGACCGGCGAACCGAAAGGCGTCATGCTGAGCCACCACAATTTGGTTCAGAACGTCACCTTCACCAACCGTCGGCTCTCCGGGGACCGCACCGATCTCGCCCTCGAGTTTCTGCCGCTGTGCCACACGGCGGAGCGGCTCGCCGGCTACTGCTACATGCAGCACTCGATGTCGAAGGCGTACTGCACGGTGGAGCATGTTGGAGGCCTCTTCCCGCGGATCGCGCCGACGATCTTCTTCGCTGCACCCCGCGTATATGAAAAGGTTTATCAGAAGATCGTCGAGCGGGTGGAAGCATCATCGCAGGTCAAGAGGAAGTTGTTCCACTGGGCCCTCGGGGTCGGTGCCGAAGCGAGTGACTGCCGGATTGCGGGCGAGCATCCCGGTATCATCCTAAAGCTCGAGCACGGGCTGGCGGACCGGCTCGTGCTCTCGAAAATCCGCGCCAGTCTCGGTGGTCGCGTGCGGCTGTGCATCACCGGCGCTGCCGAGTTACCCCCCTATGTGGCCGACTTCTTCCACGGTCTCGGCGTCCCGATGGTGGACGCCTATGGCCTCACCGAGACGGCGCCTGTCGCGGTCATCGGCAGCATCGAGCCCGGGAAGATCCGAAGGGGATGGGTGGGACGAGCACTCGACAACCTCGAGGTCAAGCTCGCGGAGGACGGTGAGGTGCTGGTCAAAGGCCCAAGCGTGATGATGGGCTACTGGAACAAACCCGAGCAGACCGCCGCGGTGTTCGACCCGGAGGGTTTCCTGCGCACCGGAGACATCGGAGAGATGGATGTCGACGGCTATCTCCGGATCATCGATCGCAAAAAGGACCTCATCGTCACTTCGGGTGGCAAGAACGTGGCGCCTCAGCCCATCGAGAGCCGCCTCAAACAGTCGCAGCTGGTGGACGTCGCAGTCCTCATCGGAGAGCGCCGAAACTTCATCTCCGCCCTGATTTCTCCAGACCTCGTCGAGCTGAAACGCTGGGCTCTGGAGCATGATGTGCCCCACGACACGATCACGGATCTTTTGCAACAGCCTGAGATCGCAGCGTTGTTTCAGGAGGTGGTGAACGCCGTCAACGCCGAGCTCGCGCGTTACGAGCAGATTCGGGAGTTTCGCCTCCTACCGGAGACCCTCACCGTCGAGGGCGGCTTTTTGACCCCGACCCTCAAGGTCAAGCGGCCCGTGATCAACGAGCGCTTTGCAGACGCCATCGAGGAAATTTACTCAAGCTGAAGTCGACCACGCTCCACTCTTCGAATATTCGGCCAACCGTTTCTGCGTTGGAACCGCAAAGACGCAAAGAGCGCAAAGAGAGACAAATGGGTTTTCTTGGTGTCTTGGTGGTGAAAAAGGGTGGGTGGGGCCAGCGCCAGCCGTCAGCGGAGTTCGCGAAAGAAGCGATCCCAGCGCGGTCGGTAATGGCGCTCGGGATCGACCGATGCCGCAACGACGGTGGCGCGGCCGACGATCTGGTCACGTGCCACCGGTCCGAAGTACCGGGAGTCGAAGCTCTCGTCGCGGTTGTCACCCATCAGAAAGTAGGAGTCCTCGGGCACGGTGACCGGGGCGAAGGTGGGTCGGCAGCGGGCGCCGCAAGGAATCATGACCGCATGCGGGCGATCGCCGAAATTCTCGGAGGCTATCAATTTCCCCGAACCGCCGGGGGTCGGGCCGACCACCAGGTCTGGGAGTGGCGGAGAGTAGGAAACGGCCACGTTGTTGACGATCAATCTGTCTTCGATCATCGATACCGTATCGCCCGGTAGGCCGACGATGCGTTTGACGAGCCGTTTGCCGTCGACAGGGGAGAAAACGACGACGATGTCACCTCGTGTGGGATTTGCCCATGACACCAGACGCAGGGTCGTAAAGGGGACCTTCAAATCGTACGCCAGCTTGTTGACGACAATGCGGTCGCCCTCGAAGATGGTTGGCTTCATCGATCCGGTGGGAACATCGTTCCAGTCCGCCACCGCGGAGCGGAACGAGGTGATGACGAGCACGATCAGCAGCACCGACCGAAGCCACTCGGTCCACCACCGTTCAAGTGTCTGTTTGACGATTTTCATCACCCGAGCCCTCTGTGTGTTTACGTGAGAGTCGGCCGTGTGTTTCAAAGGGATGGCAAATGCGGGCTATCCGTCGCCCTTCTTTCCGGGCGGCATGATAGCCATGGGAAAGGTCGTGACCTTACCTTCGCCGGAGGTGATGCGACCGCGCCCGGCCTTTTCCACCTCGTCTACGCGGAGAACGGAGTGAAGCGGAACATAGGTGCGCCGCACTCCTTCGAATTCGGTTTTGAGTCGTTCTTCAGATGAATCGATCAGAAGCTTCGAGCGCTCGCCGAAGACCAGTTCCTCGATCTCGATGAACCCGAACAGCCCGCCTTGTGAGACGTTTCGGGCGTAGACCTCGTAGACTTCGCCCTGGCTGATAAAGCTGACGCGAAAAATGGTTTTCCCGCTCATTACTTCAGGATCCGTTTTGCAGTTGTAGCACACATCTCGCCGTACTTCTGCAGCAACGCGGTGTTGACCGGCGCTGGGCGGCCGAGTTCGGCGGCAAGCGCCACCACTGCCCGGTTGCGAAAGTCGAGGGCCTTTGCCTCTGAGACCCTGACCCAACCGAGGTACATCGCGGATTCCCGAAAAGCGTCCCAGGCCCCCGTATCGATCTCGGCGTCGACCGCCGCCGAGCACACGCCGACGGCCTCGTCGAAGGCTGCCCGCGCCTCCTGGGGAAAAGCATCGAGATAGTCTTTCAGGCTCAACCCGTGGACCGCCAGTGGCAGGCCGACCAGGCAGTTGAAACCCATCTTATCCGCATCGAGGCGGTCGAAGTTTCTCGCCTCGACTGCTTCGCTCGGCAGGCCGCCGGCGGCGAGAGCGAGGCACAAATCGTCGGCCGCAGGACCGGAGAACACATTCGGTCGCAGGATCTGGAAGAAATCCCCCTTCGAGGTGAACCAGATCAGGCCGCGGGTGGCGTTGGGGAGGTCGTGGAGCAAGGGCCGGATCCATCCGTTTTGGACCAGGACCAGCCGCTCCGACGGGACATCAAAGAGGGCGTCGAGCACTTCGGCCAGTGCGTCTTCGCGGACGCAGACGAGGCACATGCCGTGCCGGTCCTCGCGCGCCTCATTCCAGCCCTGAGTTCGGGTGACGGGGAGGACGGCGATGCCGGCGCGATGGAGAGCGCCGGCGAGCCGCCGACCGACTTCTCCCATGCCGATGACATGGACGCGCGGAACGGCAATTTCAATCATTTGTGAACCTGGAAAGGCGGAGTCCGATCCTGCGAGTCTGCCCGGGCGCCGCCGCCCATTGGATCATGATCGGCGTCTGATAGCGTCCGGTCACGAGCTGTGAGCGACCGAGATTGTCGGTTCTGACCGGCATGCTCAAGCTCCGTTTAAAGCGTAACCGGCGCTCGGCCGGAAGAGCCATGAGGCGCGACAGAAGAACCTCAAACGCCGAGTCCGAGAGACCGGTGGCGTCCATGAGCCGGTTGATGATGCGCACCACGTCGTAGCGGGCGTAGCCGAGGCTCTTGGTCGGAACGGCGCGAGGGTCACGGAGCATGCGTCGCCCCTGGCGGGCCATGAATCGAACGGGGTCGTGGAGAATGTCAGCGAGATCGTGACGCATCAATAGGGTCTCGTACTCGTTGACCGTGAGCCCGGCAGCTCGCTCATTGGCACCGAGGACAATGTCGAGACGACCGTTCTCGACTCCGTGCGTACGCAAGAGTTCGTCGACCTGGTGATCGAGACCGACGCTTTCGTCCCGCAGGTTGACAGAGTCGATGGCGTGGCGGCTGACGGGCACCTTTGCCTCCACCTCGGCGACCAAGACCTCGCGGTCATAGGCCACTACCGAGGCCTGGCGTCGTCTCGCGGTGCCACGATAGACACCGTCGAGGTCCAACAGGAAAACAGGGAAGCCGGGACGGTTGAAATACGTGACGCAGCTCTGGAGCCCCGAGCTCATGAATGTCAGGTGGGCATCCGCGTTTGGAGGTTCCGAGAGCCGTTCCTCGTCCGTCAACTCGGTGCGAAGCTCCATTGCGTCGTGACTGTAACCGGCATCCCTGGGAAAGAGCTGTTGGAAGCTCCGAACGAAGCCGTCGAGTCCTTCGCGCCGGTCGTGTAATCGGTGGGCGGCGCGTTGGTCGAGGAAGCCCGCGGTGGTGTGGTGCGAGAAATAGAGGACGCGCCGAAAGCGCTCGAGCACACCCTCGTAGAGGCTCTCGATCGCACGGCGAACATCGATAACGTCGAAACGCGAGGTCGGGTTCAGCTCAAGTGTCGTCGCGAAGGGCCCGCTCGAGTCTGCTTCAATCCGCATAGCCACGACTCCATGATCTGAAATCGGCTTCGAGTGTGCAACTCCCGCGTGGCACAGTTATCGCGAAACCATGGCGATCTCGTGGCGATTACTGGATGTACTGGAGGACCTTCGCCTCGACGGCCCGCTGACACACCTTGCAGAAGGGCTGCACCCGTCGTGAAAACATCAGGCAATCGAGCGTCGGCCGGTAGAGACCGGTGGACGAGTAGCCGGCCCCCTCGAAGGCTCCGACGACGCCGGCCCACCGGCTCCTGGCGAGAAACTCCTGCGCCCACTGAGCGTGAATCGCGGCGTGGAGGGCCTCGCTGTCCCCGAGCTCCGCGATCTTCTCGGCTGGTGCGCCTGATCTGGAGGCCTCAGCGATGGCTTCGTTGAGGAGCTTCCGCTCCTCCTGGTACGCAGCGTCCTCCCGGTCGTAGGCCTCTTTCTCCCACGGTGTCGGGAGCTCGGTGCCCGGGGTCACCAGATCGCGCCATTTGAGTTTCTCCGGGTCGAGGAGGGCGGTGATATTGGCCTCATCGGGCTCCCGCCCCCGGGGATAGAAATCGTTGTAGGCCACCGACGAGCTGTAGTACTCGTCGGCGAGGCCGGCGAAAGAGTGACCGAACTCGTGCAACAGGAGGTAATCGGCCCAATCGGAGTGGGCCGTGAACGTGCAATAGAGGTTGTAAATCCCGCCACCTCCGTAGCGATCGTGGTTGACCATGATGATCAGCGCATCGTAGGGAACGTTCGCGGCGATATCCCGCACGGCGCGGTTGTCCTCGGTCAGCATGTAGCGTTCGGAACCGAGGGAGTTGAAGGTTGCGCCGAGCGCCGTCGAGCGAAACGCACCACGGGTGGGCTCGTCGCATCCGCTCTCAGGCGATGGCACCATAACGCCGCGAATGCTGATCTGACTGCGGTGAGCATCGAAGGGTGCATGGCCAAGGAGGACCTCGGCCGCCCGCTCGAGATCAGATGTGAACGTTTCAACCTCCTCGCGCGTGTAACCCTCGCCGAGAATTGCGATGTCGAGTACGTCGTGAGGGGGACCACTGAGGTGGGTCTCGACCACCAGCGCACGTGCGGCCGGCGGTTCGGTTGCGATTTCGATCGATGTCGGGTCGACAACGGTTTCCAAGAGCCGAATTGAGGTCCCATCACGCCTGAGTGCCGTCAATGTCACCCGCAGCGGCTGCTTCGGGAAGGGCAGAAGCATGGTTTCGTGATAGGTCTTCATCGAGCCGGCGGTCGCGGCCGCTGTCGTCCGGTACTCGCCGAAGTAGCTGTCGAAACCCTTCGAGAACAGCAGGGAACCACTTATCGGATCGTACGCCTGGACGCGGTAGCCGCCGTAGGGAAGACTGTCGACCAGGTGTGTCAGCGGTCCAGACCACGTCCCCTGACGATAGAGGCGATCGATCGCAACGATTTCTTGATCGGCATTGCCGGTGTGGTGATAGTCGATCCTCAGGGTGGCGTCGTCGAAGTGTTTTTCAAATGATCCGTCCGCCGAGATTCCCACGGCAGCACAGAAGCTGGAAATCAACACGATCAAAGGTATTCGGAGCATTGAGTCCTCCCACGTGGTGCTTGTTGACGGCCATTGTGCCTTATCCGAAATCCAAGATACGTAACCATTCGGCCCTCTCCGCGTAAACTGATCGTATGAACTGTTCGAAAACCAACTCCCTCGTCGTCATGGCAGCGATGCTGGCGTTAGCAGGGCAGGTCTGGGCTGGGCCCGGTGATGAGGTGTTCGGATACGACGCGTGGCGGCAGGCGGTGGCCCAGCTCGACGTCGATCCGAACCAGGTCGTGTTTCCGTTCCAGATTACTGACGAGATGGCAGCCTGGGCTGAAGAGCAGATGGTCGGGTACCAGAGTCAAATGCCGGAGGTCAAGCTCGAAATTCTGCAGCATTCCTTCTTCGAAAAGGGAGAGTTCGAGTTTCAGTACGACGAGGTGAGGACCTTGACCGCGGAGGAGGCGTTTGCGGCTCGTAACGGCAACTGCATGTCGTTTACCTCGCTCTTTGTTGCGCTCTCACGCAGCCTCGGCATGCAGACTTTCCTGGTGTCGGTCAGACGCCAGCCGGAGATCATCAGGGACAGAGGGCTGGTGGTGGTGAACCGACACGTGGTGGCCGGTTTCAAGGCACCCAACAAAGTCCACCTCTTCGACTTCTACCTCACAAACTCGTCGCCGCACATCAGTCAGCGCGTGCTCGACGACCTCGAGGCATCCGCGATCTATCACACCAACATCGGCGGCGCCGCGATCCGGGAGGGTGATCTCGAAGAAGCGGTGCGAAACCTCGAGATAGCGGTCGTGCTGGCTCCGCGCTGGGCGCCGGCTTGGGTCAATCTCGGCGTTGTCCGCGCCCGACTCGACAGGACTGAGGAAGCGTTTGACGCTTTCCAGCGTGCGCTTGAGGTCGAGCCCGAAAATTCCTCCGCCCTCGTCAATCTTTCCAGGATCTACCGCGAGCAGGGCCGGACTGAAGAGGCCGATACCGCCATGCGTGCAGCCGCGGAGTCGACCCGCAACCCCTTCACCCTGATTGCGATGGCCGACGCAGAAATGGTGCGCGGCAATCTCGAGGAGGCAGGTCAATACCTGCGGCGGGCCCGGTGGTGGTACGGAAAGGAGCCCGAGGTTTACCTCGCCCTTTCCCGTCTCGCACGGCTCGAAGGCGACAACGACAAGGCGCAGAAGTTCGCGAGGCGTGCTTTGGAGCTCCGCGGAAAACTTCTGGAAGAGTCTGACTAGACAATTGCAATCTTCCCCCGCAGGGTTTATCACTGATAGTGTGAAAGCTCTCCTCGTCACGATTGCCATCGCTGCGTCGACCACGGCGGGCGCGACAACCCGACCGCCGGCAGTCGCCGGCAGCTTCTACACCGATGACCCGCAACAGCTCCGGTTCGTGGTCGAACAGGCGCTCAAAGCGAGGCCGGGTGTACGTGACGCCCGGGCACTGGTCGTCCCGCACGCCGGCTACGCCTTTTCCGGCGAGGTAGCCGGAAGAGGATTCGCAACTCTCGAGGTTGCTGGCCTGCGGCGAGTGATCCTTCTCGGGCCATCGCATCACATGTCTTTCAGTGGAGGTGCTTTGCCGGCTGCGGGGATCGATCGCTTCAGGACCCCGCTCGGCGAGGTGCGGATGGATCTCTCGGCGGTTGAGACCCTGCGCCGGATCTCCGACTTCGGCGGGCCAACCTCTGCGCACGGCCCGGAGCACAGCCTTGAGGTCGAGCTCCCATTTCTGCAGGTCGTGGTGCCCAACGCCATGATTGTCCCGATTCTGGTTGGCGCTGAAACCGACACCGAGGTCGCGAGGCGGATGGCGAAGGCGCTGGCTCCGTTGCTTGACGACGGAACCGCTGTAATCGTCTCATCCGACTTCACGCATCACGGCGATCGTTACCGTTGGACGCCGTTTTCCGAACCCGATCTTGGCGCCAAACTGGTACATCTGGGCGAGGTGACTGCGGGTCGTCTCGCCGCAATCGATCCTGAGGGTTTCACCAACCAGGTCGAAGTGAGTGGCGACACGGTCTGCGGTGTCCGACCGGCGATGGTTCTGCTCCAGCTGTTGGCGCACGCATTCACCGGGCGCGGCGAGGTATTAGAGGTCACAACCTCGGGCGATCTCATTGATAACTGGGAGCTCTCCGTGACGTATGCCGCGGTGGCGTTCCGCGGGACGTGGACGAAGTGGAAACAGCCGGGCCTCGTTCCGCTGCTCGGTCAGATGACGCCTGCCCAAGGCGATGAGGTGGTGGCCCTCGCCCGTGCGACGCTCGAAAGCCTGCTGTTGCATGACGGAAGTCTCGCCGAGTGGTACGCGGGAGCCGGTGAACGCCAGGCTCTGCGATCCAGAGCGGGCGCTTTCGTCACCCTGAACCACAAAGGTTTCAAGCCCGGCGACCCCGGCAGGCTTCGCGCCTGCATGGGTCTGATCGAGGCGGGCCAACCTCTCGACGAAGCGGTGGTGCGGGCGGCCGTGTGGGCGTCGCAGGATCCGCGATTCCCGCGTCTCCGGGCCGGCGAACTCGCCGGTTTGGAGGTCGAGGTTTCGGTGTTGTCGCCGCCGCGACGGGTCGCGGGGTGGGACGATATCGAGGTGGGGAAACACGGAGTGATCCTCGAAAAGGGCAGCCGCCGGGCGGTGTTTCTGCCCCACGTGGCCACCGAGCAAGGTTGGGACCGGCGGACGATGCTCGACAACCTGGCGCGGAAGGCCGGGCTGCCCGCAGATGGCTGGCGAGAGGGCGCGCTCTTTTCCGTCTTCACCGCCCAGATTTTCGGGGAGCACCAGTGAGAAAGCTCACCCGACGCGAGCTGGCGCTGATGCTCGGCGCCGGCGCCCTGACGGGGACCGCCCACGGGAGGCTGTGGGGACGGTCGGTGCAGCCGGGTGTTGTCGGTCTGGCCGAGGCCCGGGCGGTGCTCGGCACGCCGCTGGGCCCGGAGACGGCCCGTCTCGCGATGGCCGGAGCGCTGGCGGCTTCGGTCGGTGCCGAGTCTGGTGCCAGTGCCGCGGCCACCCTGTTCTCGCCAAAAGACGTTGTTGGGATCAAGGTCAACTGTCTGGCGGGAAGGGTGCTTTCGCCGCGGGTGGAGCTTGTCGAAGCCCTGGTCGATCTGATTGCCGAGGCGGGGGTTGACCGCGGGCGCATCATCGTCTTCGAGCGCTCGAACCGTGAACTCCAGCGCGCCGGCTTCACCATCCGCGAATCGGGGCCCTCCTACCTTTGCGTCGGAATCAACAACGACTACGACCGCGAGCCGTCGACCAGCGGTGCTATCGGCTCCTGCTTCGCGCGCATGGTGTCGACCACCTGTTCCGCCCTGGTGTCCTTCGGAGTGGTCAAGGACCACGATCTTGCGGGCGTGTCGGCAGGGATGAAGAACTGGTATGGCGTGATTCACAATCCCAACAAGTACCATCAAAACGGATGCGATCCCTACATCACCGACGTCGCCCGTCACCCGTACATACGGAACAAGCTGCGCCTGACCATACTCGACGGTGTCAACGCCCAGTGCCACGGCGGACCGGCCTTCCGGCAGGGTGGTATCTTCGAGCTCGGGATGGTGGCGGCGAGCACCGACCCGGTTGCCGCCGACCTGTGGGCCTGGCGGGAGATCGAGTCCGAACGCGCGAAACGCGGTTTGCCGACGCTGGAGGCCGCCGGTCGCCCGGTTCGTTTTCTGGCGACCGCCGCGAAGCAGGGTCTTGGCGTCGACAATCCCGAGAAACTGTTGCTGGTGAGCGCATGACTATCGACCGCAGGAAGCTGATCGTACTTGGAACGGCGGGGGCCGCCGCGGCCCTCCATCCACCGTTTCTGCGGGCCGCGGCGGCTCAATCAGGTTCGTCGGTATCGGGTGGCGAGCTGCCTGCGCGCGAGGCCTCCTGGTACAAGAAGTTGGACGAGGGAAGGGTAGAGTGTGAGCTCTGTCCCCAGGGGTGCAAGGTCGCGGACATGGAACGTGGGATGTGTGGGAACCGGGAGAACCGGGGCGGCACCTATTACACCCTCGTCCACAGCCTGGCCTGCTCGATCCACACCGACCCGGTCGAGAAAAAGCCCTTGTTTCACGTCCTGCCGGGTGAAAAGGCGTTTTCCTTTGCCACCGCGGGCTGCAATGTCGAGTGCAAGTTCTGCCAGAACTGGGAGATATCCCAGTTCCGACCGGAGCAGGTGCAGGCCTACAACCTCCCACCCGACAAACTCGTGGCCGCAGCGCTTCGCAACGGTGCTCGCCTGACCGCGGCGACCTATGGCGAGCCGGTCGTGTTCTGGGAGTACGTGCGTGATGTGGCCATCGCCGCCAACGCCGCGGGAGTCAAGCCGACCGTGGTCACGAACGGATTCATCCAGGAGAAACCGCTGCGCGAGGTGTTGCCGCTGTTGTCGGCAATCAAGGTCGACCTCAAGAGCTTCCGCGACGAGTTCTATCAACAGCAGGTGCGGGGGAAGCTCGAGCCGGTCTTGAAGAGCCTGCAGGTCATCAAGGAAATCGGCGTGTGGCTCGAGGTTGTGGTCCTGCTGGTGCCGACCCTCAACGATTCCGCAGCCGAGGTCAGCGATCTGTGTGCCTGGGTCAGGGCAAAGCTCGGCCCCGATGTACCGGTTCACTTCACCCGCTTCCATCCCACCTACCGGCTGACCGACCTGCCACCAACCCCGGTGCAGTCGCTCGAGAGAGCGTGGAAGATCGGCCACGATGCAGGCCTCAACTACGTCTACCTGGGAAACGTCCCCGGCCACCCGGGTGAGAACACCACCTGTCCGGGCTGCGGCGGGATTCTCATTCGTCGCGTCGGCTTTCAGGTTCTCTCCAACCGCCTCGTCAACGGCTCCTGCCCCGACTGCCACCGCTCCATCCCCGGCGTGTGGTCGTAGACCCGTTTCCGTGCCCGTGCCCGTACCCGGATGACTGCCCGCTGCGGTCTTCGACCGCAGCCACGTGTTCTCGGTCGTCCCGTCCTCCGAACGCAAGCGCTCGTCGGTCGGGTCGACCTCGCCCTCAGCGCGCCTGCGGCGCGCGGGCGGTCCACAGAAAAAAACGCAGTTTCGGTAGATATCCCGCCCCCTCCCCCCGCCCACCCACCCTCAGAAATTTACGTCGGCCCCCTCCCACCCGACCTCCCGACGAGGTTTTCTGAGGGAAGAGGGTGTTTATAAAGCTGGCGCCAGGGTTTCTTCCGCTGATTCCAGGGCAAAGGTCAGGAAAACTCTCTGTGCAATCTCTGTATCCCTCTGTGCCTCTGTGGTTGTTCGGGGGAAGGTGGGAGGAGCATCTCACCATTGAAACTGTGCGAAAATCCTGCGGCCGCGTGGCCGGTACGGATTGATATGAAGTCGCAACAAAGGTTTCCGCTTGTATTCATATTCTCATATTCGATGATATGATCAAACGCCGAAATAAGAGCGGTCGGTAGACGTCGACCAACCGAGGAGGGCAGTCGTGGATCACCAGCCAGTGCATCTTCACTCGATGCTGGTCCACGCGGTGATCGCCTTTGCCCCGCTGGCCGCGGTCAGCTTTGTGCTCGACCGCGCGGGCGTGACCGTGGGCGGGATCGACTCGGAGGTGTGGAGGTTGCTGCTGTGGGTGGCGCTGGTCGGGATGCTGATCGTCGCCCTTCCCGCGACCCTCACCGGCATCAGCGAGCGCAATCACATGTATGCGAACTGGCCTCGGAGCCACCGCGCCAAGCTGGTGCTGTCGTTGATCCTGGTGGTACTGGTGTCCGCCGAAATCGCCGCCCTGTGGTCTGGCGCTGGTGGACGCGGGGTGGTTTCGTGGCTCGGCCTCGCGATCGTCGTCGGTAACTGCGCCGTGGCTCTGGCGCTCTCCTACTACGGTCTGCGGATCACCCTCGGGCGGCAGGGCGTCGGCTCGACCTCGTACGTGCCTGATATGGACCGCGAGCCGCCGGTGGACATCCTCGATATGGTCGCCGAGCAGGCCCAAGAGCCACCGAAAATGATCGATGTTCAGAAGGAGGGGGGCGAATGATGGAGTTCAACCTCAGCCCCGAGCAACAGGAGGCGGTCGAAAAGGCCCGGACCTTTACCAAGCAGTGGATCGCTCCCAACGCCACGAAGTATGATCGCTCCGGGGAGTTTCCGCTCGAGATCTGCCGCGAGGCCTTCAAGCAGGGCTTCATGAACCCCCATATTCCGGACGAGTACGGCGGCACGCCGCATCGGGTCCTCGACCACTGTCTGATCCTCGAGGAGATGTGCACCGGTTGCTCGGGCATCGCCACCGCGATTGATGCCAACGGCCTTTCCCAATACCCGGTGATTTTGGCCGGTAATGACGACCAGAAGCGGCGCTTCCTCGCGCCGATGACCGAGGAGCTGATGTTTTCGGCATACGCGGTCACCGAGCCCGAGGCCGGCTCGGATGTGTCGCGGGTCAAGACGACTGCGGAAAAGGTCGGCGACGATTACGTGCTCAACGGCGTCAAGTGGTGGATCACCAACGGCTCGGTGGCGAGCTGGTACTTCGTCCTCGCCCGGGTCGATGACAAACCAACGGGTTTCATCGTGCCTGCCGACTCGCCGGGAGTGGTGCGTGGTCCGAAGGAGATCAACATCGGCCAGCACGCCTCGAACACCGTGCGGGTAACCCTCGAGGATGTCAAGGTCGAGGCGCGAAACCGGCTCGGCGAGGAGGGCGATGGTTTTCAGATTGCCATGAAGACCTTCGACCACACCCGGCCGGGTGTGGCGAGCGGCGCCAACGGCATCTCCAAGGCGGCGCTGAACATCGCGCTCTCCTACGCCAAGCGCCGCCGGACCTTCGACAAGAAGTTGATTTCCAACCAGGGCATCTCGTTCAAGCTGGCTGAAATGATGACCCGCCTCGATGCCGCCAGGTTCCTGACCTACAAGGCTGCCTGGCTCTTCGATCAAGGCCTGGACAACGCCCGCGAGGCGGCCGAGGCCAAGTGGTTTGCCGCCGACGTCGCGATGCAGGCGGCAATCGAGTGCGCGCAGGTGCTGGGCGGCTACGGCTACACCAGTGAAATGCCGGCCGAAAAACTGATTCGTGACGCAAAGATCTACCAGATCTACGAGGGCGCGTCGGAGATCCAGAAGATGATCATCGTCGGCAAACTGATGCGGATGAAGGAGGTCTACTGATGATCGGCGATATCCGCAAGGCGACGGCGAAGATCGTGGAACGCTTCAAGCGGCGCTATTACGGGCGCACCTTCCGCTGCCCGGTGTGCCACCTGGAGCTGGCTCTGGTCGACGTCAACGGCAACCGGCTCATGGTCTGCCCCGTGTGCGGAGTGGTGCTTGACGTCGAGGAGGTCTACGGCCATACAGTGCCGGTGGTCCTGGATGTTGAAATCCACCGTCCCCAGCCCAGGACGCGGATCCACCCCCTGGCGACTCATATTCCGATCGGTCTCTACCCATTCGCGGTGCTGGGCGCGGGGTTGTTGGCGATCGCCTCGATCCTGGGGCCGGCCATCCCGGGTCTCGCCCCGCTCGTCATACGGGCACCCATCCTTGCTGACGCGACCCTGGTATTGCTCGTGCTGTCGGTTGGGTTTTCGGTCGTGACGTTCGTCTCGGGCCTTCGCGATTGGTACCGGCGCTATCGGCGAAGGCCGTACGCTCAGATTCGGCTCAAGATCGTCTTCTCGGTGATCTTCCTGGTCCTCGGCGGGCTCGCCATCGCCCTGCACGCCTCCGGAGCGGCATTCTCGGCCACGACTGGCCTCGTCGACCTCGGTTCACCGTTGGCGATTGCGTTGGCAGCGGCAGAGTTGGGGGTTCTTTGCGCGGGGATGGTGGTCATCGCCACCCTGGGTCACGTCGGCGGTACTCTCGTCTTCGGCCGCTGATCAACGCCGGAGTGTTTCGGATTTCTCTGGCACCATCTGTGGCTTGGAAGGCGAATAAACACAGAGGCACAGAGAACGCAGAGAAGATGCAGAGCCCGCCCACCCACGTCGCAAACACGAAGACACAAAGCCCAACCACCCACCCAACAACGCGGAGACGCAGAGGCGAAGAGAAGATCTCTCTTTGCCCTCTGTGTCTCTGTGGTTCAGACTGACTTGCCTCTAATGCGTTGTGTCGCTGTTCTCGGGAGGGTCCG
Source organism: uncultured Thermoanaerobaculia bacterium (assembly GCA_964423595.1). Taxonomy (GTDB): domain Bacteria; phylum Acidobacteriota; class Thermoanaerobaculia; order Thermoanaerobaculales; family Sulfomarinibacteraceae; genus Sulfomarinibacter. Next base: position 6,603 of record CAYRFI010000017.1, on the reverse strand, counting down.
GCTGCAGCCACTGGCGGAAGTAACGGAACAACCCCGCCACAAGATAGAAGCCGATGATCACCAGGACGACGATGAGAAGGCCCCACGGCATCGCGCGATAGTACCAGGGGAGTGCTAGATTCTTCCTCAAATCTGAGGAGGGGTTGCTGATGGTAGATCACATCTGCCCACCATGGGTTGGCCGCCTGCTCTTGAGCCCTCTGCGCAAGCTGGTCGAGAACCCGAAGAAGATCCTTGGTCCATTTGTCGACGAGCGGATGGTGGTCCTAGAACCCGGGTGCGCGATGGGCTTCTTCACGTTGCCTCTGGCGCGGATGGTTGGACCGGAAGGCAGGGTGATCGCGGTCGACATCCAGCCCGAGATGCTCGCCGTCCTCGAACGCCGGGCCCGGAAAGCCGGTTTGATCGATCGCATCGATATCCGCGAGGCGGGACCGGACGGTCTCGGCATCGATGACCTCGTTCGATCGGTCGATATCTGTGCTTTAGTCCACGTGGCGCACGAAGTTCCGGACCGAAGCCGTTTATTCCAGGAGATCTCCAACACCCTCAAAACGGCCGGCAGGCTCCTGATTATCGAGCCTGGGTGGCACGTGTCGGAGGAGGATTTCGGGATGTCTCTTTCAGCCGCCGGCGCGGCCGGCCTCCGACGGATCGAAACGCCCGATGTTCAGGGTGCGCGCGAGGCGTTGTTCGAGAGGGTCGGGGAATGACGGCGCGGAATCGAACGGCGCTGATGGCGACACTGCTCGATGCGGATGTCTTGTTTGGCGGCTGCGAGGCTGGCCCGGGAACAACGGGTGAGGTCGTCCGACCGGTATCCGAAGAGCTCGGAGCCGAGTTCGGACTGGCACCGTTCTACCCCAAGAGCGTGGTGGGCGAGGGGGTGTAGAATCTCATGAGATCAAAAGGAGGATCCAATGTACGAAAAAAGTATCGAGCTTTTGAACACTGCGATCGCCGACGAGATCGCCGCCATCCATCAGTACATGTACTTCCACTTTCGGCTTGACGATCTGGGCTACGCGCCGCTCGCCAATCTGCTCAAAATGACGGCCATTCAGGAGATGCAGCACGCCGAAATGATCGCCGAGCGCATCCTCTTTCTCGGCGGCGAGGTGGAGATGGTGGTCGGCCGCGAGATCGAAAAGATCCACGATGCACAGGCCATGCTGGAAAAGGCGAAGTCCCTCGAACAGGAATCGATCGCCATGTACAACAACTTCGCCATCAAGTGCGCGGAGGCCGCTGACTCCGCTTCGAAGAAGCTCTTCGAGGACCTGGTGGCGGCGGAGGAGGGCCACTGGGATCAGTTCGACCGCCAGTCCGACTTCGTGCAGCGTTTCGGCGAGAGCTACCTCGCGTTGCAGTCCTTCCAGGGTGGACCACCGGAGGGCGGCCCGCCGGAATAGATTCGCTTCATCTGATGCATCACAAAAGGGCGGGCACCGTGGTGCCCGCCCTTGATCTTCTGCGGTCGGTTTCCCTCAGTGCTTGCCGGGCTCGAGCGCGACGCCGCGGCGTTCGTAGGTGGCATAGGCCTCGAGGGCGATCATTTGCCGATCGTCGAGGGCCAGCTTCTTCCCCTCGAGCGGGTTCATGATGCACCAGTTGATCATGTCGCGGAAGGCGACGACGCCGCCGAGCTGCTGCTGGAACTTGGGATAGGTCTCGGGGTGCGTGTTGGCGGCGTTGGGGTGGCACTGACCGCAGGCGACGCCGTTGGTGCCGAGGGTGGGGCTGCCCCACAGGGCTCGCCCCTCGGTGACAACGCTCATGAACTCGCCGTGCCAGCGCTCCACATCCTTATCGGTGAACTCGTCGGCCTGCAGCCCGTAACCGACCAGGAGCAGTGCTGCTGCAGCCACGGCGCATGCGGCCCAAATGTGTTTCTTCGCCATGGGTGTCCTCCTAATATTGGGTCTGCGGCGGGATGCGATCATCCTCCGCCTGGTACTTGGTGTCCTCGGGTCGGCCGGTCTTCCGGTTGTACGCCACAGTTCGGTTGGTGTTGTTGTAGAGGTTGTACGCCATGTCGACACGCCCGGTCTTCAAATTGATGAACTGCCAGCCGGTGGCATCGCGCTCGAAGAACGGATCGGCGCGGTTCATGGGTACGGTGATTTTCGGCATATGGCTTTCGGCCTGTGCGTACGCTCTCGGGTAGGGCCACGGCCAGGCGGTTGCCATCACCGCATGGAAGCTGATATTGCCGATCTGGTTGTACTGGATCTGGTGGACGTGGCCGTAAATGACGGTGACGTCGTCGAATGGTCTCAAGAGCGCCTGCACCTCTTCCGCGTCGTCGGTCCAGAAGTTCCAGCCTTTGTAGATCTTCTGGATCGGAGAGTGTGAGAAGACCACGACCGGTGTGCCGTGAGCGACCCCGGACAGATCCTTGGCCAACCACGCCCTCTGCTTCTCACCGACCATGAAGGGTGAACCGTTGGGGTTGTCGAGAGCGGCCATCTCCAGCATCCGCTGCTCGGCGGTCGGCCAGCGGTCGTAGGTCCACTCGTCGAAGGTGATGATGCTGTTGAGGACCAAGAAGTGCACGCCCTTGTGGTCGAAGCTGTACCATTGGGGGCCGAAGAGTTCCGACCAGTACTCGCCGAGGTCCAGATAATAGTCGTGCTCACCCATGACCATGCGCGGTTTGAGGTTGAGCTTGGCGAGTATTTCGGCGCCGTGATCGAGCTCGGCCTTGGAGCCGAGCTGGGCGAGGTCGCCGCCGAACATCACGAAGTCGGGCCTTGGCTCGAGCAAGTTGGTTTCGGCAACCGCCCGGATCAGACCACGGTCCCAGTTGTAGACGAATTGGCTGCCCTTGATGTGCTGGATATGTGCATCGGAGATGTAGGCGAAGGTGAAGTTCTGTGCCGGATCGGCGAAGGCGAACTCGACTGTGCTCAGGGGAAGGGTGCTGACTGCAGCAACCGAGGCTGCGCCCTTGAGAAAGTCTCGACGATTGAGATTGGATTTTGTCATGGCTGCCTCCTTTATTTGCCACCGGCCTCGTCGGCCGACGGCTCGAACTCGGGGCTGGTCAGAGCCTCCATGAACGCCACCAGATCGTCGATCTGATCCTCATCGAGGTCGAGCGGTCGAATGCCACCGGACAGGAAGTCGTTGACGCGATCGCCGACGTCGGTCACGCCGCCATTGTTGTAATGAATGAGCACATCCTTGAGGGTCTCGATGCTGCCGTCGTGCATGTAGGGAGGGGTGACTGCGACGTTGCGCAGGGTCGGGGTTTTGAAGGAACCGATGTCGTCGAAACTGTGGCTGATGGCGAAACGGCCGAGCTCCGACGTCCTGGGGTCGGTCAGCACCTCGACATCCACCTCCGACCTGCTCAGGTCCGCCTCGAGGAACGCGGGTGCCAGCTCCGGCACGTCTCCCTGAATTCCATTGATGCCAACCCCGATGTTGTGGAAGCGGTTGTCGGTGAAGATCGCCTGGGTCTGTTCGATGATGTGGCAGGACACGCAGCGGCCCTCGTTGCGGTAGAGGTCGAAACCGCGTTTCTGCTGCTCGGTCAGTGCGTCCTCGTCGCCGCCGAAGTAGTAGCGGTCGAAGGGGGAGTCACCGGAGATAACGGTTCGCTCGAAGGAAGCTATCGCCAGGACCACCTCCCTCATGGTGATCTCTTCCCCCGATTTCCCGAAGACCTCTTTGAACGCTTCGGTGTACTCAGGATCTGTGCGCACGATCGCGAGGATCGGTTCGTAATCCACGAGGCCATGCTCGACTGGGTTGATGAACGGTTGCAGCGCCTGGTCCTCGAGATCCGGCGAGCGGCCGTCCCAGAACTGTGTCGTGAGGTAGGCGGAGTTGATCACGGTGGGTGAGTTGCGGGTGCCGGTCTTCTTTTCGATCCCCTCGGAGACCTTGAGCGGCGTGTCGGTGAACGCCTTTTTCTGGTCATGGCAGGTGAAGCAGCCGACCTCGCCCGTGGTGCTGAATCGTGTCTCGTTGTAGAGCTTTTCCCCAAGGGCGATCTTCTCCGGTGTCTGCGGATTGTCCTCCGGGATCGGCACCTGTGGCAGACCGAGTGGTGTCGATTGCTCCTGTCCGGCGTCGCTGAGGACTCCCGCCGCGGTCAGCAGGCCTGCGCCAAGGAGCACAACGAATACTGTTTTCCTCATTTCGATTCCTCCTTCTTCTCTCGTTCTCGACATGTTTGGCAGATTCCGCGCAGTTGCACGCGGTAGTCGCTCACCTCGAAACCGGAGGCCGAGGTGTCCGGGATGGTCAGTTCGTTGAGTGCGTCATCTTCGAAATCGATGAAATCGTTGCAGTGGAGACACACAAGGTGGTGGTGGAGATCGAGGCGGGGATCGAAGCGGGCGACGTGACCGGGATGGCAGGCTTTGGTGATCACGCCCATGCGTGCGAGGTACTCGAGGGTGCGGTAAACAGTCGTGCGCGCGATGCCCGGGAGGCGATCTTTGACGGCGTCGAAGATCTGATCGGCCGAAGGGTGGTTCTCGAGATCGAGGGCCGTCTCGAGAATGATCCTCCGCTGCACCGTGCAGCGCTCTCCGTGCTCACGGCACAGCCTTCTGAACTGCTCGATCCGTTGTGCCCGCTCCGGCTCGTCCAAGCCGCCGCCCCCAGAATTCCCCATCGGCGATGATGGTGCTAGATGAAAATATGTGGCATTAAACATAATTTGTCAACAAATTTAAAGTCCGTCTCAATTTGCGGGGTCCGGGAGGAGCCCATCGCGGTGGATCCGCTCAGACCCTGCCGAATGATGTCCGGCCCGGACCCGCTACTCTGGGACGTGGCATTTCACGATGGAGCGTCTATTGGTTGAAAACGAAATGATCACCTCGGCGCTGCGCCGCTTCGTCAAGCTCGGCGGGCTGGCGGGCAGGGTCGGTGTGTCCGTCGTCGGCAACCAGGTCCTCGACGTGGCCCGTTCGGGTCCGGCCAGGCAGATCAAGAAGACCGAAAACCTGGTCCGAAACGCGATGCGGATCGCCGAGACCCTGGGCGAGATGAAGGGTGCGGCGATGAAGGTCGGACAGATGCTGAGCCTGCACGAGGGCATGCTGCCGGCGGAGGTGGCCGAGGTTCTGCGCGGGCTCCAGAAAGAGGCGCCGAGAGTCCCGGCAGAGGTCATGGAGTTCGAGATTCGTGGCTCTTTGGAGAACTACGATGAGCTCTTCGAGGAGCTTGACTTCGAGGCCTTTGCCGCCGCATCTATCGGTCAGGTTCATCGCGGGCGGTTGCGCGATGGGCGCGAGGTGGCGGTAAAAATTCAATACCCGCTGATCGACGAGATCGTCAAGGCTGACCTCAAGAACCTCAAGACCCTGCTGCGGGCGCTCCTCGGTCTGATCACCGATCTCGACTTCGAGCCGGTCTGGTCGGAGCTCCGTGATCGCCTTCTCGAGGAGCTCGACTACACCCATGAGGCGGAAAATACCCGGCGTATGGCCTCTCTTCACGCCCGTGTCCCCGAAGTCATCATTCCCACAGTTGTGGCAGAGGCGACGACGCGCAACGTCCTGACGATGGAGTATGTCGGGGGTATCGCTCCAGGCGATGCGTGCTCGGATCGTTTCGATGCGGAGATGCGGAACCGATGGGGAGTCGTTCTGGCCGAGTTCTTGATGCGCGGGCTCATGGAGCACCGTTTCCTTCATGCCGATCCCAACCTCGCCAATTTCGCCTTTCGTGAGGACGGTCGGGTCGTGGTCTACGACTTCGGCTGCGTCAAGGAGGTACCGGAGGCGTTGGCGGCCAGTTATGCCGAGTTGCTGGTGGCCGCGGCGGAGGATCGCGGGGATGAGATTCCGGAGATCCTCCAGCGAATGGGCATGCACATGAAGAACGACCAACCCCTGCCGGCAGAGGCCATCGAGCCCTATGTGGAGATGTTTGGCGAGGTCCTCCGGGCCGATCCTCCATACACATTCGGCGACGACGAGGACCTCTACCGCCGCCTCTTCGCGCTCGGCTTTGCCAACATGGAGTACAGCAGGGACATGGTCTTCCCCGAGGACGCTATTTTCATCGACCGCGCCCTCGGCGGCCATTTTGGAAACCTGTCTCGGCTGCGGGCGACAGGGCCCTGGAGGGAGTTGGTTTTCAGGTATGCGCAGCGGAGAGGCGCGTAAACCGTCTCCGTCTCCGTACCCGACACGTCAAACGATACCCGTTCCCGTCTCCCGACGAATTCTTCGGGCACGGGCGCGGAAACGGAGACGGGCACGCGAGGATGGGATCGAGAGGCCGGTCTCCGCGACAATAAGTGGTCGTACGCGAAATCCTATAACGGGGCATTTTTGCCCAAGGAGAGTGAGACCGGCCTCACCATCCCACCCACTGAGAGATTTTATCGAATTGGCGGATTAGCGGCAAATGGCCGTGGTGTCACCTTCCAGCCTGCTCCGCGAGCAGGAGATCCAGCTTCTGTTCCAGCCGGGCGTTGATTTCTTTTTGTTCTTCAAGTTGTTGCCTGGTTATTTTGAGCTCGTAGCGCGCCTGCTTGCGGAAGCTGGTTGTTCTCTTCTCGACCCGATTCGCGCGCAGCGTGTTGAAAAGGGTCGTGGCGAGCAGGAAGAGAATGACGAGCGACAACACCCGAGC
>CAYRFI010000016.1:0-50900 GCA_964423595.1 uncultured Thermoanaerobaculia bacterium | reverse complement strand
GAGATCAAAGGCCACCAGCCGGGGGGTTCCGAAACCATGCTTTCCGTGATCGATGATCCACAGACGGTGCTGGCGATCGACCACGACGCCCAGGGGGCTCTGGAACAACGTGTCCTGTAGCGCCTCGCTCGGGTAGGGCCAGGCGGCTCCGTCACGAAACTCGAACAGTTTGGCACCTTCCGGTCGTGACTCGGGGTGAACGGTGAAAAAACCTCGACCGTCGTCGCTCACCGCTACGTTGCCAATCGGCTCGGGGTAGCTGAGGGCCGTCTCAAGCTCATCGCCGGTGAGAAGAGGCTGTCTTGTGACGTCAGGGTATGGCCTGCCACCGCCGTAGCGGAGGCGCACTGCGATCGCCAGACCCGTGACCAGAATGAGCACGATCCACAAAGCGATCTGGATGGCGCGACGCATGTCTGGTGCAACGTTTCCTGGGCCGGAGAATTCCTGGCGGCGGCAGCCGCGCTATGCTCCCCTGATGAAGGGAGGCGTCCTTCTGTGTTTTCAAAAGAGATCTACCGCCGGCGTCGCGAGGAGCTGCAGGGCAGAATCGAAGGCGGCCTCCTGCTCTTTCTTGGCAACAGCGAAAGCCCGATGAATTACGCCGACAACTGCTTCCCGTTCCGCCAGGACAGCTCCTTCCTCTACTACTTCGGACTCAACCAGCCTGACTTGGCGGCGGTGATCGACGTCGACGAGGGCCGGACGGCGATCTTCGGCGACGAGCTGACCATCGACCACGTCGTCTGGATGGGCGATTTGCCGACGATCTCCGAGCGCGCGGAGATGGTCGCCGTGTCCGACACCCAACCGCGGGCGGCGCTCGCCGAGGTTGTGAACGCGGCGGTGCACGCCGGTCGACCGGTGCGGTTTCTTCCGCCATACCGCGCCGACAACTCACTCCTCCTCCACGATCTTCTCGGTGTGGCACCCCGCGAGGCCGCCGACCGGGCGTCGCTCGACTTGATCCGGGCGGTAGTGGACCAGCGGTCGATCAAATCAGACGAGGAGATCGCCGAGCTCGAAAGGGCGGTCGACACCTCGGTCGAGATGCACACCGCGGCGATACGGATGGCGCGGCCCGGGATGCTGGAGTCGGAGATCGCGGCCGAGGTCGAGCGGGTCGCGGTCGCGGCCGGTGGCAGGATCTCGTTCCCGGTGATCGCCACCATCCACGGTGAGACATTGCACAACCACTATCACGGCAACACACTTTCAGAGGGCGATCTCTTCCTGCTCGATGCCGGAGCGGAGACTGCGATGGGCTACGCGGGCGACCTCTCCTCGACCTTTCCGGTGAGCCAGACCTTCTCCGAGCGGCAGCGAACGATTTACGAGCTGCAGCTCGCCGCCTACCAAGCCGCGGTGGCAATGCTGGCCCCCGACGTCCCCAACCGTGAAGTCCACTTTGCCGCCGCTCGGGTCATTGCAGAGGGCATGAAGGACCTTGGCTTGATGAAGGGTGACATCGATGAGGCGTTGGCTGCGGGTGCCCACGCGATGTTCTTTCCCTGCGGCGTCGGCCACATGATGGGTCTCGACGTGCACGACATGGAGGACCTCGGCGAGGTCCACGTCGGCTATGGTGGCGAAGCCAAGAGCTCCCAATTCGGGCTCAAGTCGCTGCGCCTGGCGCGCGAGCTCGAGCCGGGATTCGTGATCACTATCGAGCCCGGCATCTACTTCGTTCCGCAGCTGATGGACCTGTGGCGTTCCCAGAGTCGCTGCGCCGACTTCCTCGACTTTGACGCCCTCGATCGGTGGCGCAACTTCGGTGGTGTCCGAAACGAGGAGAACTACCTCATCACGTCCGACGGTGCACGTCGCCTGGGCAAGGCAAAACCTTTGACCATCGAAGAGGTCGAGGCGCTGCGGTCTTAGCCCATATACCTCACCAACTATCTGCCTCGGACACCGACGCACCGCACCCAGCAATGTCTTCTCACCTCTGAGTCGAAAAACTGTACCCGGTTCGTGTTCCGCTGTGCCTACTTCCGAAACCCGAACACAACCGCATGAGCCTCGACATCGCCGACGTTGCTGACAAGGTTGTAGCCTGCGGGAAGCCAGATCGCTTCTCCGGCCTTCATCACGTTTTCGGCGTCATTGACCGCCGCCCCCTGAAACTCCAGATCGCAGTCTGAAAGCGCAACCACCAACAACGGCAGATTGGGGGGCAGCGGATCGTCCGTGAGTTGATTGAGCCTGGTATCGACGACCAGCACGTTGTCGTCGTCGAGGAGCACCGTGCCGTGACGCTCCATATCGATGGCGGCATCGGGGATGGCAAGCGTCTCGAGTTCTGGAGACGTCTCGACGGCGCCGCGCTCGATCATCAGGAACTCGCCCTCGGAGTCGTCGACGTTGGCGAAGGACAGACGGCCCTCAGGCCAGGTAGCAATCTCGCCGGGGACCATGTGAACGATTTCTTCGACGCCGCTGTCGATAACGCTCAAGGTGAACTCGGACAACGGGAGAGCATAGCGGACACCCGCGTCGTGAGGCGGGATCAATTCGCCCGGGGGAATGGCAACATGGGCGACGGCGACCCATTCGTTCGCGAACACGGTACGCGCCATTGTGGGCGCCGCAGTGACGATCGCAGGGTCGGCCGGTTGATCGGGTAGAATCTCCGAAAGCTCCTCGGTAAGATCTGCAGATTCCTCTGTTTTTGTTTCAGGCTGCTGGGCGCATCCCCACAAAGCGCCGAGGCAGCAGGTGAGCACCAGGATGTTACGTGATAGTGGCATGGCAATCCTCCTCATGTTTGGAATTCATTCGTCGTAGCCACGTCGATGACAGACGGCGACCACGATGTCCACGAGCTCGTCGTCGCTCAGGGTCGATCGATTGAGGACCAGATCGTACAACATCGGATCATCGACAGTGCGGCCGAAGTAATGCTCCAGGAAATGTGCGCGACGATGGTCCACCTCGTCGATATGCTTCTGGGCGGCGGCGGCGTTCACACCGTCGCGATTGCTGACGCGACGGACTCGCTCTTCCGCGGACGCAACCAACCGCACGGCGAGCCCGCGATCGCGAGGTAAGAAGAGATGGGCGCTGCGACCGACCAGCACGACGTTTCCGTGCAACCCAACAAGCCGTATCACCTTGCCGAGATGGTGCACATAGGTGTCGAGATTGATGACCTGATGCGGCATGAGATCGCCCAGCACCTGACGAACCCAGTTCGCCTTGGCTTCGTCGAGCAGGTGCAGCATCGCGCCGTCGAGCTCGAAGGCATCGGCGATGAGGTCGACGATCTCGCCGTCGAGAACCGGCCAATCGAGGGCCTCACCGAGGCGCCGTGCAAAGGCGTCACCGCCGGCTCCAGATAGCCTCGATACCGCGACGTACGGTCCCAGATGATGGTAGGGCGGGTTGTCCGGCATTTCGTGATGGAGCGCAGCGCCGATGTTGCGCTTGATGCGATCCCAGTCCAGCCTGTGATCGGCCAGTCGTTCAACGATCTCGCTCGTAGTGTCGGTAGTCATGATGTCCTCCAATCACGTGTTATGTGCTCGCTCGGTGTGTCGCCAGCAGACCGGACCACTCGGTGTCGAACAGCCGGTAGCCGGCTCGTTTGATCAGGTCATTCACCACGAACCACGCCAGGGAGTAGCCCCATACAAGACCCGCCCAGCGCCAGCCGATGGGATTCATGAGAAGGCCGTACACCGCAGCCAGTGTCGCCAGCGCCTTCGTAGCTACGGCGGCCCACAACAGGGCAGGCGCCGGCCTGCTCGACCAGAATGGGCCCCGGGTGCGGGTGAGAAAGATGGTCAGGTGCCCGGCCACCGCCAGCTTGAGGAAAATCAACGACTGGATCGTCGCCCGGTCGAGATGGAAAACCCGTTCAGCAAGGAAGAAGAGACCGAAGGTTGCCACCACTCCGGCGACGCCAAGGAGCGAGGAAATCCCGAGAACGCGGCCCATGTTCCATCGTTCCGGTCGCTCCGACGCCTCGGCGCGATCGAAGGCGATCGCCAGGATCGGACCATCGTTGAGCAAAGCCAGCAGCACGATCATCGCCGCCGTCACCGGGTAGAAGTTGAAAATTAGGATCGACGCGGTCATGAACAGCAGTACCCGAATCGTCTCCGCGATTCGGTAGATGGCGTAGCTGTTCATCCGCTGGAAGATGCGACGGCTCGAACGGATGGCGTCGATGATTACCGAAAGTCCGGGGTTTGTGAGCACCATATCGGCGGCCGCGCGGGCGGCGTCGGTGGCTCCGGACACGGCGATGCCGCAGTCCGCCTTTTTCAACGCCGGCGCATCGTTCACGCCATCACCGGTCATGCCCGTGATGTGTCCTTTTTTCTGCAGCACGTCCACGATGTGGTGCTTGTGTTCGGGAAACACCTGCGCGAAGCCGTTCGCCGACTCGATTTCGTCGGAGAGCCGCGCGCCTTCGTGATGACTCGTGCTCGACAGCCGATCCGCATCGATGATGTTCGTGCCCAGACCCAGCTGGCGCGCAATCTCGCGTGCGATCGATATCTGATCGCCGGTGACCATCTTGACCTCGATGCCGAGATTTCGGGCGGTGTCGAGAGTTTCTTTCGAGTCGGAGCGAGGTGGATCGTACAGCGGTATCACGCCGAGCATGCGCCAGTGTCCGCCGTCGACGGTGTGCGCGACGCCGAGCGACCGATAGCCGCGTGTCGCGAGATCATCGACCGCTTCCATCATCTGACGACGTATCTCGTCGTTTTCGTCGACGAGGGCGAGAATCGCCTGCGGCGCCCCCTTGGATACTCTGAATGTGCCCCCGCGATCATCCGCAACGACGGCTTCCGTGCGCTTGCGGACGGGATCGAAGGGGACGAAGCTTGTGACCCGATATCTCGCCAACAGTGAGTCGTCGGCGACCCCGCCGAGCACGGCGAGATCGATCGGATCCTCGTTGGCCGATCTCGACGCGAGCGCAGCGCAACGAATGATGTCGTCGCGTTCTGCGTCCGGAACGAGGACCGGCTCACCGAGGCTGAGCCTGTTTTCCGTTAACGTGCCGGTCTTGTCGGTGCACAGCACATCCATCCCTGCGAGTTCCTCGATCGCCGCCAGGCGGCTGACGATCGCGTTCTTGCTGGCCAATATTCGTGCACCGACCGCCATGGTGACTGACAGCACAGCCGGCATCGCGACGGGGATCGCGGCGATCGTCAGCACCAGTGCGAACTCGAGCGTGGTCATGATCGGGTCGCCCCGGTAGAGAGCCACCAGGAGAATCAAAGCGATCATCACCGCGGCCAACACAAGCAGCGCGTCACCGATCTTGAGAACCGCTTTCTGGAAATGGCTGACGGTCTCCGACTGCTCGACCAGGCGCGCGGTGCGTCCGAAGAACGTGTCGCCGCCGGTGGCGATCACCGTGGCGTCGGACTCACCCTGCTTGAGGACCGAACCCGAATACACGGCATCGCTGCGTGATCGTTTGACGGGAAGCGACTCACCGGTGAGTGCGGACTGGTCCACCTGAAGCTCGCCATCATCCCGAAGGCGGGCGTCGGCGGGGATCACGTCACCGAGCCGCAGCCTGATGAGGTCTCCTGGCACGAGCTCGCGTGCCGCGACGGTCAGCCACACACCATCGCGCCGGACCCGTGCCGTCGGTGCGAGCTTCGACTTGAGCGCCTGGATCGCCGTGTCTGCCTGGTACTCCTCCCAGAAACCGACCGCCGCGTTGCCGCCGAGGAGCACGAGAATGATCGCCAGGTCGGCCCAGTGGTGGACGGCGGCTGACAAAATTGCAGCAGCCTCGATCATCCACGGGATCGGACCCCAGAAGTACGACAAAAAGGTGCGAAGCACGTTCCTGGGGTGTTCGGGGAGCTCGTTGGGACCGTACCGCTCGAGCCGATTGGCGACCGCAGCTGTGGTCAGACCTTCGCCGGAAGTTTCGAGCCGGTTATCGAGTGCGCTGATCGACTCGCCGTCGTCTCCGGTGCTGGTAACGATCTCCGAAGAATGCTGTCGCGCTAATTCCATCATGACTCCTGACTGACCGGCCGCGAGGCCGGCGCCTGGTCATCGATCATCGCAAGGAACGTGCCAGGACAAGGCACGTCTGCAGTCTCGATGTGCGGTGGTGGACGGGTCGTAGATTGGCTCTTTTGCGCCGTAGCGTGGTCCATCTCAGCCGGAACTTTGGTGCCGTGTCTGTGCGGCGCTGCCGGCTTCGCCCTCAGGCCGCTTCCAGCTCGAGCTTCATGGACAGCAGACCAAAGAGATCCTTGAGAGTGAGGATGCCGACCAAATGATCTCCCTCGACAACGAGCATGCGCGAATGGCCGGTTCGGTTCATGGTGGCCAAGGCCTGCAGAGCATCGACGTCGGGGCCGATGGTGTTTTCCGGGCTGCATGGCCTGGTGATGCTGCCCACCGTCTGGTTGGGCCACTCGTTGCGCGGCAGCTGTTTGATGTCGCGTGTGGTCACGCACCCCAACAGATGGTCGCCATCCACCACCGGGAACATCTTGAAGTGGTGGCGGTAGACATAGCGTTCGACAAGATTCGTTACCGGAATCTCACGCGGTACGGTGATGGCGTCGGTACGCATGAACGATCGCACCGGCACACCCTCGAAGGTGCGGCGTATGAGGAGCTGCTGGTAAGACCCGCGGGCCGCACCGTAGAGAAAAAGACCGATCAGGAACCACCACATGCCGCCGACGAACCGGCCGGAGAGCACGAAGATGAGGCCGAGCAGGATCATTCCACCTCCGAACCCGGAGCCGATAGCCGCCGAAACGCGGGTCGCCCACTTGAGGTCACCTTTGAAGTGCCAGAGCGCCGAACGCAGCACCCGGCCGCCGTCGAGCGGAAAAGCCGGAACGAGGTTGAATCCGGCGAGGATGAGGTTGATGACTGCCAGGTAGCTCGTGACCGTGACGATGTCCTGCGGCCATGACAGCATCTGACCAACGGACGACAGGGCAAAGAAGACACCGGCGATGGCGACGCTGGCGACCGGTCCGGCGATTGCCATGACGAACTCGGTCCCGGGCGTGGACGGCTCGCCGTCCATCTCCGCCACACCGCCGAAAATGAACAGCGTGATACCGCGCATCGGGATACCGTGGCGGCGCGCCACCAGCGAGTGGGACAACTCGTGCAGCACCAACGACAAGAAGAGCCCGAGCGCCCCGACGACCCCCATCCACCAGTACGTGGCGGCCGGCAGATTCGGCCGCATCGCCGGAAACACCCCGACCGCCAGCGACCAGGTGATGAGAATAGCGAGCAACAGCCAGCTGACGTCGACGTTGACGGCAAAGCCGAAGAGCCTGAATAACGGGATGCGTTTTCCAAACATGGCCTTCTCCTCGAGCGAGACCTCTGTTTGAGTTCGGCTGCCACCGCGTTCTAGCGGCTGTGGAGCACCTCGCCGGTCGCGCCTACGGTCTCGCCATCGTCTCTCATCGCAAGAGACGTGCCGGACCCGGTCGCACTCCTCGAGGTGCACGTTCACTGAAATCACGAGGTGGATCTTCGCCGGACTTCCGGCTGCAGAGTGTTGTATACGACCATTCCTGGTTGTTTTCGGACGCCGGGGGAGAAAGGTGGCGGAGCCGGAGAACCAAAGCGCTTCGCACGGTGGCGCCCGAGACCTCGCGCGCCGGAATGGGAGTTGTTCGCGACGGAACATCTCGTGCATACTCAGTCCGCCGTCATGATCAAGGAGATTTCGAAATTCCGGTTGAGCGCCGTCACCGTCCGCCAACAAGCGTCGCCGGCGGGGATCTCAAGCACCCGCAGAGCGAGGTCGATCATGGTTCGGGCGGGTTCATGAGCTCCTCCACAAACGGCAGCATCGGAACCTGGGGAGTGGTCGCGCTCGGTGTCGGCGGCATGGTGGGAGGCGGAATCTTCGCGGTTTTGGGACTGGCGGTCCAGTACTCCGGAGGCGGCACTCCCGTCGCCTTTTTCATTGCCGGAATTGTCGCGCTGCTCACGTCGTACTCGTACGCCAAGCTCGCCGTGGCCTATCCCAGCCAGGGAGGCACGGTCGTGTTTCTCGACCGTGCATTCGGGGTCGACGTTTTCACGGGCAGCATGAACGTGCTGCTGTGGCTCAGCTATGTTGTCATGCTCGCACTCTACGCCCGTGCATTCGGGAGCTACGGTGTGACCTTCTACTCGGGGACCCATGAACCATTGATCGAGCACCTCCTGATCAGCGCCGCGATTCTCGTACCGACGGCACTCAATCTGCTCAGCGCTGACATGATCGGGCGTGCCGAAACCTGGATCGTCGGTCTGAAGATCGGGCTTCTCGCCGTATTTGTCGCGGTCGGCCTCGCCGGGATCGATCCAGAACGCCTGGCGCTCACCACCTGGACACCACCTGTCCAATTGCTGACCGGCGGGATGATCATCTTTGTTGCCTATGAAGGCTTCGAGCTGATCGCCAATGCGGCCGGCGATGTCCGTGACCCGGCTCGGGTGCTGCCGAGAGCTTTCTACATCTCGGTGGGCGGCGTGATCGCGCTGTACGTGCTGGTATCGGCGGTGACCGTCGGGAATCTCCCCCTGGCGCGCATCGCCGTCGCCCGAGATTACGCCCTCGCCGAAGCGGCACAGCCCTTTCTCGGCCGCCCCGGCTTCACACTCATCGCGATCGCGGCCCTGCTGTCGACGGTGTCGGCCATCAACGCCACCCTCTATGGCGCGTCCAGGCTGAGCTATAACATCGCCAAGGCGGGTGAGCTGCCGGCCGCCCTGGAGCGGAAGATCTGGAACAGGCCCCTCGAAGGCCTCCTGATCACCTCGAGCTTGTCTCTGCTGCTCGCCAACCTGGCGGACCTGTCGAGTATCTCCACCATCGGGAGCACCGGCTTTCTGTTGATTTTCGCATCGGTCAATGCCGCAAACTTCGTTCTTGCCCGTTCGACCGGAGGCCACCGATGGTTGGCCGCGCTCGGGACCGTCGGTTGTCTCGTGGCGGCGGGTGTGCTGGTGTGGCAGACGGCAGAGAGCTCACCGCGCACTCTGTGGGTGGTTGCCGCCATGCTCGCCCTTTCGGTGACGGTTGAGACCGTCTATCGGCTCACACGGCGCCGCAGGTTGCGCCTGGTATGACCCGAGCCGCCGGCTCCTGGCGGACGAGAACAATCCACACGTTGCGGAGGATCAATTCGATCTGCCATCCTCGCCATCGAGTCGTTTGGAACGTGGGCGGCAGGCGTGGTTTGTGTCGCGTCGAAACTCAGTCAGACGTCTCTATGTGGTGTTTTTCGATGCGGTAACGGAGGGTCTGGCGGGTGGTGCCGAGGATTCTCGCCGCGGCGGAGACGTTGGCGTGTGCGCGATCCAATACCTGCTCGATAATCATCTTTTCCATGTCGTCGAGCGATAGGCTGCCGTCAATGGGCAACCGCAGGGAGCCGGAATCCACGAACATCCTGGTCGGCCCGCCTTCGGGCCCCGACGGTTGCCCGAGCTGCAACCACTCGACCGGGAAACGTTCGCCGTCGGAGAGGAGCACGCAGCGTTCGACGGCATTGCGCAGCTCACGAACATTCCCCGGCCAGCGGTAGCCACGCATCGTGCTCCACGCCTGGTCCGGAATCTCGCGCACGCATTTGCCAGCGACAACGTTGAACTCGTCAACAAACAGCGGCACCAGGTCGATGAGGTCTTCCATTCGCGACCGTAGCGGCGGGACATCGAAAACGAAGACGCTGAGGCGATGGTAGAGATCAACGCGAAATGAACCGTCAGCCACGTGGGTTGGCAGGTCTCGATTGCTGGCCGCGAGGACCTGCACGTCAACTTCGATCTCGCGTTCGCCGCCGACCCGCCTCAGTCTGCGGTCCTCGATCGCCTTGAGCAGCTTGGCCTGGAGACCTGGAGCCAATTCTGTGATCTCGTCGAGAAAGATCGTGCCGCCGTTCGCCTGCTCGAGGAGACCGCGATGTCGACCCTTGGCACCGGTAAATGCTCCGCCCTCATGGCCGAAAAGCTCCGATTCGAGAAGCTCCGCCGGCAGCGCCGCGCAGTTTATTTCGACCATCGGCCCGGCGGCCCGCATGCCCGAGTAATGCAGGATCCGCGCGGCCAGGCCTTTGCCCGTTCCGGTTTCGCCGGTAATGATGATAGCCGTAAGCGGGACGCTCGAAAGCTTGTGCATCATGCGGCGGAGTTCGGCTGTCGCGGAGCTCGAGCCAACAAACGCCTCGGGCGAGTAGCGGCGGTTGTGCGCGGCAGTCTGGTCGTGCAAACGCCGTTGGGCGCGGGCGCTGCGGGCGGCACCTGCGACGACGAGATCGAGGCGCTCGACGGGACACGGCTTCTCGAGAAATTCGAAGGCACCGAGCCGCAAGGCGCGAACGGAATCCGGGATGGTGCCATACGCTGTCAGCAGGATCCACTCGCCCCCGACCGCATGGCGGCGGGCCCACTCCAGGAGATCGAGTGCACTGCCGTCGGGGAGATTCATGTCCGACAGCACCACCAGCGGTTCCAGCGACTTTTTCTCCAGCAGGCTCCTCGCGGCGCCGACGTTGGCGGCGTGGACCACCTCCCAGCCCGAGGTGCGGTAGTGCCGAGCCAGCTCGTTTGCCAAGAGATCCTCGTCCTCGATGACGAGCAGGGTGTCAGCCATTACCGCACTCCACGATCAGGCGTACGCATGCGCCATGAGGTTCCACGTTGGTCAACTTGACCTCCCCCCCTAAATCTGCGGCCACCCGCCGCACCATCGCTAGACCAAGACCGGTACCGGAGCCACCGGTGGCGAACGCCCTGATGCCGCCGATCAGGAGCTCGCCCGAGAAACCCGGGCCATCGTCGCACACGGAGACCTCGATTTTTCCATTCTCTCGCCTGGCCCCGACAGCGATGTGGGCCGGTTCGTGGCCGACCGCCTGCGCAGAGTTGAGAATCAGGTTCAACAGTGCCTGCCGCACCCGGTCCTGTGGCACGTTGCAGTGGAGGTCGTCGTCGATTGTGCACTCGAGAGCGATGTGATCGGGAACCTGGTACCGCAGTAAATCGAGAAGATTGGTGACCAGCTCCCGGAGATTGACGTTTCGCGGCGGCTCCGGTCGGTGTCGCGCGGCTTCCAGCGCCTGATTGAGGAGACGAGTGAGACGCTCGATTTCAGCGATCACGAGATCGAGGCGTTCGACAATGTCGGCGTCCGCCGCCTCCCGGCGCAGGTTGCCGAGGCTCATCAGGATACCCGACAGCGGGTTTCGGAGCTCGTGGGCGAGGCTGGCCGTCGTTTCGCCGACTGCCGCCAACCGTTCGGCCCGCGCGAGGGTGCTTTGCTGCTCGAGCAGCGTTTCCGTTGCACTGCGGATCTCGGCCTCGAGATCCGAGGTGTGCGATCGGTGAATCGCCTCGAGCTCATCGAGGCGCCTGACGAGCTCATTGTAGTTCGCGAACAGTGGTGCGAGGGAAGGATGCACCGCCTCGACGCTGACTTCCTGCCGGTCTCCGCTGCCGAGCTGCGACAGGAGGCGACGAAGATCGTCCAACGGCGCGGCGATCCACCGCCGCCTGATCCACCAGATGGCGACTACCAACAGCGGCAGCACCCCGCACACGCCGGCCGCAAGGGCGAGTTCCCTGAGCGCTGCCCTGTCGGCGTCCTCCCACAAGGCGTCTTGCGCCGCCACCTCGCTCCGCAGCGCGTTCCCCATCATCGCCACAACCTCGACCATGCGCTCACCCGAAACCATGTCGGCAGATTCCAGAATCTCGGCCAACAGTGTGAGCCGGTCATCGTTGCCGGCCCCCAGAGCGGGCCCGATCGCTCGCAACTCGGCCAATTCCTGGCGAAGCTCCGCGACGATAACCTGATCTGGCGCCTCGCGGTTTTCGGGATGCTCGAGGAGCGATTGCTGCGCCCGGAGACCGAGCCGGAGCATCCGATTGGTGTGCTCGGCTCGCTCACGCATCGTCTGAAGGCGGCTCCGACTCTTCACGGCGAGCAGCCCGAGCCCGACGATCGAGATCAGACAGCCACTCAGCAACAGAACAACAATCAGCTGCGCCGGCCGGATCAGTGCCCGGGTCCACATAGAATCGAACCGGTCCTCCGTCGACATTTTCCCCTTCCCGTTGCCGTTGCACAAGGCGACTCGGCCGTTATGGTCCACCGGTGCTGACCCGCAATCCCCGTGCCAGGTCGCCGAGACGCGGAAGATGTCGCACGACGACCGGCGGAGGTTGTTCGGCCGGAGCGTGCACAGCGGCGGGTGGGCACTGGGGTCCGCTGCTCGACGGTCCATTTCGTTCAACGGTGGCCCATATCAACCATGAAACCCGGATCCCGACTGCTGCCACGTGAGCTCGGTTCGGTGCCATTGGCCGTAGCCGTCTCAGACTTGACAGAGCGGCCGATAGGGATTAACTTAAATGAATGGTTTAACTAACTAGTTGGTTTGGAGCGTGCGTGGTTTCACATTCATCGTCGGAAGGTCCGCAAGGTCGCATCCTCGACGCGGCATCGGAGGTCTTTGCCGAAGCCGGGTTCGCAGGTGCGCGGGTCGACGAGATTGCCGCCCGTGCCGCGGTCAACAAGGCGATGCTCTATTACCACATAGGCAACAAACAAGCGCTGTATACCGCGGTTCTGACGCGAAACTTCGATCGTGTGAGGACTGCGATCGATGGTGCGCTGACAGTCGCCGGCCCGGCCCGGGTGCGCCTCGAGGCGGTGATCGGTGCCCTCACGAGGGTGGTACAGGAATATCCGGACCATCCGCGGATCGTGCTTCGCGAGATCGCGTCGGGCGCGGTCCACCTGTCGCCGGAAGCTCTCGCGCGAATGCTCGAGGTCGTTGGCGTCGTCCGTGACCTTCTTCGAGAGGGAATTGAGAGTGGCGAATTCCGCCGCCTCGACCCGGTACTCACCCATCTGACCATCGTCGGCGCCCTGGTTTTCCTCAACGCCACCAAGCCGATCAGAGAGCGCGCGGCTGCGCTCGGGCCCGATTTCGAGCTCCCGGAGCCGACGGCCGATGTCGCCGGATTCCTCAGCGACATGCTGCTCGACGGTGTCTCCGAACCGAGGATGGAGGCACAAGGGTCATGAGGGACTGCCGTCTCGGAACTACGGCCAACCGGGCCGCGTCTGCCTTTCGGTGTCCATCGAATAGCGCTGCGGGTCGATGCGACCGCGGGGGATGCGGTGCGGCTTCATCCTCCTCCGTGGCCGGTTGGCTGGCGTCGCCTTTGTTCTCGTTGGAATGCTTGTTGCTTCCGGCAACTCCCGTCTGCGGCTGGCACGGACGGTTCTCTGAGATCTCATGGACAGCCGCACGCGGTGACCGCGTCGGTTGAGCGCGGAATGGAGGAGCTCGATGAAAACTCGTACTTCAACCCTGATCCTTCTCGTGACGGTCGTGGTGATCTCCGCGGGCTGTCGGCGTGGGTCCGAGGGGACCTCCATTCATGCCTCGGGTCACATCGAGGCGACGGAAGTGCGCCTCGCCGCCAAGGTCGGCGGCCGGCTTCTTGAAGCCCCTCTGGAAGAGGGCGAGTCCGTGCCGCCGGGTGAGCTCGTGGCCCGAATTGATACCGTTGACGCGGAGCATCGGCTGGCGGCTGCGCGGGCGACGGTCGAGTCCGCCGACGCGCAGCTGCGGTTGCTGCTGGCAGGAAGCCGCGCCGAGGACCTGCGCCGCGCCGAGGACCATCTCGCACAGGCCCAGGCCGAGCTCGACGCCGCCAGCCGTGACCTCGACCGGCTGGAGGGCCTTGCCGACCGCGGCAGCGCCACCGAGAAGGCGCGGGACGACGCCCGCACCCGCCGTGAAGTGGCCGAACGAACGATGGCTGCGGCGCGCGCAGAGCTCGACAAGCTGATCGCGGGGCCGCGGCGCGAGGAGATCGAGGCGGCGCGCGCCCAGCGGGCCGCGGCAGCGGCCAACGTGGCTGCGATCGAGCAGCAGATCGCCGACGCCACAGTCCTGACGCCCCGGGGCGGCGTCATCACGGAACGTATCGCCGAGCCCGGCGAGGTGCTGCCGCCGGGTGCGACCCTGGCGGTGCTGACCGACATCGAGAGGCCGTGGCTCAACGTGTGGATCGACGAGCCGACGTTGTCCCGGGTGCATCTCGGCGACACCGTGGAGGTGCGGGTGGATGGCCGTAGCGAGACCTTTGATGCCACCGTTTCGTTCATCTCACCGGTGGCCGAATTCACGCCCAAAAACGTCCAGACCCCAGAGGAGCGTGCCAAGCTGGTGTTCCGCGTCAAGCTCGCTCTCGACAACCGGGAGGGCATCTTCAAACCGGGGATGCCGGCCGACGCGTGGTTCGGCGCCGGCGGGAGTGGAGCCGCCAGGTGACCGGGGAACCTCTCCTCAGCGCGCGGGACCTCGACGTGAGCTACGGCACGACGGAGGCGGTGACTGGACTGTCGCTCGACGTCCACGCCGGCGAGGTGGTCGGTCTCATCGGACCGGATGGCGCCGGCAAGACCTCGACGCTGCGGGTGCTTGGCGGTCTTCAACGAGCGACCGGAGGCGTCGTCCGGGCTTTTGGCGACGATTGCTGGCGCGGCCGCCGAGCTCTGCATCATCGACTTGGCTATCTCGCGCAACGATTCGCGCTTTACGGCGACCTCACCGTCGACGAAAACGTCCAGTTCTTCGCGCTCATGTACGGCGTCAAAGGCTGGCGGCAGCGACGCTCGCGGTTGCTGGACATGGTCGGCCTGGAACCTTTCCGTGAACGGATCGCCGATCGCCTGTCCGGCGGCATGAAACAGAAGCTGGCTCTCGCGTGCACCCTTATCCATTCGCCGAAGGTCCTCCTGCTCGACGAGCCCACAACCGGCGTCGACCCGGTAACCCGACGAGAGTTCTGGCGGCTGCTGGCGGAGCTGGTAGGTGACGGCCTGACTCTCGTGGTGGCAACCCCGTATCTCGACGAGGCCGAGCGCTGCAATCGCATTGTTCTTATGCACCGCGGGAGAGTGCTCGCGGACCAGCCGCCCGCGCGGATTCCCGCGGTCGTACCCGGGGTGGTGGTGGAGGTCGTCGCCTCGCCACGACCCGCCGCGATGGACGCGCTTGCCGCCCACCCGGCCGTTGTCGACGTGGCGGTCTTCGGGCCCACTCTGCACGTTCGGCTGACGGACTCCGACGACCCGGTGGCGGTCGTTCAAGCGGCCCTCGATGGGGCCGGAGTCGAGGTTACGGATGTGGCGATCATACGGGCGGGCCTCGAGGACGCTTTTCTCTATCTCACCCGGAACACCGTCGACCCGGCGGTGGCGGAGGCATCATGACCGGAGTCATAAAGCGATCACTGATTCTGACCACGACCCTGACCATCGCGACGACGGCACATGGGCAGTCCTTGCAAGTCGACGCCGAAACCGCCGCTCGCATGGCAGTCGACGCGTCGTCGTTGGTAGTGGCGGCGGACGCACGCCTCGCAGCCTCCGAAAGTGGTGTCGTAGCCGCCGATGCCATGCGCTGGCCGGTCGTCGGCAGTCTCGCGGCGGTCAACCAACGGAGTGCGGTGCCCGAGCTGTCGGTTCCACTCGGTGGCCCGGGGACACCGCCGCAGACTATTTTCCCCAACATCGAGACCACCTATCTCGCCGAGCTCGCGGTGACACAGCCGTTGTATTCGGGTGGCGCGATCGAGGCCGGCCGTCGCGCGGCCCGGCATCAGCTCGACGCGACGACGTCTGCGCGCCACCGAACCGTGCTCGACCTCCGCTACGCGGCTCGCTCAGCCTATTGGTTGGCTGTCGCCGCCGACGCCGGGCTCGACTCGGCACGGGCGGAAGAGCGCCGCGCGGTGCGGCTTCTCGACGACGCCAACGCCCTTCACGACGCCGGCATGGCGGTCACCGCGGACGTGCTGGCCGCCGAGGCGCGCGCAGCGGCCGCGAAGGTGGGGGTGATCCGCGCCGAGACCGAGGTCGGGAACACCCGGGCACGCCTCCGTTCGCTGCTGGCGGTGCCTGTGGGCACCCGGATCGAGCTCGCGGACATCAAAACCTCGGCCGTCCCGCCGCCGCCGCTGAGCGAGGAAGCGCTGCAATCGGAAGCGATCGCGGCTCGACCCGAGCTCGCAGAGCTCGACGCCCGGGCGGCAGAGCTCGAGGCGCGGGCACAGTCGATCGACGCCGGCCGCAAACCAACGGTGGCGGTCGGGGGGGCGTGGGATCTGGCGCGGCCGAATCCGCGCTTTCTGCCGCTCGAGGACGCGTGGAATGACTCCTGGAGCGTCGGAGTTACCGCCAGCTGGACGTTGTTCAACGCCGGGCGCACCCGCTCGTCGGCAGCGGCCGTGCGCTCCGAGGGAGAAGCCCTGCTCGCAGACAGGGGCGAGGCCGAACGCCAGATGAAGCTCGAGGTCGAGACAGCGCGGCTGACGCTGGTTGCGGCGCTCGATGCGGTGGTCGCCGCCGATGCCTCGCAGGCGGCTGCTCGGGCCCGCGAGGAGGCGGCCCGCGAACGCTACCAGGCGGGCCTCGCGCAGATCTGGGAGATGCTGGACGCGCAGGCCGAGCTCGCAAACGCCGAGCGGGCTCGGATCCGCTCGGGAGCAACCGCGTGGATCGCCGCCGCGGCCCTGGACCGGTCGGTCGGACGATGAGTGCAACCGCCCAGGCACGCGCGGCCGACCCCGAAATCGTGGTCAGCGCGCGAGATCTGACGCGTACATTCGGCGCCTTCACTGCCGTCGACCAGGTGTCCTTTGACGTTTCCCGCGGCGAGATCTTTGGCTTCCTCGGCTCGAACGGGGCCGGCAAGACAACCACCATCCGCATTCTCTGCGGTCTGCTCGAACCGACAGCCGGCACCGCGACGGTCGCCGGTTTCGATGTCGCCACTCAACGGTCCGAAATCAAAACCCGAATCGGTTACATGTCGCAGAGATTTTCGCTCTACGGCGACCTCACGGTCGACGAGAACCTCCGCTTCTGGGCCGGCGCTTACCGCCTGTGGGGTCGCGAGTTCGCAACCCGACGGCAGTGGGCGATCGAGGTCGCCGGTCTCGAGGGACGGCTGGGATCTCTGGTGAGAGATTTGCCGGGCGGGTTCCGGCAACGTCTCGCGCTGGGGTGCGCGCTGTTGCACAGTCCGCCCGTGGTCTTTCTCGATGAGCCGACCGGAGGCGTCGACCCTCAGGCCCGGCGCCGCTTTTGGGACCTCATCGATGACCTCGCCGCCGCCGGCACCACGGTCTTCGTGACCACCCATTACATGGACGAAGCAGAACGCTGCCACCGGGTCACCCTGATGCACGCCGGCCGCCTGCTTGCTCTCGACTCGGTGCCGAGGCTCAAGAAATCCTTTGCCGCCGGCAGCGTGCTCGAGGTGGCGTGTCCGAAACCGGCCCGTGCGCTGCTGGTCTTGGAGAAGATCCCCGGGGTGTCGGATGCGGCCCTGTTTGGTGACCGCCTTCACGCCGTAGTTGACTTGCCCGGGCTGCGACGCGACGTCGAGCGCGAGCTCTCCGGCGCCGGTTTCGACCCGGTCACCGTGCGCACGATGACACCGTCACTCGAGGACGTTTTCATCCGCGTCATCCGCGACGCCGAAGATGGAGGCACTCGATGATCCGCCGCATCCTCGCCGTGACCGTCAAGGAATTACTGCAGCTCAAGCGCGACTGGCGTACCGCGGTCGCCCTGCTGGGGATGCCGGTGGTGCTGCTCCTGATCTACGGCTTCGCCCTCAGCTTCGATGTCCGGGACATCCGTCTCGCGGTGGTCGATCAGTCTCGTACCCGCGCCGGACGCGAGGTGGTGCAGGCTTTCCTCGAGAGCGGCTACTTCGTGCGCGCGGCCACCCTCGACGAGGTGCGGCCGCTCGACGCTCTCTTCGACTCGGGGGCGGTACAGGCGGCGCTCGTGGTTCCTCCCGACTTCGGCGCCGACGTTGCCGCCCGCCGACCAACGGACCTTCAATTCGTGCTCGACGGTTCCGACTCGCAGACCGCCAACACCATCCTCGGCTATGCGCGCCAGATCGTCGGCGTGGCGGGGCTCGAGCTGATGGATGTGGATCAGGAGCCGCCGATCGCCGGTCTGCCGCTCGTGTGGTACAACCCCGACCTCAAGTCGTCGCTCTTCCTGGTCCCGGGGCTGATTGCGTTCATCCTCATGGTGACGTCGGTGATTGCAACCGCTCTCGCTGTGGTGCGCGAGAAAGAACGTGGCACCATGGAGTCTCTGCGGGCCACGCCGCTGGTTGCGATCGAGCTTTTGATCGGCAAGACGCTGCCCTACCTGCTGGTCGCCTCCGCCGCCGCGGCTGGTTCACTGTTTCTGGCGTGGGGGTTGTTCGATGTGCCGGTGCGGGGCTCGATCTTCTGGCTGGCGGTGGTGACGGTGCTGTTCCTGGCCGGCGGACTCGGCTGGGGCATGTTCATCTCCACACTTGCAGACACCCAGCAGGTGGCGTTCCAGCTCGGTCTCCTGTCATCGATGTTGCCGACCCTGCTGCTGTCGGGTTTCATCTTCCCCATTTCGTCGATGCCTAGCGCGCTTCAGGTTATCTCGCACATCGTGCCGGCGCGCTACTTTATTGCCGCGCTGCGCGAGGTGGTTCTCAAAGGGGTCGGCCCGGAGGTGTGGTGGAACGACGCTTTCGCCCTCGTCATCTACGGCGTCCTGGTTCTGCTTTTAGCGACGGCGCGCACGGTGCGGAGCCTGTGATGCCGGCGTCGAGCAACCGAATGCTCCGGCCTGGTGCTGGAACGGAAGACTCGGAGGCGACGTGCGAACCCTGATCAACATTCTCCGCAAGGAGCTGCTACAGCTCAGGCGCGACCCGAAAATCTTGCCGATCCTTTTCCTGGCACCGGTCATCCAGCTGACCATCCTCGGGTATGCCGCCACCACCGACGTTCGTCGGGTCGAGCTCGCCGTTTGTGACCTCGATCGCACCGCCGGCAGTCGCGAGCTCGTTGACGCCTTCACGGCATCCACCTACTTTCGTCGGGTCGCATGGGTGCAGGATCAGGGCGCCCTCGACAAGTGGTTGAACAGCGGCCGAGCCCGCATCGCGCTCACGATTCCATCCGGTTTTGCCGCCGACCGCGGCATCGGCCGTCCCACCAGAGTGCAACTCCTCGCCGACGGCTCTGACGCCATGGTCGGCACCCTCGGCCTTTCCTACGCCCAGGGCGTGCTCCGTGACGCAGCCGAGGCGGCCGGAATGAAGCTGCCGGTGAGCCTCCTGCCAAAGGTCCTCTACAACCCCGACCTTGTGAGCCGCAACTTCATGGTCCCGGGGGTGCTGGCGATGATCATCATGGTGATGACCATGATGCTGTCGTCCATGGCGTTGGTTCGGGAGACCGAGCTCGGCACCATGGAGCAGCTACTGGTGACGCCGTTGAGCCCCGGTTCGATCATCGTCGGCAAGCTGGTACCCTACGCGCTGGTGGGCACGGTAGAGATCCTCACTGCGCTGCCGGTCGTGCTCTTCTGGTTCCGGGTCCCGCTTCGCGGCTCGATCGCAGCGCTTGCCGTGCTGACCCTGCCGTTCATGCTCTGCACCCTCGGTCTCGGTCTGCTGGTGTCGACGCTGGCCCGCACCCAGCAGCAGGCGATGATGATTGCCTCGTTCGTCTTCATGTTGCCGCAGATCTACCTTTCGGGGTTCATCTTCCCGATCCAGAATATGCCTGAGGTCTTTCAGTGGATCACCTATGCGGTGCCGCTGCGTTACTACGTGACCGTGTTGCGGGGCGTCTTCCTCAAAGGCATCGGCATCGAGGTGCTGTGGCCTCAGGGTCTGGCGTTGCTCGGTATCGGGGTCGCGATTCTCCTGTTGGCTCGACTCCGATTCCGACAGCGACTGGGTTGAGTGGACGGAACCCGCGTCCCGAAATCGACCTCGCGACGGACTCCGGCAGGCGACTGTTCAGATAGGTTCGAAATGGCAGGTGAAGTGGCGCAGGAGCTCGGGCTGAAAGATGATGCGGTGACCTCGGATCTGCTCGCGTTCGCGCCACACCTGCTCGACGACCTCGATGATGTAATCGAAGTGGCTCTGCGTATAGACACGTCGCGGGAAGGCCAAGCGCACCAGTTCGAGTGGTGAAGGCTGCTCGTTGCCCGCGTCATCGATGTGGCCGAACATCACACTGCCCAACTCGACCGCGCGAATACCGCCTGCCAGATATAGAGCGTTGACGACGCCGATCCCCGGGTACTGGAGCGGTGGAACCTGAGGCACCATCTCGCGGGCGTCGAGGAAGACGGCGTGCCCTCCGGCTGGCAGCACCATCGGCACGCCGATCGCAGTCAACCGCTCGACCATGTACTCCACCGTCGCGTGGCGGTAGACCTGGTAGTCGTAGTCGAGTGCCTCCTTGAGGCCGACCGCGATCGCCTCGAGATCGCGTCCGGCAAGCCCGCCGTAGGTCGGGAAGCCCTCGCGCAGAATCAGGAGGTTGCGGAAGCGCGCCGTCCACTCGTCATCGCGGCAGACCAGGAAGCCGCCGATGTTGGCGAGACCATCCTTCTTGCAGCTCATGGTGGCGCCGTCGGCAAGGGCGAACATCTCCTGGGCGATTTCGAGGAGCGGGCGATCGGCGTATCCCTCCTCGCGCTGGCGCACGAAGTAGGCGTTTTCGGCAAATCGGCAGGCGTCGATGATCAAAGGAATATCGTGCTCTTCCAGCACCGTTTTGACCGCGCGAAGGTTGGCCATCGATACCGGCTGGCCGCCGCCGGTATTGTTGGTCACGGTCATCATCGCGAACGGGATCTTCTCCCGCCCGTGTTCGGCGATGCACGCCCGGAGCCTGTCGACATCCATATTGCCCTTGAACGGCGCCACTGCCTGGGTGTCGTGAGCCTCGGCGCACGGGAGATTGAGAGCGATGCCGCCGCAGTACTCGACATTGGCACGGGTGGTGTCGAAGTGGCTGTTGTTGGGGATGATGTCGCCCGGTTTGATGACGCACTCGGCGAGGATGCCCTCGGCGGCGCGGCCTTGGTGGGTGGGCAGGACGTTCTCGATGCCGGTGATCTCTCGCACCGTCGACTCGAAATGCTTCCAGGAGCGGCTGCCGGCGTAGCTCTCGTCGCCGAGCATGATGGCGGCCCACTGCTGGGCGGACATCGCGCCGGTGCCGGAATCGGTGAGGAGATCGATGCAGCAATCCTCGGCGTCGATCAGGAACACGTTGTGGTGGGCCGCGGCAAGCGCCTCCTCGCGCTCCTCTCGGGTCGTGATCTTGAGGGATTCCGTCATCTTGATGCGGAAGGGCTCGATGATCGTGCGCATGTTCATCCTCCCGGAGTCGTGCGGCCATGACCCGCTGATTCGGGCCACCCGCACGAGCGGTCCGAGCGTAGCAAAACTCGGCCGGCGGTGACGGCTCTCGAGTCTTCCACCATTCAGATTGCCACTTGCTGACTCGATCCTGGTGTGGTGGGATCGAAGGGATGGGGGAAGTCAATTCTCGGAAGCACACCGGGGGGCCGTCTTTTGCATGGTCAAACGCGATCGGGCCCTGGCTGCTCGGTGTCGGCGGTATTACTGCCGTCACGGCACTGGCGACGCTGATCGCGACGTACGACGACGCACGGGGAGATCTCTCTCTGGGAGTTCTGACTCGAATCGCGTGGGTCGCCGACGAAATTGGCTGGTTGCTTCTGCAGGATCCGCTTCCGAGAATCGCCTGGATCGGAGGCACGATCGCAATCCTCGCGATGGTTTTCGGTGTCGTCCTGTGGTGGCGCCGACGAGAAGGTCTGTCGCTATACTTCCCGCCAGTCCTGCTCGCCCTCGGTCTGGCGCTCTCCGGCCAGCTCTTCCTGCTCCGCGGTTGGTCGGCAATCGGTGTGGTGTTCTACGCCGAGGCTGTGATGGTTGTCGTCGCAGCTCACCTGATGGGACGGCGCGCCGGAAACGAGCCGCTCGGCGGCCAAACGGCGGGGCCGTTGACCTACCGTGAAGCTGGGACGCTGCTCGCGATCGGCGCGATTGCGGTCTTCTTTCGATACTACGCGCTGAACCGGCTCTTCTACTACTTCGAAGGCGAGCTCGCCTCCTTCATGGCCGGCGCAACCAATCTCGAGGGAATGTTATTGGCCAACGTCGGGTGGCAGGAGCCATGGGCGCCGCTCGGGCTTCTCTACTACATCCCGATCTGGGCAATGAGCGCGGTTGCCGGCAGTACAGTGCTGGCGGTCCGGCTCGGCTCGGCCGTGATCGGTGTTCTGACCATCATCGTCGTGTTTCTGGTGGTTCGCGATGTCTTCGGCAGGACGGCCGCTCTCTGGTCGGCGGCTTTGCTGGCGGTCGATACCCTTCAGGTCAGCTGGGGGCGCAGCGACATGCATCCGCACGCCTCGACCGCGTGGCCGGGGATCCTGCTGTATGGGGCGACGGTGCGTGCCCTCGGCACGGGTGCGATGGGCTGGTACATCGCAATCATGGTGTTGATGGGGCTGAGCTGGCACCAGTACCCGTCGGGCCAGTTCGTGGTCATCGTCCCGGTCATTGGGTTTGTCGTCCACGCGGTACAGAATCGCGGTTTTCTGAGAGCGAGCTGGCGCAAGGGAATGCTGATTGTTGCCGGCGCGGGACTGTGGATTCTTGGGTATCCGATAGCGTCGTTCCTGGCCCTCGGAAAGCCGGAGAGTGGCCTGGTGTATGTCTCCAAGCTCGGTCCGCGGCTCCTGGGCGGGAGCGATTCCGCGCTGTACGAGGGGATGCCTGCCGGAGAGCTGGTCGTTCGAGTAGTGCGAAACACCTGGGACCTGGTGTTGGGCCTTGTTGCCGAAGCTCCCTACGTCTTTCACCAGACCGTGATCCCGAATGTCGACGGTCTGACCCGCCGAGCGTTGCCGTGGTTCGTCGTCGCCTGTGCGGTCGTCGGGCTCGCCCTCTGTTGCCTGCGGATTCGCGAGAAGTGGTCAACGCCTTTGCTCGCCCTGGTCGTTGCCGGGGTTCTGCCCGCGATCCTGTCGGATGAAGCGTGGCTGAAACGGGCGTCGCTCCTTTACGTGGTGCTGATCATGATCGCCGCGCTGCCCCTCGCGATCGTGGCCGACGGCCTTTCCCGGTTGATCGGACGGAGAACTCGTTGGTTTGCCGGTGGGCTTCTTGCGGTCGCTTTCCTGCTCTGGTCGAGCATCTGGAGCCACCTCTGGTTCTCTGGTCGGGAGTTCCCGTACGGGGTTCCCGCCGAGACCACTATCTCCGAGGCGCTCAACGAGGAACTCGAGCCCGGCACATTGCTGATCGTGTCAATCTGGGGCGATTACATCGAAGGAGAGCTCGTCTATCTCCTCCACGACCCCCTTGTCGATCGACAACCGATGGCCCTGTATATCACCGATCCTCGGCTCGAGGGATGGCAGACCCTTCTCGCCCACCCGCTCGAAGCGCTGGACCGAGTTCGTCCCAGGCTCTGGTACTGGGCGTGGCTCGGCCTCGGTCACCAGATTCCAGAGATCGTGCGCTACCGGGACTGGTCAAGGGTGGTCTACCTGATCGAGGACCGGCCGGGTGCGGAATCGGACCTGAAAGTCCTGGCGGACCGGTGTCCGGATCTTTTCACGGAGCGCATTTTTGTCGGTGAGGACGACGAGGTCATCGACGGTGAGGTCCTGCCGAGGTACCACGTGTGGATTGCCCGCTGCGACGACCATCGCGGCCTGCATCCTCCGCGTTTTTCCGTGCCTGCTTTGCCTTAGCTGTGGTGAGCGCAACTTCCTTCCGGTAAACTGGGGCAAATGAAAAAACGAGTTCGACAGGTGGCCGAGCTGGCGTCGCAGATTTCGTCGGGCGATGCGACGGACCGAAAACGTCTCGATCAGTACCGTCAGCAGTACGGGGAGATGACGCCCGAGCAGCGTCGGGAGCTCTTCCACTGGCTCTCCGACGAGTTCGAGGTCAACCTCAAGCAGATCGAAGGGCCGCTGGCAAAAGTGCGTTCTTCCTCCGAGTACGATCGTGTTGGGTGGAATCGGAACGTCCGCGAGCTGAGAAAGGCGATAGCTTCTCCGCGCCAGCGGTTGCTCGAGGGTCTGATCAACACCACCGGCGGGATGGAGTTCGTGCTCGCTCTGCGAGCCGCGGTCCTCGATGCACAGAAAAACGGCGAAGCCGGCCTCGAGGCGCTCGAGGAGGATATTGCACATCTCCTCAATCGGTGGTGCCAGCACGGACTCCTTTTTCTCGAGGAGATCGATCTCTCATCGCCGTTTGAAACGATTCGTTTCCTCAAAGACCGGGAGATGGTGCACCCGATGGTCGGCTTGGAGGAGATGGGCCAACGGCTCGGCGAAGATCGCATGTGCTTCGCCCTGTATCACGTCGTGATGCCCGAAGAGCCGGTGGTGTTCATCGAGGTTGCCCTGAGCCGGGGCTTGCTGCGTTCAATCCACGATGTGATCGACGACAAGGGCGGCGCGCGTCGGCCGGTGAAGTCGCCCGACACCGCCATCTTCTACTCGATCAACAACACCCAGAATGGTCTCGCGGGCCTTGGCCTCGGCAAGGTGCTGATTCTGCGTGTCACCGAGGCGCTGCGCGCGCGCCACCCCTCGCTCAAGACCTTCTCCACCCTGAGCCCGATCCCGGGCTTCTGGCCGCGCTATCTCCGCCCGATCCTCGAGGGGCAGGAAGTGAGATACAAGATCAGGCGTGCCGACGTGATCAAGAGGATACCGGCCAAGGCCCAGCAGGCGATCTTCGATCGCTACCACGACCTCGGCGGCGAGGCCGAAGAGCTTGCCGAGGCGCTGCTCGCGGTGCTCGCACGCCCCGCGTGGATCGAGGATTCGGTCTTCCCGCAGTTCCTGCAAAAGCCCCTGGCCGATCTCGCCTACACCTATATCGCCGAGGAGAAAGACGCCCGCGGCAGGCCGCTCAACCCGGTCGCCGGATTCCACCTCGGGAACGGTGCCCGCGTCGCCCGCAGCAACCTTAACTTCGCCGCCAACACCTCGCCGCGGGGCCTCGAGGAATCGTGCGGGCTGATGGTCAACTACGTCTACTCGCAGCAGGCGCTGGCCCCGATCGGTCGCGCCGTGCGCTCGCTCCTGCCATGGGGGCGGCGAGCACCTCACGCGCGATAGGCTTGACAATTCGAGAAGCGTGATACATTTTATATCGAGTGGTTAGACTGATCGGTTTTACTATTCAGTAAAACTATTTAGTCGAAAATTCGTAGGAAACATCATGGCGCGACCTCGTTTTGCAAACCTCGACCTGGACACACGGTTCCGGATCCTCGAGACCGCGGCGGAAGAGTTCGCCGCGCGAGGCTTTGAAGGAGTGTCTCTCAACCGGCTCATCGACCGCTTCGGAATGAGCAAGGGATCCTTCTATTACTACTTTGACGACAAGGCGGATCTCTTTACGACGGTAGCCGATCTCGCCTGGGCCATCGTCTTGCCGATTGAAGAGCTCGATCTCGAGGCCTTGAATGCCGAGAACTTCTGGTCCTCACTCGAGGCATTGATGGAGGACGCCCGCGGGCGGGTGCGAGCGAACCCATGGCTGGTGGGTTTCACCCGCCTGATGTACGACCCTCCGGCAGTGGCGGGCGTTCGTGCATCGTTGGCCGAGAAATTCAACGAAGCCAGACAATGGCAGGCCGGGCTGATCCGTCGCGGACAGGCGTTGGGCACCGTTCGTGGAGATCTCCCGGTCGAGCTCCTCCAGGCATTGCTGGTCGGGGCCGACGAGGCCGGCGACCGCTGGTTCGTCAACAATTGGGATGGTCTCCCAGAGGAAGAGATCGAACTCCTCTTTCAGGAGGTCTTCGCTATATTCAGGCGGATGCTCGAACCTCCGCCAGGCTGAGAAATAGGAAGTCACTGGAGATTGACGTCATGATTCGAAGAAGTACTTTCATCGTGACCCTGGCGTGCGTTGCATCCGCCGCCCTGCCGGCCGGGGCTCAGGACGCGGCTGAGATCGTTCGTGCCGCCATTGACAACTGGCGCGGCAAGTCGTCCTACGGCGAGATGACGATGACGATCCATCGCCCGTCCTGGGAGCGAACCATGTCGATGCGTGCGTGGACCGAGGGCTCGAAGAAATCGTTGGTGCGGGTGACTGCGCCGAAGAAGGATGCCGGCAGCGGAACATTGATGGTGGACAACAACATGTGGACGTTTTCGCCGAAAATCAACCGGGTGATCAAGGTGCCGTCGTCGATGATGAGCCAGGGCTGGATGGGATCGGACTTCACCAACAAGGACGTTTCGCGGGCGGACGACATCGTCGACCAGTACGACCACACGCTCACCTCCAAGGAAAAGGACGACGGCCACACGGTCTTCGTCATCCAATCCGTCCCACATGAAGAGGCGGCGGTGGTGTGGGGCAAGGAAGTTCTGCGCATCCGAGACGACAACGTTCTCGTGTCGCAGGAGTACTACGACCAGGAGGGAGTACTCGTGAAGATCCTGCGTTCCCTCGAAATCGGTGTGATGGGCGGGCGCCCACTCGCGATCGTGCAGCACATGGCGAAGGCGGATACCGACGACGAGTGGACGGAGTTTCGCATCGACAGCGTGGAGTTCGACGTCAAAATCTCCGACAACGTGTTCACGAGGTCGAATTTGCAGAATCCCAGAGAGTAAACGATGAACATCACTTTCAGACTCGCCTGGAGAAACCTCTGGCGACGCAAGCGCCGCACGTGGCTGACGGTGGGCGCGATGGTTTTCTCCAACATCATCCTGGTCTTCATGATCTCGCTCCAGATCGGCATGTACGGGATGATGATCAACAACACCCTCCGGGCACAGACCGGTCACCTCCAAGTGCAGGCTGCCGGATATCTGGATGATCACAAGATTCGTCAGGTGGTGCCCGACGTGGAACAGCTCGCGGCAAAGCTTCGGCGGGGCCTGGCCACCGATGAGGTGGCGGCGCGCGCCTCGGCTTTCGCTCTCGTGTCGAGCGCCGACCGCAGCTACGGACTCCAGATCACCGGAGTGGAGCCGAAATTCGAACCCAGGGTCTCTAGCCTGCCCGGTCTGATCAAGGACGGCCGCTTCCTAAGCGACGCGAAGGCGGACGAGATCGTCATCGGCCGCGTGCTGGCCCGAAATCTCCAGGTCGGGGTGGGCGGCGAGCTGACCTTTATCGGCAGCGCCCGCGACGGATCGATCGCCGCCGCGGTGGTGACCGTGGTCGGCATCTTCGAAAGCGGTATGTCAGATCTCGACCGCAATCTGGCCGAGGTCCCTCTCAGGTTCTTCCAGGACACCTTCGCCATGGGAGACGCCGGTCATTCCGTCGTGATCATGGCACCGTCGCTGATTCAGGTCGGCGCCACGCGGTCGCGAGCCGAGGCGCTGCTGCCCGCCGGTGAAGACCTCGTCATCCACGACTGGGAGGCGCTGTTGCCGGGGCTCAAACAGGCGATCCAGGCCGACTTCACCAGCGCCTGGTTCATGTACGGAATCTTGATTGTGCTGGTGGCATTCAGCGTCCTCAACACCCAGCTGATGTCGGTCCTCGAACGCACCAAAGAGTTCGGCATCGTCATGTCGCTCGGAGTGACCCCGGGTCGGCTCGGCCGCCTGGTGCTGCTCGAAACAACACTGATGGCAACCATCGGCCTGGTTCTGGGGGTGCTGCTCGGCGGCGCGCTGGTGCTGTGGTTCGGCTCTCACGGCTTCAGCTATCCGGGCATGCAGGAGATGGCCGGCAAGTTCAATCTCCCGAGCCGAATCTACCTGCAGGTGACGTTCATCGGCCTGCTCTTCGGGCCGATGATCATCTTCATCTCGAGTATCGTGGCTTCGTTGTACCCCGCGGTCAGGCTTCGTTTCATGGAGCCGGTGGCCGCCATGAGAGCGGCATGATGGGCAATCTCAGAATCATCATTCGTCTCGCGTGGCGCAATCTGTGGCGCAACTACCGCCGCACCCTGATCATGCTGGCCGCGATCGTCATCGGCGTGTGGGCCATGATCTTCATGACGGCGCTGATGCGTGGCATGGTCGACGACATGGTCAAAGACGGCATCAGCGCCCTCCCCGGCCACGTTCAGATCCACAATCCGGCCTTCCGCGACGACCCCACGATCGCGAACGTGATGGAGCCGCCGAGCGGCAAGTTGCTTGAGGTCCTGAACCGTCCCGAGGTCGTGGCCTGGACGACCCGGGTGCGGGTACCGGCGGTGATTTCATCGGAGCGCGACACGCGCGGCGTGACCCTGGTCGGGATCGAGCCCGACCGCGAACGAGGGATCAGCTTTGTCGCCGAAGATGTGACCGAAGGACGCTACCTGGAGTCACGGGACGACCGTGGCCTGGTGGTGGGCCGCAAGCTCACCGAGAAGCTCGAGACCGGCCTCGGCAAGCGGGTCGTGATCATGAGCCAGGATCAGGAGAACGAGATCGCGGACCGCGGCTTTCGGATCGTCGGCATCTTCGACTCCAAGCTCGATCAGTACGAGGAGCAATTCGTCTTTGCCGGAGAGGGAACCATCCAGGAATTGCTCGGTGTCGGTGACGCCATCTCCGAGGTGGCGATCCTCGGGACGGACTACCGTGACGTGGAGGGACTCCGTCAGATGGTGGCCGACGCCGCGGGACCCGATGTCGAAGTCCTGCCGTGGAACAAGCTCGATCCCTACCTCGGTTCGATGCTGGCGGTGATGGACGGGTTCGTGGTGGTGTGGATCGTGGTCGTCTTTCTTGCCCTCTCTTTCGGTCTTGTCAACACGCTGGTCATGGCCGTCTTCGAACGGGTGCGCGAGATCGGTCTGATGCTCGCCCTCGGCATGACGCCGCGCAACATCCTCTCCCAGATCCTGGCGGAGTCAATTCTCCTGCTGGTTATCGGTTTAGCCATCGGCAACCTGGCTGCGTGGGCCACTATCGAACCACTCAAGGGCGGCATCGATGTCTCCATCGTTGGTCAAGGCATGGAGTACTGGGGTGCTGCGAGCATTCTTTATCCGGCGCTCTACCTCAAAGACGTCATCCTCGCCAACATCATCGTGATCGTGCTCGGGTTCTTCGCCAGTCTGTCGCCGGCGTGGCGCGCCTCCCGTTACGATCCGGTACGAGCCATTACAAAGGTGTGATCATGAAATCAGTACGCTGCATCGATCTGTGCAAGACCTACCGCCAGGGTGACGTCGACGTCATCGGCCTCGACCACGTCAATCTCGAGATCGAGGGGGGCGGCTTCGTCTGCCTCTCCGCCCCGTCGGGGGGTGGCAAAACTACGCTACTCAACGCCATCGGCGGGCTCGACACGCCCGACAGCGGCGAGATCTGGCTCGCTGGAAACCGCGTCGATAACCTCGGCAAGGGCGAACTCGCGAAGATGCGCCTCCACCAGATCGGCTTCGTCTTCCAGGCCTACAATCTGATTCCGGTCCTGACGGCGCGCGAAAACGTCGAGTTCGTGATGGAAGTGCAGGGCGTGGCGGCTGCGGATCGTCGCGCGCGGTCCCTCGAGATTCTCGAGGAGGTCGGTCTGGGTGGCCTGGAGGACCGGCGCCCAGCCCAGATGTCGGGCGGCCAGCAGCAGCGGGTCGCGGTGGCGCGAGCAATCGCCTCCCGCCCAGCGTTGGTGCTCGCCGACGAGCCGACCGCCAACCTCGACTCCCAATCCGCCGATCACCTGATGGAGCTCTTCGTCGAGCTCAACCGGAATCACGAAACCACCTTCGTCATCGCCACCCACGACCAGCGGGTGATGGGATACGCGCGGCGGGTGATTCAAATGCTTGACGGTCGTATCGTCGGTGATGAGCAGAAGGAAGCCGCGTAGGAGCCCGTCGTGAGTCACCGGCGCCGGGCAATTACAGTGGTGATTGGGTGTGTGCTCGCCACGGCGGGCGTTACGTTGGCCGGCGACACGACCTTTGACCTCGGTGGTCGCTTGAGCCCCCAGGTCGCCATAACAACCTATCCCGACAACAGCGTCTTCGGTGACATCTTCGGCTCGAGCTCCGTCGACTCTGCCTTCGACGCACGGGTGGTGTTTGGAGTTCAACGCGATCGCTGGAGCTTCGACATCGACTACCAGCTTGTCGGTATCTACGCCGACCGGCTCGAGTTCACCCGTGAACTGCCGACAGAGTTGCGGATCCTCTTTCCCCATCTGCCCTCCGACCAAAACCGACTCTTCGATCTCACCCACGTTTTCACCGACTCCGGTAAAACCGCCACCTATCAGCGCCTCGACCGGTTGGTCGTGGGATTCGCCTCCGATCATTTCGTGATGAAGTTCGGGCGCCAGGCCATCACCTGGGGCAACGGGCTCATCTACAACGTGATGGACATCTTCAACCCCTTCGACCCGGCCGCGGTCGACAAGGAGTACAAGACCGGCGACGACATGCTCTACGGCCAGTACCTCCAGGCGAACGGCAACGACGTCCAGGGCGTGATGGTTCTTCGGCGCAATCCGTTCACCGGCGCCGTCGAAGCCGATCAGGGTTCGCTCGCCTTCAAATACCACCATACGGCCTCGATCAGCGAGTACGACGCCCTTGTCGCGCAGCACTATGGCGACACTCTGGTCGGTGCGGGGGCGAACTCCAACATCGGTGGTTCGGTGTGGCGCGGCGACCTCATGGTCACGTTCGCCGAAGACGACACCGTTCCCTCGCTCGTCACCAGCCTCTCGCACTCGTGGACCTGGGGCGGGAAGAACGTCAGCGGGGTCGCCGAATACTTCTACAACGGCTTCGGCCAGAGCGGCGGCTGCTACTCCTTAGATTGTCTGGCCGACAACCCCGACCTTCTGGAGCGCGTTGCCCGCGGCGAACTCTTCACCCTCGGCCGGCAGTACCTCGCCTTCAGCGCGATGATCGAGGTCAATCCGCTCTTCCTTTTGACCCCCAATGTCTTCTTCAATTTGACCGACCCGAGTGCCCTGGTTCAGGTGGTTTTCCAGAACGACCTGCGCGAGAATCTTTTGTTGTGGAGCGCGATCAATCTTCCTGTGGGCTCCGACGGTACCGAGTTTGGCGGCGCCGCCACCGAGATCCCGGGCCTCTACCTGTCATCCGGTCCGAGCGCGTCGGTGCAGCTCGTCTGGTACTGGTAGGTGCGGCAAATATGCCGCCCTTTTGTGGTGCGGCCGTCTCGGCCGCACATCTTCGATAGCAGTGGAATCGTGCGGGCGGGACGCCGGCACCACAAAGGTGTCGGATACAGGAACGAGCACGGGTGGGATATTTCCCGCCGCTGCACCTGATTCTTTCGTGCAGTTTGTAGGGGCGGCACCCGGCTTCGTCTTCGACTACGTCGTAGCAGGCACATGCCCCCCGAAGATCATTTCAAGAACTCGAGCTCCCCGAAGTGGCTCGATGTCGAGAACCTCAAGACCGGCACTTCCTCGCCGCCTTCCGCCGGTTCCTCGGTGTCGAAGCGGCCGATACCGCGAACCACCACGTTTCTTGGAAGCTGCACGGACACTCCGCCCATGCTCTGGTCGATGGTGATCTCGGCGTCCCGCTGCCACGGTCCGTGCAGGTCGATGCTACCGCCACCCATGTTGAATGAGATTTCGACCGTGTTCGGGCTGGCGTTGCCGACGCCC
The DNA here is from genome assembly GCA_964423595.1 of uncultured Thermoanaerobaculia bacterium. Taxonomy (GTDB): domain Bacteria; phylum Acidobacteriota; class Thermoanaerobaculia; order Thermoanaerobaculales; family Sulfomarinibacteraceae; genus Sulfomarinibacter. The sequence continues at coordinate 19,410 of CAYRFI010000016.1, read as the reverse complement.
TCGATCGCCCCGCCGCCCTGGCTGAACTCGATGGCCAGGGAGTCAGCCGGATGCTGCAGCGGCTCCGAGAACTCCACCGCCCCACCACCCTGCAGGAAGCGGAGATCAACGTTCGATAGCCACAGCCCGCCAAGCTCCACGTCGGCGCCGCCCTGCATGATGTCCACGTCGAGGTCGTAGAGCACGTCGCTCGGGAGGAAAATCTTGACCTTCGGCTTGGTGCCGCCGAGGAGCTCCTTCAGAGCAGTCAGAGCGTAGGATTTGGCGGTCCGCCGGAAGGTCACCTCATAGGTCCAGCCCTCTTCCGCGGACCCCTCCTCGAAGTTTTCGGCAAGTCCGTAATTGTTGATGTCGAACTTCGCCTCCACCTTGAGAGGCTCGCCCGGTTGTGCTGGCCGGATTTCGAAAACGGTGTTGCGGAGGTCGAGGACGACACTTCCCGCCGGCTCCGAGACCACGAACTCGGCCGGAACTTCGAGATCTCCACCCTCGACACCCGCCGCCTCGGGTGCGGTCAGGACCTTGGTCAGCTCTTTCGTCTTGACTTCCTCATTTCTGACCTGATTCCAGGCGACGCCGAAAACGATCGCCGTGATGACAATCAGGAGAAAAAGGAGAGCCAGGCACCCGAGGCACCCGAACTTGAATCCTGTTCTGCACCCACCCTTTGTCTGAGACATGATCGGCCCTCCCGTGAAGTCCGTGTGGCCCGTGTTCGGACTTCACCCTACAACAAACGGAGCAAAAGACGGTAGTGTTCTCGATGCGTGCGGTCGGCTCAGCGATAGGAGCTGAAAATCAGATCGGCAAGAACGCTACCAACAGCCCGATGATCGTGAAAAGCAGTAGGAAGGGGACGAAGAAGTAGCCGACAATGTCGCGCGCCTGGATGCGGATACCGACGCCCATCACCGGCAGGACGGTGAGCAGGAAAAAGGGTTGCAGAAGGTTGGTCAGCGATTCGCCGTAGGCGACCGCCATCGCTATCCGGCCCACCAAACGGTTGAGTTCCGCAGTTCCGACCGACCCGGCGAGCTCCCGCACGGCCTCCACCAGCGGCGGCCCGATGACGGCCCACTCACCACCGGCCGAGGGGATTGATAAGTTGACCACGCCGCCGAGCAGGAAGGCCGCAGCCGGCAGGGTCTTCAGGGTCACCAGGGAGGCCATCCACACAGCGACCGCCTTGCCGAGCCCGGTGGCCAACATGATGCCCATGATGCCCGCGTAAAACGGGTACTGGAAGACGATCCCCGAGATGTTCGAGCACGCCCGACCCATCGCCACGACGTAGCGGATCGGTGTTTGGTGGAGCAGCATGCCAAACATGAGAAAGCTGAAGATCATGATGTTGAGGTTGAGGTCGAAGCCGCGCCGGAAAAAGTACAGGATGATAAAAGCGAGCCCCATGGCGACCACGAAGAGCTGCAGGATCGCGCTGTTGTTGAGGCGGTCGGAGAGAACGGGCTCCGAGGCCCTCAGGGCATCGGCCTCCTCGGCGACCGTCGTGTTCCTGACGCCGCCAGACTCGATGCGGAGGTCATCGATCTCTACCGCCGTGCCCCTGGGTCGAAGGAGATACATGATGGTCGGGCCACCGACGAGGTAGACGGCCATGATGGTCAGGTTGATCGAACTTCCCAGAGTCTCGCCCATCGGGATGGTGGTCGGGAGGAGGCCTGCGTCGATAAGGAAGTTGCCGGGAGTGTTGAGCAGCAGGGGGATCGAGCTCGACAGCCCCACGACCCAGGCACCACTCGAGTAGAAGGCGCAGGCGACAAGGTATGGGTAGTTGATGCCGCGCACTCTGGTGGCCAGCTCGCGGCCGAGGACGGCGGTGAGCACCACCCAACCCCAGCTGACGAGGACCAGCAGTGCGCCTCCGAACAACACGGTCAGGTAGACCGGCCCGGGGCGGTTGATCTTGAGCGCCAAGCGGTCGATGAGGCGGGCCATCGGCGGCGACAGGGCGATCGCATAGCCGGTGGCGAGGATCAGAACCATCTGCATGCCGAACTCCAGCAACATCCAGATGCCGTCGTACCAGCCGGTGAGGACCTCGACCGGGCCCGCCCCGACCCAGAGCATTGCCGTCGCAGCGGTGATGATGGTCAGCAGCACCGCAAAGACAAACGGGTCGGGCAGCCACCGCCTTACCAGATCTGTGCTCAGCTTCGCAATTCGAACCAGCAATTCATGACTCCCTAAGAGATGTCCAGCGGACATCATAGTCTGGCAGAGCTTTCAGGCCATCAGGTTTGAACCGCCAATTCGCGGTCGATACCATCATGTCAAGGCATCGGCTTCGGTCCAGCTTCGAGGTGTACCTCGAGATAGCGGGTCATCGTTCTGCGGAGGTGAAGGTTTGTGCCATCGCCCTCGGAGAACCGTGTGATCGGTTCGGGTAAACTATCATGTCGAAGAGCTTGCCCTGCCTGATCAGTTCGTTGACGAGGAGCTCGAAGCCCTGGTAATGGACGTTGCCATCGCCGGTGCCGTGGATGAGCAGCAGACCGCCCTCGAGATTGCCGGCGTGGGTGATCGGCGAGCCCGCGGCGTAGCCTTCAGCATTGTCCTCGGGAAGACCCATGAAGCGCTCTTGGTAGACGGTGTGGTAGAGCTTTTGATCGGGGACGGATGCGACCCGCGGTGCGCGGTGACGATCTCATGTCCCAATAAAGGGCGGCGGATCGGAGGAGATCCAGTTAGCCCGCATAATTCATGAAGTCTCTACTGCGGGCGACGATGCACCACACCCCGCGGTGTTTTCTCGCCTCGGGGTGCTCCACGTACCGTCAAGTACGCGTCCGCGCCCCTCAGGTCGCAAACCCCACGGGGAATGGCACCTCGCCGCCCTCGCGACGAGACCTCATGAATAATGCGGGTTAGTAACTCGCGCCGAGTGCTGTGCCGTTGCGTCGGGGATCGCCAACCCCAGTCATGAGGCCGGTCGCGTGGTCGAAATAAACCGCATTTGTCGAGCCGAACCGAGAAAAATTGCTCAGTCTGGCGGGAGGCAGGGTGCGGAGGATCGGTTCGTATCCGAACGAGCCGAGTTCATCGATCTGATCTTCGGTGACCGGCGGGATGATCTCGGCATAGAAGCTGCTTCCCTTATAGGGGCCCCACAGAATTCGAGGTGCGAGGACGGCCTCGCGGAGGTCGAACTTCCGATCGACGACGTTGCTGACGACTGTCGCCACGATCCCCGGAATCCGGGTGCTCGAACCGCTTCCAAGCACCAGCAGAACTTCGCCATCCTGGACCACGATCGAGGGGCACATGGTGGAGGGAACGGGGGATCTTGCCTCGGGCTCTTTGATGCCTTCGAGCAGACTGTTGTAGGGAAAGCCCAGGTCTGGAGACGCCAGTTTGTTTCCAAAAAACCTCCCGAGAGTCTGAGTGAGTGAGACAGCGTTGCCCCACCGGTCGACCACCGAGATCTGAGTCGTGTTTCCGTCGCCGCTTTCTTCCTTTTGGTACGGAGGGAACTCTTCGTTGACGAGAGCCTGGCCGGGCTCAATCAAATCCGCCCTCTCTGCGGCGAACTCCTTCGTGAGCAGACGATCCCGATCGGTTGCCCCTACATATGACCTGTCCGACAACAGCCGACTATGGTCGGCGGTTGCGATATGAAAGGCCTCGGCGAACACCTGGTAGCGACCGACCGTATCCTGATCGAAAAAGTCCGGTGGATACTGCTCGAGGATGTTCAGTGCTTGTATCACCGCGCCGCCCATCGATGGATAGGGGAAGGCGAGAATCTCTGTGCCCCGATAGGTGCCGCGAAGAGGGCTCAGCTCGCGAACGCGCAGGAGCGCGAGATCATTCCGGCTGACGAAGCCTCCGCGCTCGGCCATATCAGCCTCGATTTCGGCGGCCATCGCGCCACGATAGAATTCGGCACTCCCTCCGACCGCGATACGACGCAATGTGTTTGCCAGAACCGGACGACACTGGACGGTCTCGATGCTCGGAGGGTTCTCGCCGTTTTCGAGGACGAAATACTTGAGATAGTCAGACTTCAGGAGGTCGTCGAAGTACGTTTTGATGGCGACTTCATGGAAAGGTGTCGCATGAAAACCACGTGTCGCGAGATCGATCGAGGGTTCGATGAGATCGGCGAGGGATCGAGTTCCGTAGGTGGACGCAGCGTAATCCAGGGCGGCCAGCGACGTCGGCACCGCGGCCAGCTCCATGCCGTACTCGGCGCCCGCCGCCAGGAGCCCGGCGAGACGGGTTCGATCAACCCTGAGCGGCACGAGCGCAGAGCCGTCGATGGCTGTGGCCCGTCCATCGGCGAATCGGATCAGAATATAGGTGGTACCACCCAACCCGGAGTCTCCGGAGTCGGAAACACCAACCGCGAACGCGGCAGCAACCGCGGCGTCGACCGCGTTACCCCCAGATTCGAGGATTTCGACCGCGATCCTGCTCGCTTCCGAATGAGCGGTCGAGACCATTCCATACAGTGAATGTGACGCCTCGGTCTCGAGGCGGTCGACGATCGGGCCCATGCCGGGGAATTCCGGAGTTTTGTCTGTCGACCTGCATGCCGGGATCGCGACTGCGATGCAGAGTGCGATCTGCGAAGCACGGAAGAGATTCCACTTCATCATCAAACCACCCGATTCAGTTAGTCGGACAGATCAATGATATCTCGGAGGTTCCACTTCGCTTTGATGAGCTCGAGGCGATGTTTGAAATATCGGCGCTCGGCTCGCCGGGTGCGCGGGGCTTGACTGATGTTTAGCGGAACGTACTCGAACACATATCCTCGAAATCGAAATGCTTCGAATTCGCACATGTCGATAATGAAAACCGGGATGAAATCACGTTCCTGAAGCTGCCGTCGTTCCACTTCGACAACTGCCTTCTCGACCTGCGTCGCGTCCATGCCAGTAAGATCGAACCCGAGTCTGATCGGCGCGTCGTGGGCCGTGAGACACCGCCATCCTGGACTGGGTTCAAGTGGCCCGAGTTCTGTTCCGATCGCGGGGAACCACTTGTTGTCCTGAATTGCCGTTCCTGCCAAGGAGCCGCCAACCGTGGGCTGTGGAGGTTTGAGGCGATGTTCCTGAAGCGGAGCAAACTCCTCGAAGGCGTTGAGGTGAGTACCCTGTTGAGATGCAAATGTGCTCCGCCTCTGAAGCGTGGACCTGCCGGCGAGCGATTCGATCACTTCTCTGAGCCGATCGTTCTGTGCCGTCAGCTTGGCGATTCGTCGGTTGAGATTTTGCTCGTCGTTTCCGTTCATTTCGGGTCTCCAGCGATTCCGGCGACGCGGGCCACGATGCTCGCTGCGTCCTGCGCACCGTTGGGCCGTGCGAGTTTTCGGCTGCCTTTGATCATGTTTCGACGAAGCTCGTCGTCGTGGATCGCCGCGATCACCTCGCGCAGCATGGGTCGGAGATCGCTGTCGAGGTGAATGGCAGCCTGATGGCTGTCGGCGTAGGAGGCACGGGCGGATTGATCGTCCATCATCTGATTGAGATTTGGCACCAGCACGGAGGGAAGGCCGAAGCTGATGATCTCGTTGAAAGAGTTGTACCCGACCGCACTGATCGTGAAATCGAACGCGCGGTAGTAGCGACTGATCGGGTAGCAACGCAGCCTGGGAACCTCAGGCCACAGGTCAAGCGGGGCTTCGGCGGTGAGCCATTCGGCGATCACCGGTTGGACCTTTCCGATCTCGCCGAGCGAGCTCACGACGCGATCAATCAGGTCAACGTTGCTGTAGTTGTTCCCGGCTCCGAGTTGGATCAGTGCATACCGCTTCCGTTGGTTGAGTCCGAGGTGTCTGCAGCTCTCCTTCCTCGTCAGGATCTCATCGGCATCGAGCACGCGAATCGGATCAACCACTACGACTTCATGTCGCTGTGAGGCCGCCTCGCCCGTGTCCCACTCGGAGGCGATGTCTTCGGGTTCGATGATGAGGTCGGCGAATCTCGACCGCGAGAGATGAGTTGTGTTGTCCTGATCGGGCCGCCACATTCCACGACGGACCCAGACCAGGCGACAGTTGTTTCGGGTCGAAACTGCCCTGCAAAGACCCGAGTACGGCATATTCCCATCGAAGACTACCGTTCCGACCGAATAGGCATCGAAGATCTGCTCGAGGGTCAACTGCAGCCACCCGTTCCAATCTTCGTAGTCGGAGAGAGTTGAGAGGTGGTATGGCAAGAACTCACCGTGAAACCCGAACTGGCGCACTATCGGCAGGGCCTGGCTGAGTGAGAGAAACACGGGGTCGGCAGGATCCGGCAGTCTTCTCGCGATGGCAATTAAGCGCGAGAGATGACCGACACCGACGCCGTTGGAGCTCATGAACAGAACCCGCCGTCGTCGGGAATGCCTGAGACGTACCGGCTTCGGCTCGACCTGCGCGGTCAATGCTTCCGCCGTCTTCCGGTGGTTGTCGGACGCCGATGCTCCCGTCCGTTCGAGTTGGAATGCAGCGTGGTTGAGAATTTCCCTCCCGAACCCGGGCCGGTCGGTCAGCTGACGCAAAGTGTCGCGGTACTCCGTCGGTTGACGGTAGAGGGGCCCGGGCCCAAAATCTTCGCGCCATGATTCGGGGAGAATGACGGGCAAACCTGAATGCAGGGCTTTCCAGGCAGCGCTGTAGCCCGCCCCATTTCGGCAAGCGGATGGCAGTACAGCCACCGCGTCGACCTTGGCGAGAAACCTCTCGACCGTCATTTCGGTACTGTCGATGAACACCATCTCTTCGCCTTGTTCAGGCGGTGTCGGAGGGCATCCGTACCACCAGGCCTGCCAGACGTCATCCGGGACGATGAAATCGGTTCCGGTTGCTGTGGAACTCTGACCTGCACTTTCGTCCGGGTGGGAAAACATCCCGACCCGCCACGGCAGATCGGGCGCAATCGAGCGCACCGTACGACGGAGCGTCTCCGAGCCTGATTTGAAGGCGGAAATGACCCATGGTGGGCCGATGGGAAGTACGCTGTTTGCGGACTGAAGGACTCGGTACTGGCTGGGCCGGACGGCAGAAAACAGGCAGCGACCACCAAACATCTCGGCCACCTGCTGCTGGAGCCAATGGAGAAAAGACGGCCAGCTCTCCGTTCCGAACAAGCCGTCGCACAGCACGACCACTTGATCGGCGAAAACATGATGGATCGGTCGCTCAGCAAGAATCTTTTCGAGTGTTGATACTGTCAGGACGACGGACTTCGCGTTGATCACGGACCGCATCGGGTTCACCGGTTCAGCCGCTCCGTCGTGGACCTGGGCGAGGAGATCAGCGTTGACGGTTCGCGTGGTTGAGGCAGCGGGGAGGTGAACCAGACCGATTTTCAGACGGTACCGACGGAGCTGCCCGATTTCCTCTGCGGCTCTGGGCCAATCTTCTTCTCCAGAACAGAAATCGCCCATGTAGACGACGTCAAGATACCGCTGTTTGGTATTCGGAGCCTGTGATGTTGCTCCTCCAATCGCAATCGGCCTCTTGTCATCCACTGACGCCGCATCGTCGGTGGAATCGAAGTCGCCAACTCGGTTTTTTGGAGGTCCAATCAACCTGTGCACACGCTCGAGATAGCGGTCACCGCTGTAATCGTTTTCGATGACCGTGCGGGCCCTCTCGGACCAATTTCGAAACTCCTTCGGGTGCCTGTACAGGTGATCGACGACATCCAGGACTTCGGCCGGTTCACAGTAGATTGCTCCGTTTGAAAAATTCCTTTCGAAATGTTTCGGCAGCAGAGTAACGGCGCCGCTCGCCATGGCTTCGGCGATCGCCCGGCCGAAGCTTTCCACCCACGTCGGATCGTGGAAATAGACCCAGAAATCGATCGTCGATAGGAAGTAACGAACGTCGAGATCACCAAAGTGGAAAACATCCCAATTTGACGGAGGCGTACCGACAAGTTCTTTTACTTTCGGTCCCACGCCCAAGATGCGCACTCGAACATCGGCACGAGCAGGATACGCGGCGAGCATCTCGTCGGCTGTGCCGGGCCATTTCTCATCTCCCGGTCTGCTGTGGCGGCCGATCACCGGGAAATCGCCACAGAAACGGCGGCGATCGACGGTGAAGGCACTGGCGTCAATGATCTCGGTCCAGTCCTCCGTGAGGATATTTCGCTCCCTCGGGGAGGACTTCTGGAAATTGTCCCGGCTGATTCCGGAGATGGGAGCGACCGTGACATCGGTATGGGCCACCCTTTGGCAATGATCGATGGCCGTCTCCAAGTCGTAATAGGGCTCGCCTACGGCATTGGTCACCGGCTGATTCAGAACCAACAGCGCCTTTTCAGCCTTGACTCGAAAAGGGATATTCAATGGAGTGCGGAACGCCAGGGGGTTCTGGAACAAGGCGAGTTGCGAAACGAGTAGTTGTGAGCTGGGAGGGACCAGGCGTGCACAGCCCTCCCCGATGGTGGCGACAATTTCCGGGTGAAAGGGTCGGTTGGTCGAGAAAACCGAGGATGCAACATGAATCAGACCGACGTCGTATCCGCCGCGCTTCAAGCAGCGAAGCGCCCCCGAGACGCTGGTCGATGTGCCGCCGGGGAACCTGAGATCAGAAAAGACCAGAACGTCGAATTGACGCTCTGGTCCTCCTGGAATACTCACCTCTTCGAGGTACAGCGAGTTTTCGATCAATACATGCGGGCGGGGAGCTCGTCCGAGGACGCATGCGTGCTTGTGCCAACCACCAGAGGCTGCTCGTTACGCACATCCTGCCGGGCATTGTCCAGCGCGGAATCGATCCTTGCTTCGATGTTGATTCCTGTCGCAAGTACGGATCGCTGGCTTACCAAAACACCCGCCGCGGCCAACAGAATCCACTTCTTTCTATCCATTATTCCCTCCATTCCTCCGAACACTCATGATTTCATTATTAATATCTCGGTAGATTTTATATCAGGTCTCAAAGATTGTAAACCTTGACCCTCCTTTTGAATCAGGATTGGGATGCGGAACATCCGAAAGCTCTTTAGGCAGCCGAACCCGCGCACACATGTGTTTTCGTTTGCCTTGTCACAACCGAGCATTGGGTTGGAGTGCCGTTGGAGCGTTGACGGAGCGATTGATCATGGGTTGTCATGCATCTCGACCTTAACGCAATCCGAGGTTCCCGGGTGGCGGGCCGACGATTGACGCCATTTTTCTGGCCGAATGGTGTGATCCTGATCACCTTTCACGTGTTTCAGGAACTCCTTCTGGAGACTTCGCTACACTCGCAATCAGTGATTGCGGTGCGAGCGGATGGAGGTTCGGATGACGGAGAATTGCCGAACAAGGAGCGGGAGACCGCCGGCCCGACAGATTCTGTTTCCCCTCTTCATGGTTTTTTGTATTCTCGCGGTAGTGCAGTGTCGCCAGCCGACGGACTCGTCTTCGACCGCCAACGCTTCCCCTCGTTCACGCGAAGAGGCGATGACCGACGAACAGCGCGAAAAGATCCGTCAGCTGGAAACCCTTGGCTATGTCTCCGGGGTCAATAAGGCGAATTCTGGCTCGGGAGTCGTGATATACGACCGATCACGAGCGTGGGAGTCTTTGAATCTCTACGTATCCGGCCACGCGCCGGGAGCTTTCTTGATGGATATGAGCGGCAACGTGCTGCACACCTGGTCCTACGCCTATGAAGACGCCGTGGGGGAATCGCCCCCAACCGACGACGCCCGTTCGTGGCGGCGCGCCTACATGTACCCGAATGGAGATCTGCTGGCGATTTTCGAAGGGCGGGCGTTGATCAAGGTGAATAAGGACTCGGAACTCCAATGGGTGTACGCCGACCGATGTCATCATCAGGCGGAGGTAACCGCCGACGGTTCGATCTATGTACTGTCCCGCGAACCGAGGATCATCAAACGGATCCACGAAACTGAACCGATTCTCGAGGATTACATCTCAGTTCTGGATCAAGACGGGAGTCTCCTGAAACGGGTATCGATTCTCGAGTGCTTCCGAAACTCGCGATATTACATCCCCATATACCGGACGATCTCTCAGAAATTGCGCGGAGACATCATTACAGAAAAGCATGCCCCTGGGGACGTACTGCACACGAATTCGATTCGGGTTCTCAATGGTGTCAATTCGAAATTTTCGCAGGCCTTCAAAAAGGGAAATGTTCTGCTGTCGATGCGCGAGCTCAATATGCTCGCCATCGTGAATCTGGAAGAAGAAACCGTCGAGTGGGTGTCCTGGGGGATGTGGGCCACCCAGCACGACCCGGTGCTGTTGCCGAACGGCCGCATGCTGGTCTTTGACAACCGGGGCAATAGGGGCAACTCAAGGGTGATGGAGTTCGACCCGTTCACCCAGGAGGTTTTTTGGGAATATCAAGGCGATCCACCGAAATCCTTTTATTCTCGCGCATGCGGTGCGAATCAGAGGCTCCCGAACGGCAACACGCTGATCAGCGACAGTGACAGCGGCCGAGCCCTCGAGGTCGCTCGAGATGGGTCGATTGTTTGGATGTTCCAAAGCCCTCACCGAATCGGAGAGCAGGGTGATGTGGTGGCTCGCCTTTTCGACATGGTGAGGCTTCCCAGAGAGTGGGATCTGCCCTGGCTCGAGGACTGACGGGATGTCCTCGTCGTTTCTGGGAATCGATGAGAAGAAAGTCAAAGTGACGACCTGACCATCCCGATCGGTTTCAGTGCTCGCCTCCATCTCTCGTGTCATCGGGTTCGACGCCAATGACCTCCTCCAGGCCGTAGTAAAAGGCAAAGGTCTTGTTTCGGGGATGGTTTGGATTTTCGGTGATGTCTGCGAGCCACACGTGCCGGCGACGCTGCCTTTCAAAAAGTGGAACTTTCACCCTTGACAGTCCCGCCTCCTTTGCGCAGGTCACGATCTCGAGTCTTCTGCGATTTTGCTCGTGAATGCCGACGTACTCCTTGGCGATGGCCGCCATTTCCATGAAGCACAGGAAGCAGGTGACCCCAACGACATACTTCGCGAGCTTCGGGTACTTCTCGAAAAAGAGGACCCGAACGAAGATCACTAGAAACAGGATGATCATCATGCCCGCACCGAAGTAGACGCGCGTCGACATCTTCACAGGAGGAATGAAGAGGCTGAAGATCATCAGGACCGCCGTCGCGAGGCACACAAGGGCTAACGGGAGTCGACTTTTCCAGATTTCCGCGAACTTATTCCGTCGGGTCTTGAAGGAATCGAGCACAAGCACCAAGAGACCGACAATCGCGACGCTCCCGAGGATCCGAAAGAGAAAGCGCCCGCTGTACACCGCGAACTTGTTGAATAGGTGCGGAACCACATTGACGAAGCGATCTACGAGACCCATGTTCCATAGGGTTCCGGACGACGCAGTTGCCGCTCTGTTGAAGTTGCCGGGGGCGATCACGAACACGATGAAACCCACGACGAGGCCGGCCAGGCCGGCATAGAACCAGGCGGGGCGTTGTGTGCCCTTGCGGATGCTCACGATCCAGAGGGCGCTGACGAGGCCGATAGCTGCGGGTACGATCGTCTCGGTCGCCTGACCGACGATGAAGCCTGAGATTAACATCACCACAGCTATCTCGGTGGTATCCGCGATGATGATCCGCCCGTCGAGCAGGTACCTGAAAGGAACCAGGAACGCGAAGACTGCTGCGCACCCCCACATGTACTGCATCGCGCCGTTCGCCCAAAAGCTCACCTCGGTGATGGCCGGCGCCGCGCCTCCGATCAACAGATACACCAGTGCGAGGAGACCGACATCATGCACCGAATCAGGGCTCGGACTGTGTCCGAGCGCCAGGATGTATGTCAGCAATCCCAGTGCGAGGAATGCGATCGGATTCAGAATGATGAACAGCCATCTGCCGAAGAACGACATCAGGAAAAAGCCCATCGTACCGAGCCGGGCCCCGTACCTGTTGTAGAGTTCGATGCACGACCGGCCGACGTCTGAGATGTCCTGGAGCCCTCTACGGTCCATGCCGAGCGAGTACCACAGGTCGTCCGACATGATGGGAGCGATCGCGCTCAGCACCAGCATATAGGCCGCAATCGCGAAAACGGTAATGACGAGGATCGTTCGTGCTGTTCGCGAGCGGTAGGTATCCGTCACCGGAGGGCCTCCTCACTAGAGTTTGGGAATCGGGCGCTCGCATCCGATGTCGATTACGCGACCGTGTCGAAGGTGGCAACGAGGCTTGACCGATGCCTCGGAAAGACACCTCGAATGCATCCTCTATTCCACGTAGCCAAGCTCTCTGAGCTGTTCGACGACCTCGACATCGTAATCGATCGTCCGGTTTTTGTCCCGGGTCACCGACCCCCAGATACCGATGTTCAAACGTTGAATGGCTTCCATGTATTCATCGACCCCGGATCGCATGATCTGCAGGGCAATCTCGCTCGTGTCCGCGCGATTCTCATTCGGATCGAGAAGGTAATTGAATACCTGCACATCCCGATCCTTTGTGTTGAGCAGGTGCCATCCATCGAAGAACAGTGAGCCCCAAAACCCTTCGTCCAGGACCTTTCGGCGTACGACCTCGTCGGAAGCCACGACTCTCCGAGTCAATTCGACCGAGCTGTCCCTTCTGATGAGTGGCATCAGCGACTGCCCTTGCAGAATGAGCGGGGCGGTGTCGACGTCCGCCAGCTCCAGAATAGTGGGCATCACGTCCATCACCTGAACGGGTTGGCTGAATCTGATGCCGCTCCCGAACCTCGCGGGATAGCTCATGAGGAGTGGGACGTGTAGGACCTGAATGTACCCTGGTGGGCTGTGCTCCCACAGTTCGTGCTCTCCGAGGTGCTCACCGTGGTCGGCGATGAAGACCAGGAGCGTATTCTCGAACAGCGCCCGCTGCTTCAGCCACGTCACCAGTCCCTCGAAGTAATAATCGTTGTTACGGATCTCCCCGTCGTACCTGGCCCGTCGCCCCTCGACCGAGGGTGTAGAGTCCCATTCCGGGTCGAAACGCGGGTTGTGGTCGACCCGAATTCCCCTGAATTGAATGGTCCGCCACCAACCGCGAAACTTCTCCGGTGGGTCGTACCGTCCGTGGGGGTCCAGAATGTGGAGGTAGAGGAACATGTTTCGGTGTTTGTGAGCGTCGATCCACTCTCGGACGAGCGGCCCGTAGGCAAGCTCAGGGTCCGCTTTCCCCGTTCCCCTGAGCTGGCCGAACCCCTGCTGCAGTCCCGCATACGGCCCGGCGTTTTCGTTCTGAATAAAGGCCGCGGTGACGAAACCCTGGTGTCTCATGATCTCCGCCAGCGTCAGATAGGCGTCGTCGAGGCGGTCGGAAAGCTGCCAAACGCCAGTCGCCGTCGGATACAGAGACGTCATGATCGACGGCACCGAGGGCCTGGTTTTGGTCGCTTGTGAAAACGCATGCTCGAACACCATTCCGTGTTTGAAGAGCAGGTCTTTGAATGGGGTTGTCTTCCGCGGATATCCGTAGCACGACATGTGATCCGCTCGGAGCGCGTCCTCGAGCACGATGATGACGTTGAACTGGCGGTGCGGTGGAGCATAGACCTCGGGGTTGCTCCAGAACGCGACATTTCCTCCGTCGGCGGTGACACGAAATCGGAGCATCGCAGACTTGCCCGAGCACCGGGCCAGATCGACTCTTGCCTCGGACCATTTGTCGGCTTCGGAAACGACCGCCGAGAACAGGGTCGAGGTCCCATCCTCCTGGCACTCGATCTCCACATCGAACGTCACCGGATCATCGTTCATGAGGATGCCCATGCCGAACTCGAGGGTGATCTTGCCATCGGGTAGATCGACCGGATAGTCGAGTGCTATCGGGGAATTGGCGAACAGGACCTTCCGGAATTCCGAATCGATGTTTACATATGCTGAACCGAATCCCTCTCGTGCATACTTCGCTCGTTTCGAGTAAATGCGGAGATAGTCGATTTCGACCGTGTCACCTTCCTCGTTGGTGGGTTTGAGGAACACGGACTTCAGTCTGAGATGCTGCGCCGCCTTTCCTGATGTTCGCCGAAAAAGACCCTGCGCCTGAATACGGTAGGTGTGAAAATTGTTGTCCGCGATGATCGGGAGGGAGGCGTCTCCCCAGCGATGCAAAGGGCGGAGATCACTCAGGCCTTCCCAGTCGGGACCTTCCACGGTACTGACGCGAAGATCGAGATGGGTCCCTTTGCGGACCTTCAGACGAAGTTCGATTTCACCGATGTGAGTTATCGGAATTTCGAGAGAGTCCGTATTTTGAGCATAATCGTCGGCTTTCCATTCATCGACCCTGAGCACACCGTCGCGAACCGAAAAGTCCCCGAACACCGGGTGGAATCCAGGTGAACCCAGGTCCTCCATATCGAACTCGTATGAAGCCAAAAACCGTTCGGTCGAGCTCTGCTGGAGAGAATCATCGTGGACGGCAGATGGTTTGTTGTCATCGAACCGATAATAAAAACCGTTCAATGGATTTCTGCCAATGGTTGCGAGCGCCTGATCTTCCGCAAACGACGCGGCACGCGTTGCTGTTTCTTCGACTCTTTCGAGCAAATCCGCCTGTCCTCCTCGAACCCGCCTGAGAATCTGGTCAGCAGAATGTGTCGAGACCCTGCGTTCAATGCCGAAGTACCAGACGCCGAATGCAAACAGGACGGCACATCCGACAGCCCCAATGAGTGATTTTCGGCGGGATCCTGATGTCGTCATCACGTGGGAAGCCCTTCCCGGAGAATCTACTGAACGGATGAACCGATAAAGGGATACGTTGCCAATTTCACGCTCAGCGTATCACGATGACAAAGCGGGGAAATCGGACGGTGTATCGAAGGAGTCCTGCCAATTTTCTGTCGGTTTGAACGCTGGGCTGCACGTCATCGCTCAGTCCTCGATTTGCTGCATTTCGCGATTGGCTCACTGAAAGATCCGACTCACTCAATTGCAGAAACCTCCCCCGTTCGTTTAGTTTTGTTGACCGAGGATTTGGATTCATGACTCAGGCCGAGCCGAAAACCCTCTCCGCCATCGTCGCGTTTGGCCATCGGTCGATACTCGCGCTGGCTCTTGCCATATTTGCGGTGTTGTACGGGCTCTCGATCAACGCCCATCTGAGCACGTACGGTGACAACGCGAAATACATTCTCCTCGCGCGCGGCCTCGTTGAGGACGGCACGTATTCGGTCAACCTGGATGGGAACCCGCGGCCGGAGTCAAAACATCCGCCGGGTTTTCCACTCGCACTGGTGCCGGTGTACTGGATCACCGGGGGCAGTGTCGTTGCCATGAAAGCGGTGGCTGCGATCGCGGCGGTTGCAGCCGTCGGTGTTTTCTATGTTCTCTTCAAGTCGC
Source organism: uncultured Thermoanaerobaculia bacterium (assembly GCA_964423595.1). Lineage (GTDB taxonomy): Bacteria > Acidobacteriota > Thermoanaerobaculia > Thermoanaerobaculales > Sulfomarinibacteraceae > Sulfomarinibacter. Next base: position 4,133 of record CAYRFI010000016.1, on the reverse strand, counting down.
TGATGACGCCGGCGCAATCCGTTCTTCTTCTCTTCCTTCTCGGCTTTTCTCGGCACATCGGAAGGTTTGCCAACAAAGTCATGTCTGAAACTCCTTTTCTCCTCCTTCTGGGGTTTGCCATGCTTGCCGCTCAATCCTATTCCCGGGACACTTCATGGCGGACCCGATCGGGGTTTCTTACCTCGGTGTTATTGGTCTTCGCGGCCTTCACTCGCACGATCGGCGTCGTCGCGATTGCGGCTGTCGCGGCATTCCTTTTGGCGGACCACGTGATGTCGAAAAACGCGAGGCTGGGTTTCGCCAAGGCCGGGATGATCGCGGCTATCGCCGGAAGCGCCCAGGCCATCTGGTTTTTCAGAAACAAACTGGTCGCGGGGACGGTCACAGAGTATTTTGGCTACCTTTCGATCTTTCCATCTCCAGCCGCTGACTCGTCGCAGTCTGCTGTGAGTCGCCTGTTCTCGACCGTCGTTGACAATGTTGCGTTTTATCTGCCGGCAATATCGCGCTCGGTTCTCTCCGATCGCTACCCAAAGCTGCTGCCGTACTGGCTCCTGGCAATTGCCGTATCTACAGTGGTCATCTTCGGTCTCATCAACCGCGTCAAACATCGCCCGTCGGTGGTCGAGTGGGTCTTCGCGTCGCTGTTGCTCGCGACCTTGCTGTATCCCCCCCAATCCAGTCGATTGGCCGTTCCCCTGTTACCGTTCTTCTTGTACTACCTCGTCAGCGGCGTCGCTGGCGTTGTCGAGGGGTGGGGAGCCTTCCGATACAAGCCTTTGCGATACGGATTTCTGTCTGCAGGGCTGATCATCGTAGCCCACTCCATCTCCACGAATGTGATCGGCCGCGGCAGCTACACGCCGCTGCACTGGGCAATGGCTGTGGCGGTCATGGCACTGCTGGTCGTTGTCCTTTACAGGGGTGCCAGACTCGAAATCATGTCTGCCGCGCTGGCCGTGTTGGCTGTGGCGATGGTCTGCAGTTCGTTGATCTGGCACGTGCAGAGAAACGTCATGCGCGCAAGGATTGAGCCTTATTACTACCAGATAGACAAAAGCTGGGGTGAGTACCGTGAGGTTGCCGACTGGCTGAAGTCCCACACGTCGAGAGACAGTCTCATCGTCTGTCGGAAGCCTTTCTTGATGCGGCTGTGGACGGGTAGAAAGGTCACCAAATCCGAGGCGACTCCGGATCGCGATCGTGTTCTCGAGGGATTGCTGCGAAGGCGCGCAGATTTTGTTGTCCTTGATAGATTCAAGTTCTCGAGCACTACAGCCCAGTATCTGAAACCCGTCATCGATGCCGATGACACGCTTTTCAGAGAGGTATTCGCCGTAGGCGGGACGAAGGTTTATCGAGTTGATTACGCCGCGCGAGATTTCGCCAACGGCCCCGAGGGAGCCGGGACTCAACAGTAGAGGATATCGATATGATCACGATCATTTACCGTCATATCCGAAAGGTCATCTACTCTCGCGTCGCGAAGGAGATCGCGAGCTCGGCACGGTACTTCGAACACCTGTGGTATTGGACGCCGAGCGAAGATGATTTGTTGCTCGAGCAGCTCCCAGGTCGGCAGAAGCGGTCGGTCCGCTCCATCGAGGAATTCGAGGGAAATTCTGACTCTCACACCTCGCGACAGATCGTGATTCTGAACGGTGTGCTCAACACATCCCTCGACATCCAACGGATCTTCCTCGGTCTGAAGAAAAAGATGGGGCGTGGAGATCGTCTCGTGACGGTGCTGTACAATCCCTACCTGCGTTGGATTTACAGCCTCGCGGACCGCCTCGGATTGCGGAGAGCACCTTCGGCATCGACCTTCGTGACTCGAGTTGATCTTCAGAATTTGGCCAAGATTTCGGGATTCGAAGTTGTTCGGTTGCGGCCGGTGTCACCGTTTCCATTCGGTCTTTTTGGACTCGGTACACTGCTTGACGCGATCATGCGGTCGCTGCCCCTCATCCGGCAGCTTTCTCTGGTCCAGGTTGCGATGCTGCGGCCGATCGTGCAATTGAAGCACAGGCCGTCGCTGACTATTGTGGTCCCGGCGCGCAACGAGAAAGGGAACATCCGCTCTGCCCTCGAGCGCCTTCCCGAGATCCCGGGGGCCGACGTCGAGGTCATCTTTGTCGAAGGACACTCGAGCGACGATACCTGGGAAGAAATCCAGCGCGTGGTCGAAGAAGGCGACCGGCCGATCAGCGTGCGGGCATGCCAGCAGACCGGCAACGGAAAGGCCGACGCTGTGCGACTCGGTTTCGGGATCGCGAGGGGCGAGCTGTTGACCAATCTTGACGCAGACCTGACCATGCCGCCCGAGCTGCTGCCACGGTTCTATGACGCCTACTGTAACGGCGACGGAGACTTCATCAACGGAAGCCGCCTGGTTTACCCGATGGAGAGCGGGGCAATGAGAAACCTCAACCGGCTGGGGAACATCTTCTTCTCCAAGGTTCTGAGCTGGGTTCTCGAAGTTCGCCTCGGCGACACCCTCTGCGGAACCAAGCTAGTGGCCTCCCGGGACTACCAACGGATGGTCGAATGGCGACGAGACTTTGGAGATTTCGATCCATTTGGTGATTTCGAGATTCTGTTCCCCGCCGCCACTTTGGCCCTCGGCGTCGTCGACGTTCCCATTCGCTACCGTGATCGGGTCTACGGCAGCACGAATATCTCCCGGTTCCGGCACGGGTACGAGCTGATTCGCATGACTCTGATCGGACTGGCGCGTATTCGTTTGGGACTGGGGAAAAGCGTCGTACCCACGGATCACGGTGATCGGTCCAACGAGACATGAGCCCACTCGAATGGCTGAAGCTGCCCGAGGCCCGTGCGATCGAAGATCTCGATGGCGACAAGACGGTCTGCGCGCACGCTCGGATCATCAAATCAAAGGGCTTCCTGCGGCTCCTTTATTCGGATTTCTACGATCACATGCGCATCGCCGGCGGCTATGATGAAGAAGGCGTGTTTGTCGAAGTAGGCAGTGGCGGAGGCTTCATCAAAGAGATCTTGCCTAATACTGTCACCAGCGACGTCGTGCTGCATGATGGCATCGACGAAGTGTTATCGGCTGAGTCGATGCCGTTCAAAAACGGCAGCGTGAACGGTATCTTCGTCCTCAACTGTTTTCACCACTTCAGTCAACCCGCCGTGGTTCTGGGAGAGTTCGAACGTGTGCTCGTGAACGGCGGAACGGTGGTCATCATCGAACCCGCCAACACGTGGTGGGGCCGCCTGGTCTACACCTTCCTCCACCATGAGCCCTTCGATCCATCAGGCGGATGGACACTGCCAACGTCCGGTCGCCTCTCAGCCGCCAATGCTGCGCTTCCTTGGATCGTGTTTGTCAGAGACCGGGAGGCGTTACCCAGGCTCTTCCAGTCGTTGGAAATCGAATCGGTGACTTACCACACGCCCTTCGCATACCTGATCAGCGGCGGCCTCACGTGGCGGGCCCTCGCACCGACCTGGGCCTACTCCTTCGTCCGCACGGCCGAGCGCCTGCTTTCGCCGGTTTCGAAATGGCTCGGCATGTTCATGACCGTTGTCATCAGGAAACACCAGGTCACAGTCGTGTGACAACCCTCTACAGGACTTTTCGGCCGAGAGTCTGTTTGCGGAGGCCGAAGTCGAACTGAGAGAGTTGTTTCATAGCGGAACAATTCCTCCGGAGGACGGAGCCCGACTCGTGAGCAGTCAGGGCCCACCAGGCGTCACGAGAAAGATAAGACGGTCAAGCGGGTACTCGCGATAGCCCGGGAAATACTCGATTACAATCCCGGGATTGAATATTTGAACTCGAAGCTCGTTTATCCGTACGTTGTCTATGATGCCTATTGTTCGATTTCTCACGTGCGCCCGGCTGGTGGTGTTTTTGGCAGCCCTTGTGGTACCGCTCCTCCTTTCGGGGTTTGCAGACGCCCAGTCCCCAACCGATCTTGCGGGCTACGTGTGGCTCGACGTCAATGACGAACCGTTGCCGTTCCAGGACCACGCGACGATCATGGAGAAGATGCGCTCGGCTCGTGTTGTCAGCCGAGAGAAGGTTGGGCGGGGGGTCGCGGGCGTTGAGAAGCTCGTGCTCGAGATTGAGGACATTCAGTTTCACGCCGCGTTCCGGAGCG
>CAYRFI010000015.1:16592-51307 GCA_964423595.1 uncultured Thermoanaerobaculia bacterium | reverse complement strand
CTGGGCGCTGTTCGTCTGGGGCTATGCGCTGGTGTGGTTCCTCGTGAATGACCGCCTGAAGCTGCTTGCCTATCGGATCTTCGACCCGACTGAAGCGCCGCTGCTTGTCAAGAAGGGAGCATGACATGGAAGTGGGCATGATCGGATTGGGCCGGATGGGTACCAACATGGTGCGACGGCTGCTGCGAGCCGGTCACAGGTGCGTCGTGTACGACATCAATCCGGAAGCCGTGGCCGCGCTCGTCGAAGCGGGGGCGGTCGGGACGAGCTCGCTCGCCGATTTCGCGCACACGCTGCAGAAGCCGCGCGCCGCCTGGATGATGGTGCCGGCAGCGGTCGTCGAGCCGACGCTGACGGCCCTCGTCCCGCACCTCGAGCCCGACGACGTGGTCGTCGACGGGGGAAACTCCTACTACCACGATGACATCCGTCGCGCCGCCGAGCTGAAATCACGGTCCATCCACTACCTTGACGTCGGCACCAGCGGCGGGATCTGGGGGTCGGAGCGCGGCTATTGTCTGATGATCGGCGGCGAGGAAGCCGCCGTCCGACGCCTCGACCCCATCTTCTCAACCCTCGCCCCGGGGACCGCGGCGGCACCACGCACGCCCGGTCGGGAGAAGCTCGGCGGCACTGCGGAGCACGGCTACCTGCACTGCGGGCCGAGCGGCGCCGGCCACCTCGTCAAGATGGTCCACAACGGCATCGAGTACGGCATCATGACCGCCTACGCCGAGGGGTTGAACATCCTCCACCACGCCAACGCCGGCACCCAGCGGCGCACAGTCGATGCCGAGACCACGCCGCTGCGCCACCCCGAGCACTACATGTACGACCTGAACCTGGCCGAGATCACCGAGGTCTGGCGCCGGGGCAGCGTCATCGCCTCCTGGCTCCTGGACCTGGCCGCCATCGCTCTCCTCGAGAGCCCGGACCTGGAGAAGTTCACCGGTCGGGTGTCGGATTCGGGCGAGGGGCGCTGGACAATCATGGCGGCCGTCGACGAAGCGGTCCCGGCTCCGGTTCTCAGCGCGGCGCTCTATGAACGCTTCGGCTCGCGCGGCGAGGCCGACTTCGCCGACAAGGTGCTGTCGGCCCTGCGTTACGAGTTCGGCGGCCACCAGGAGGGGCCTGGTTCGGCGAAGGGAGGCGTGTGATGGCCGTTCCCCGCTCGGACGCTCTGGTGCTCTTCGGCGTGACCGGCGATCTCGCCCACAAGAAGATCTTCCCGGCACTCTACGCGATGGTGAAGCGCGGCGTTCTCGAAGTCCCGGTCGTCGGCGTCGCGAAACCGGCGTGGAATCCGGCCGACCTGCGCGAGCGCGTGAAGGACAGCATCGAGCGATCCGGGGGAATCAACAGCCGACGAGCCTTCAACGATCTGTTGTCTCTGCTCACCTATGTGGGTGGCGACTACAACAGCCCCGAGACGTTCAGCGCGATCAAGGAGGCGCTGGGCGGTGCGCGCCGCCCGGCGCACTACCTCGCCATCCCGCCCTCGCTCTTCGAAACGGTGATCAAAGGGCTGGGCGCCGTCGATCTGGCCGACCATGCGCGCGTGATCGTCGAAAAGCCTTTCGGGCGCGATCTGGCCTCGGCGCGGGAGCTCAACAGCGTCGCGCGCTCGGTGTTCCCCGAAGACTCGATCTTTCGCATCGATCACTTCCTCGGCAAGGAAGCGATCATGAACATCCTCTACTTCCGCTTTGCCAACTCGTTCCTGGAGCCGATCTGGAACCGCAACACGGTGGCTCACGTCCAGATCACCCTGGCCGAAAGCTTCGGCGTCGAGAAGCGCGGCTCGTTCTACGAGAGCGCCGGTTGCCTCCGTGACGTGATCCAGAACCACCTCTTCCAGATCGTCGCACTGTTAGCCATGGAACCACCGGCCTACCGCGGCTATGGAGCCGTGCACATCGAGAAGGCCAAGGTCTTCCAGGCCATGCGCCCCCTCACACCCGACGACGTGGTGCGCGGCCAGTACGCCGGCTACCGTAAGGAGCCAGGCGTGGCCAAGGACTCCGACGTCGAGACCTTTTGCGCCCTGCGGCTCTTTATCGACTCGTGGCGCTGGGAGGGGGTGCCGTGGTACCTGCGCTCCGGCAAGTGCCTGCCCGAGACCGCGGCAGAGGTCCTGGTGCAGTTGAAGCGTCCGCCACAGCGGCTTTTTGCCGACTCGGCCCCGAAAGACGGCCTCTGCAACTATCTCCGTTTCAGGCTTTCTCCGAGCTCGGCCGTCGCCCTCGCCGCTCGCGTCAAGCGCCCGGGGGAGGAGTTCATCGGCGACCAGCGGGAACTCTATCTCGCCGAAGAACAACCGGGAGAGGAGGCACCCTATGAAAGGCTCCTGAGTGACGCCATGGCCGGCAAAGGCGCGCTCTTCACTCGCGAGGACGCGCTCGAAGCCGCCTGGGCAGTCGTCGAACCGGTCCTCAAGACCCACAACTCGAGCTGCCCGTACCGCCGCGGCAGCTGGGGGCCGCATGAGGCGAACGCGCTCATCGCAGCAGACGGCCGCTGGCACAATCCCAAACCCGGAAAGGCGCCGGGATGACGCGACCTCCCCCGCCCCCAAACCCTTCCGACATCGATGACACCCCGGCGGTGACGATCGTCAGAGATAGCGCCCGGTTGGCGGAGCACGCGGCCGATCTCATCATCGCGGCCGCGCAGGCGGCCATCCAGGCGCACGGTCGCGCTATGCTGGCCTTGGCGGGCGGCTCAACGCCGGAGCAGACATACAGGGTGCTGGCTCAGTCCGACCGAAGCAGCCGGATCGACTGGGTCCACACGTATCTGTTTCTCGGGGACGATCGGTTCGTGCCGGTGGATGACCCATCCAGCAACTTCGCCATGATCCAGCGGACGCTATTGGCGCCGGTCGGGGTCGATGCGGTGCACGCGTATCCGGTTCCTACGCACCTGGGCGCGGCCGCCGAAGCAGCGGCAGCCTACGCAGCCACGCTCGCCGAGGCTTTCGGGGTCGGCGACAGCGGTCAACCGCCACGTTTCGATCTCATCCTGCTGGGCCTCGGCAAAGACGGGCACACGGCCTCGTTGTTTCCCCGAGCGGCATCGCTGACGATCGCCGACCAGTGGGTGGTCGCCGTCCCGCCGGGAGCCCTCCCTCCGCCGGTGGAGCGCATCACCCTGACGCTGCCGGTGCTGAACGCGGCGCGCGCGATCTTGTTCCTGGTCTCGGGCCGGGACAAAGCGGAGGTGCTGCAGGACGTGCTCGAGGGCCGGCCCGCCCGCGAGGAGCGTCCGGCGGTTGGGGTACGTCCGATGAACGGCACGGTCACCTGGCTCGTCGATCAAGCCGCGGCCAGTCGGCTGACACGCTCTGGATAGGGGCCGCTCGACGCCCCTCGGATCGAAAACCCCACCGGGCTCGGCGCCTCGACGCCAGGGACTGGCACTGGCTTTACTTGTGGTAGTACACGTGAACCGTCGCCGCGATCTGGCGATCGGATATCTTGTCAACGCGTGACAACTGATCAGTCGTTATCGGAGGCGGGAATCCGAATCGTAACGGTCGTACCTGTCCCCTCGGTGCTCTTCAGCTCGAGGGTGCCGCCGAACGCCTCGACCGTTCGGCGACACAGCGGCAGGCCGAGACCGTAGCCCTCGCGGTTTTCGCCGGGCTGGCGATGGAGCTGGACAAAGGCCTCAAAAGAGTCTCCGATTCGATCGGCAGGGATGCCGACACCGCTATCAACGACCTCGATCGTGACCCGGTCGTCATCGTGACTCGCGTACAAGACCACCGAACCGCCCTTCGGCGTGAACCGGAAGGCGTTGTCGAAGAGACGGCGAAGGACGTCGTTCAACCGGTCTTCGTCGACGGCGACGGATGGAAGGCCCTCCGAAATCTCGGTCCTCAACCTCAGACCTTTGTGCTCGGCAATCGATCGCCACTCTGACTGGAGTGAGGCGATGATCTCGTTGACGAAAACCGGTGCCAGCTCGATCCGCGCGGTGCCGGTTTCAAAGGCCGCGAGATCGACGAGGTCGTCGACAAGTTGGCGAAGCTTGACCGCGTTCTCGTAGGCAATGGCGAGAAACGATTGCTGTTCCTCTGTCAGGCCATCACTGAGATCTGAATGGAGAATCTCGAGATAGCTGTGGGTGATTGCCAGGGGACTCCGGATTGCGTGTGCGGCTTCGGCCAGGAAATGCCCGCCGCTCGACACCAGTTTTGCGATCTGCGAACGCAATTCTTCAACCTCGGCCTCGCGCACGGCGAGGGCCTCTCGCAGAACCTCCTCGTTTGAGAGCTCCTCGGAATCGGGTTGTGTTCGGCGTGCTACCATCGAATCACCTCAGGGCACAGGGCACCCCGACGAGTATACGGGGTGCCCGGTGATTATCGAACGGGAGACGGCCTCAAGTACATCCATGGGTACACACAGTCGCATTCGGCCATCGCTGCATTGCCCCTGCTGGCGTTTAGCTCCCTTGAAGTGCGGCAACGGTTCATCTTCGGTCGCCAAACACCGGCAGGGTTGTGCATCGGCGCCGTCTATACACGACCGTATTTACCGATGGAAGCACTTACCATTGAATCCGAAGGTTGCACTTCAACCTGCATATCTCACTATCTATCTGCTGCGGCCGGAAATCTGCAGCAATCTGCGGCGTTTCCTCCCGTCGGGGTGCTCCACGTACCGTCAAGTACGCGTCCGCGCCCCTCAGGTCGCAATCACCACATTTCACTACAGCTTCCCGGCCTCGCGACGAAAGTTGGTGAGAATTGCAGGTTAGCAGCTCGGCGGGTTCGACGGTGATACATAAGCTTGCCGTCGGAACCCTCGGTTTTTTGGTACTGATGGCTGCGGGTTTCTGTGAAGCGGCCACAGATGGGCCGCAAAGCGTTGACTTCGATTTCTCTCCCCACGGCGTCATTCACTGGCAACGCGGCAACCATCCAGGGTTGATAGTCTATCCCCTTCGTGGCGATGGTTGGATCACGATTTCGAAACGTTACACGGGGGGGTCCGCATCCGCTCCTGCATTGCGCCGCGCCAACCCCCAGCTGACGTCCCCGATGCGCGATCGACCGGTCCAGGTGCCGGTCGAAATCTTGCGTGGAGATCTCAGGCTCGAAGCGGTGCGTCGCCTCTTTCCTCTTGATCAACGAATCGATACGGGTTGGCAGCACTGGATTCTCGATCCCTTTGGTACAGGTGAGGAGAGCTGGGAGTGGCTTTCCGAGCTGTTTGCTGGCCGGAAAGACCGTGTTCGCGATCTCAAACAGGCGAACCCCGATCGCGCCGCCCAGGGCTTGACACGTGGACGAACCGTTGTCGTGCCCGAGTCGGTTCTACTGTCGGCTTTCAGGTCTGTCCCCCCGGTTGCGACACCGACCGCGGTAGCGACGGCAACCGCCCACGCGCGACCGACTCCGCTCCCGTCCATTTCCCCCACGGCAGCCGCTGTGCCTCTCGAATACGGTTCCGACAAGCTCGGTGAATATGCCGTGTATCGACTCCGCAAAGGCGAGGCCCTCTATTCGGCGGTCGTGGTGCGGTTCACCGGTCAATTACTGGCGGTTCAGGTCAACGAAACTGCGATGGAGATTGCAGAGCGGTCGGGGATCGATGACGTCACGGATATCCCGGTCGGATATCCGGTAAAAATCCCTCTCGACCTGCTGCTGCCGGAGTACCTGCCGGCGGACAGCCCGCGTCGCCTCGCCTGGGTCGAGCAGCAACGCGAGCTCGGACGGTTCTTCGAAGTCGTGTACGCGACAGACCTCTCCGGTGTCCAGGTGATCCTCGATGCCGGCCATGGCGGCAATGATACCGGTGCCCTGGTCGAGGGCCTTTGGGAGTCCGCCTACGCCTACGACATCATGTGCCGAATCAAGGCGAACCTGGAGAGGCATACCCGCGCAAAGGTCTGGACCACAGTCCAGGAGAAGGGGCGAGGGTACTCCGTGCCTTCCGGCGATCGCGTCAATCAGCGACGAGACGCCTTCCTCTTGACCCGGCCGCCATATGGGCTCGAGGACTCAGTCCTGGGTGTCCATCTTCGCTGGTATCTCACAAATGACATCATTCTCAACCGCCTCGGGCCGAACTTCCCACGCTCGAAGACCGTGTTCCTCTCGGTGCACACGGACTCGCTGCACCCGAGCGTTCGTGGCGCCATGGTCTACGTCCCATCTCGTTATCTCAGACCCTCGAAGTTCACCGTCGATCGGCGCGACATCAAACAGTACGCGGAATACCGTAATCACCCGACGATCCGGCTGGGAGAGGACTTCAAGGCGCGGGTGGAGGCGTCCTCTCGGCACCTCGCCGACAACATCATCTCGAGCCTCGAGAAGAACGGGCTCGGCGTCCACCCTTACGAGCCCGTCCGCGACCGCGTGCTGAGGGGCCGGCGGAGCTGGGTGCCGGCGGTTCTCCGTTTCACCGCCGCCCAGAACGCTGTGCTGCTCGAGGCATGCAATATGGCCAACGCCGAAGACCGCGCGCTGCTGCAAAAGGCGGCGTGGCGCGAACAGTTTGCCCAAGCTGTGGTCGAGGGCATGGCGTCGGCCTTCGCGGAATAGGGGGCCATTTCTAACCTCGATCATTCGGTTCGCAGGTGATTTCCTCCGGAGACGGAGACGGGATAAGGTGACACCCCTCCCTTGACGATGGTGGCCACCGGGACCCACATTAGATGCAGCGCAGCGTGCGAATGAAGGGAGGCACGATGAGGTCTTTTCTGGTCCTGACGGAGAACCGCCCCCTCCTCGTGCTGACCTCGATGGAAAGCACCACCGAAGATATTCTCCTTGAATCGTTGCACAGCAAGGGGATCGACAAGTTCATTGCTTACGAGGTTCCGGTCGAAAAGGTGCACGAGTTCTACGGGGTCCCGTTCGAGATCATTACAGCGGATCTCGAACGCGGCAAAAACCTCAGAGTGGTCGATTCTGATGGGCCCCACATCTTCAACTGCCTCTCGTTCGCGGATCTCGGCACGCAGATCCATTGCGAAGCCTGAATCGAATATGATGGCTTCGATCACTTCTCGGGAGGCCGTCATGCGCGCGTATATCGTGTTTTCGGGTACCGGCCCCATCCTCATCCTGACGACCTATCCGGAGTTGACCGACCCACGTTTGGTGGCGAAGCTCAACCACAAAGGCATCGTCAAGTTCATTGCCTACGAGGTGCCTTTGCAGCGGGTCCGCTCCATCTATGGGGTACCCTATGAGGTCGTCGCCGAAGATCTGAAGCACACCGAGGACCTTCGGGTGCTCGATTTCAACGGACATCACATCTTCAGCGGGTTCTCCTTCAGCGATATCGGCGACCCCATCATGTGGGGCGACTAGCGGCAGCATTCGGAATTAGGAATTCCTGCCCGCCCAAAAGCAATTTCGGATTTCGATTGTCGAATTTCGGATTTGCCACCCACCCGCCCCCTTTTCCCCGCAAATGAAGCAGATCCCGGCAAAGAAGGTCATCTGGGTGTTTCTGTGTGGTATGTGGGCGGTAGTGGTTTTGGGTTCGAGTCAGGACAATCGAGTATCGATCATGCTCCAGAAATCCAGGTCGTGGGCGGCGAAGAGCTCCGGCAGACGGTGAACCGGGAGTCCGACCACAGTGTGTGGAGAACCATCGACGGCCGCCACCAGGAGGCCGCCGAGACCTTGAATGGCATAGGCGCCGGCCTTGTCCATTGGTTCTCCGGTGGACACGTACCACCGGATCAGGTCGTCGGTGAGCTCAACAAACTGCACCCTTGCGGAGTCGACCACTTCGTGGCACCGGCCATCGATGACCAGCGCGACCGCGGTATGCACCAGGTGTGACCTTCCCGAGAGGCGCTCCAGCATGGCTTCCGCTTCGTCCTCCGACGACGGTTTGCCGAGAATCTCGGAATCGATCTCAACCACTGTGTCCGAGCCGAGCACCATCCGTTCGGGTTGTCGCGCCGCGACCTCCGTTGCCTTTTCCCGAGCCGCTCGGGAAGCGCAGGTCATGGGATCCTCACCGACAAGGGGCTTTTCGTCAATGTTGGCCGGCACCACCGAGAACTTCAGCCCGATGAGTTCAAGGAGTTGGCTGCGGCGCGGCGAACCGCTGGCCAGGACGAGGTCGCGATCGGTCATCCCGATTGTGGTTGAGATTTGACGACCACGACCGACTCGGTGCGATCGAGGATCTGGACAACCGTACCGACTGGTATCGGGGTTGATTGGTCGGTCCGCGCAGCCATCTTGAGCGGTGTCCCCTCGACCGACACTTCCACCTGACCGTATCCGTTGGCCGGAATCTCGCGCACGACGCGGACGACGTGCGGTTTTTCATCGAGCTTTTCAGATGGGTCGCAGACCCTGTAAAGCCAGGACCTCAGGGCGAATATTCCAACCAATCCCGCTGCCGTGCCGATCGCTACCTCGTGGAGAGGGTCCAGGGAGGTCATCCCGTGAACAATGAGGCCCGCCAACCCGAAGAGGGTCAGAAACGAAGCCAGCAGGTCCGCCGCCGGAAAGCGGAGACCTCTGAGGTGTTCGTGAAAGGGCACGACAACGTTGTCGCAGAGCTCGGTTGGGTGAAGCAGGCGCCGGGCGAACCCTGTGACAAGGGAGAGAGTGAACCCACCGAGAAATATGAGCAAATATGCAAATCCCCAGGTCACTGCTGCATTATAACCCCAGGATTCCGGATTTCGGACTCGTCACGGCGAAATCCGACTGACGAAGCCGGATTTCGGATATCGGATTCCCAGCTCGCCCTTCACGCTGACCTGCGCCCGCGGAGGTCTTATGTCAGATTTTGGAGAGGTCGAGATTTCTGGGCACGTACTTCGCGAGGTCGATGGGTGGTGGGCAGATGACCCGCAGTCGTTCGCCGGTGGCGGGGTGGGGGAGGCTCAGCGCGGCGGCATGGAGCAGCGGCCGATGCACGAGGTCTGCCCGCTTCGAGTGGTAGAGGCGATCGCCGAGGACAGGGTGGCCGGCGGTGGCGAGGTGAACCCGAACCTGGTGTGTGCGACCGGTGACGAGACGGCAGCCGACCACCGACAGATCGTCATCGATCGTCGCCAAAACCTCGATGTCGGTACGGGATGGCTTGCCATCGTCGTCACACTGAAATCGCCAGCGGTGATCGCGATCGCGGGCAATCGGATGATCGACGGCAAAGGTGTCGGACGCGGGATGGCCCTCGATCACGGCCAGGTAGAATCGTTCGACCAGGCCCTCGCTCCAGGCGCGGGAGAGCTTCGGGAGAACCTCCGGGGAACGAGCGAAGAGCATCACGCCGCTGGTCATGCGGTCGAGGCGGTGGACCAGACGCAGGAAAGGTCTTTGACCGTCGCGCCAGGCGAGTGAGAGCATCAGCTGCTGATCGAAGGACGGTGGGTCTCCAGCGCTCTGCCCTTCGGCTGGCTGCGAGAGAACCCCTGCCGGTTTGGCCGCGACTATCAGCCACCGATCCTCAAATAGGGGTTTGATCGTGAAGTGCTGTGGCGTCGATCCGGTCCCGCACTCGGATGGCGGGAGATGGACATCAATGACGTCTCCGAAGGTCACCAGCTTCGATTGGACCCGCAGCACTTCCTGGTTCCGCACGACCAGGCCGTCCGCGATGATGCGCCTCGCCGCGCGACGGCTGAGATCCGTAGTGGCGGCCACAAACACGTCGAGTCGTTCACCCTCTCGGTCCGGCGTGACCAGAAGTCGCGTCTTCGTTTCAGGTTGGTCGTTCACATTTCGGGTTTTATGACTGTGGTCGCCGGCAACGCTCGCGTCCGCGCCCAGGAGCGAATGGCCTTGAGCTGCTCTTCCATTGTGCGAGCCAGCGGGATGGTCTTACCAAAGGAGATGAGCAGGTCGTGTTGCGAGACCTCCTTGCCCTGTGCGTGGCCGGTGATGACCGCAGATTTAACGGCCTGCTCGATCTCGGCCCCGTTCCAGGTGCGGGTCGCCGAAGCGAGCAGGATCAGGTCGTACGCGGCTGGATCGAGCCCGACCCTCTCGAGGTGGATCGACATGATCTCTTTGCGCTCTTCTTCGTTGGGCAGATCGACGAAGAAGACCTGATCGAAACGGCCCTTGCGCAGGATCTCTGCGGGCAGCAGATTGATGCGGTTGGCTGTGGCGGCGACGAATACGTCCGATCGATGCTCCTGCATCCAGGTCAGGAAGGTCGAGAATATTCGGGTGTTGGATCCAGTCTCACCCTCGTTGTAGCCGGCGATTCCCATTTCGATTTCGTCGATCCACAGCACGGCCGGCGCTACCGTTTCCACGGCCTGCAGCGCGCGGTGGAAGATCCATTCGGCCGACCCCTGGACACCAGCGAAGACGAGGTTCATGTCGAGGCGGAACAGCGGCAGCTTCCATTCTCGTGCGATGATCTTGGTTGCCAGGCTCTTGCCGCAGCCGGATATTCCCATCAACAGGACACCCCTCGGTTGAGGCAGGTTCTTCTTGTGGGCGTCGGGGAGGAACAGGCTGCTGCGCTCACTGACCCACTCCTTGAGCTGATCAAGGCCTCCGAGCCTGGACAGTGACTCGTCGGGCGGAACGAACTCGAGGATCCCCTCCTTGCGGGTGATCTGCTCCTTTTCATCGAGCACGTCGGACAGGAAACCCTCGCCGAGCTCCTGGTGGCGATCGAGAAGCCGGCGCAGCAGATGTTCGACTTCAGTCAGGGACATGCCCTTGAGAGATGCGATCAGCCGTTCGATCGCCGCTCCATCTGCGTTGCGACCGTCGAGAAGCGAGGCGACCAGCGCAGAGAGCTCGCTTTCGTCGGGGAACATCGAGATGACCACGTAGGTCATGGGTTTGATCGATTCGGGCAGCTCGGCGTTTTGCTGGAGCAGGAAGAGGAAACGACCTGTGTTGCGGATCTTCATAGCCGTATCACGGAGGCCGCGGCGCAGGTGCTTGTCCACGGTGACGTTTTCGAAGTCCTTCAATAGGTAGAGTCCCCGCGGTCCATTGGAGGCAATCCAAGCGAGGGCCTCCATCGGATCCCGATGGGCGTCGGTGCCGAAACCGAGGAACCCGTCGACGCAGTTCCAGACGATGACCGGTAGCTCCTTCGGTTTGGCGGAGGCGGCGAACCTGCGCAGAAGCTGTTCCTGCCGGTCCTCCTCGGGGCTGACGAGGAGAGTGATCGGGTAGGCGGATGCCAGGGCGGTACGAATCTGCTCGATGGTGCTGAGCATGACAGCCTTATTGTATCAACTGGACGGTTTTGAGTTCCGTCCAAACCACCGGAAAGACCGCCCCGCGCGGCGCGCGGTGCGGATCGTCCTCGGCTGCCAGGCTTCGCGCGACCGCCACAGGACCATCGCGGTAATGATGGTGATGAGCCCGACTGCGAGCCACAATCCGGCGACCCTGCCGGCATCGACAGACGCTGAGAGACGGCCCAGGTCGCCCGCGAGCCACCACCCGAGGCCCGACCAGACGCCAAGGTGGACGACGAGGGCCGCGAAATCGACCGCGGCAAAACGCGCCCAGGGAATTCGAACGACTCCGCAGCCTGCGAGCCACGCGCCGCGCCCGAGCGGCAGTACGCGGGCGGGTACGAGGCCAAGGAGCGCACTCGGAGAGCTCGTCAGGCGGTCGGTCGCCGAGGCGAGGCGGGTCTCGAGTCGTGGGAATCGTTCGAGCCTGGGGCGGAGCCAGAGGCCGCCCAAATAAACGATCTGATCGGTCACGAAGTGACTGAGAAGGACGGCCCCGAGAATCGTAATGGCCGCGGCGCCGGAATGGCTGCGGGCCGCGAGGACGCCCACGGTCACCATGAACAGCTCCTCCGGGATCCAATGCCCGACCACCCGGATCAGCGGAGGAAGTGCGATGGCGAGGAGCAGCGCATTCGGCTCGATCCAGGCGATGAGATCAACGAGGTGCTGCACGACAAGGACGAGTATACCTGAGGGACGGCCATTGAGAGCGCTTGGCCGTTCGGCGACACCGGTGCCACCCTTCGCATTGTTTGAATTCGTCGCATCCCAAATGAGTAACGCATTACAGGCAAACAATGCGAAGAGTGGCACCATGCGCGTCGAAGCGCGACACACTGCTTCATTGCGGGTTTCAGCTATGATGCAAGGCGATCGTCGAGGAGGTCCCATTGCCAGAGCCCAGTCTCAAGATCCTCATGATTACCAGCGAAGTGGTGCCGTTTGCCAAGGCCGGTGGGCTCGGCGACGTGGTGGCGGCGCTGTCCTCGGAGCTCCAACGCCAGGGCCACGACGTGCGAGTTATCCTTCCGCGCTACTACTCGATCGATATCGGGCGGATGCAACGTATCGGAGGCCCGCTCAAAGTCCCTCTTGGAGAACGGGATGAATGGTGCGCCATCTATCAGAGTCGGCTCCCCGATGCCGAGGTGCCGGTCTACTTCCTCGATCACGAGGTCTTGTACGGACGCGACGGGATCTACGGGAACCGGGGCGAGCAGACCTTTGCCGACAATCTCCAGCGATTCGCCCTCCTCAGCCGGGGTTCCTTTCAGCTCTGCAGGGCGCTCGACTGGTTTCCCGACGTGATGCACAGCCACGACTGGCCCTCCGCGGTGGTTCCAGTCTGCCTCAATGCCCGCGAGCGGGAGGGAGAGTTCGCGGACACAGGCTCGATGCTCACGATCCACAATCTGGGTTACCAGGGGGTCTTCCCAAAGGAGGACTTCAGGCACCTCCCGGTTTCGCAGGACCTCTACACGACCGCCGGGTTCGAATCGCCGGACGGTCTCAACCTCCTCCAGGCCGGCATCCACAACGCAGATATCCTGACGACCGTGTCGCCCACGTACGCGAAGGAAATCCAGACCCCGGAGTTCGGATCCGGTCTCGATGCCCTGCTCCGCCAACGCGAGCCGGACCTGTTTGGCGTCCTCAACGGCATGGACTACGAGGTGTGGAATCCCGAGACGGACCTCTACATCCCGGCGAACTACTCTCACGAAGATCTCGCCGGCAAGGCCGTCAACAAGGCTGCGCTCCAGGAGGCGATGGGTCTCGAGGTCGACTCAAAGTTGCCGGTGGTGGCGATGATCAGCCGTCTGGTCGATCAGAAGGGCTTCGGCCAGCTGTGCGGGCCGACGCACGGCAGCCTGTGGTCGATATGTGATGAGCTCATTCTCCAGTTCGTGATTCTCGGCACCGGCGACACCTGGTGCGAGAAAGAGCTGGCGACCCTTGCCGCCAAGCTCCCCAACCTGGCGGTGGCGCTCGAGTACAACGATCCGCTCGCTCATCTGATCGAGGCGGGTGCTGATTTCTTCCTCATGCCGAGCGCCTACGAGCCGTGCGGGCTGAGCCAGATGTACTCCCTTCGCTACGGAACGCTGCCCATCGTTCGCCGAACCGGCGGTCTCGCCGATACGGTCGAGAGTTACGATGAAAAGACCGGCAACGGCACTGGATTCGTCTTTGACGACCTCACACCGAAGGCGATCGCCAACTCCGTGGGTTGGGCGGTGTGGGCCTGGTACAACCGGCCGGACGACATCCTCGACATGCGAGTCCGGGCGATGCAGAAGCGATTCTCCTGGGGAGCTTCGGCGGCGCGCTATGTCGAGCTCTACCGGGGGGCGATCGATCGCCGACTGGGCACCACACCCCGGACGTAGTGAGTCCCGTGCCCGTTTCCGTCTCCGTTTCCGTGCCCGGGATTGTTGCAGTCGGCCTCAATATCAAATCTTTGAAGTGACCATCGTTTGCGATCGGTCCGATTTCCCCTACGACGGCAGCGCGCGCTCGGGTAAACTGCCACCATCATGTCTGGCCGGGTCGTCACATACGGAATCGTCGCGATCCTCGCGATCGTCGTGGTGATCTCCGTTCGCCATTATTTCTCGCCGGGCGAGGTGGTCAGGCGCAGGCTCATCGCCACCATCGAGGCCTTCGAAGAGGAGCGGATGCTGGCAGTGATGTCGGGAATTTCCCGCAGCTACTCCGACCCGTGGGGACTCAGCTACGAGACCCTTGCCGGCTATCTCAACGAGACCATGGAGACCTACGACGATCTCGACGTCGACTCGCTGATTTCGAAGCCCGTCGTTGGGGTGGGCGAGGTGCGGATCGACATTCAGTTCGTCGTCTGGGGCCGCTACGAGGGTACCAAGGGCTATGTCATCGGCAGTATCACCGATCCCTGCACCGCCACCGTGCTGTGGCGCAAGGAAACCCCCGGCTGGCGCCTCGCTTCGACCGAGGAACTCGACATCCCGGAGCTTCGCAGTCAGCTGGATTCGATGCGAAAGGACTAGCCTGCAATTCTCACCGCGCTACGGGCTTCGAAGCGGTCTTCTCCAATCGGCCTTCCGGAGAGTGCCACCGCTGACGATGTTTGGCCCCGGCGCGAAGGCTGCTTCAAAAGAGATCGTGCCAAAATCGTCACCAGTGGCACGTACACGAGCGCGATCGTATCGGTTCTCTCAGCGCGGGTTGTTGGAAAATCCGAAATCCGAAATCCGAAATTGCTGCGGGAGGGGTGGGTGGCAATTCCGAATTCCGAATTCTTAATTAGTGCTCAGCACCCTCGCCGTGATCTCCGCCGCGCGTTGAATGTCCCCATCACTGATGTCATAGTGCGTCACCATCCGAATGCTGTCGCCCCCGAGGGGGTGGCAGAGGAGACCTTCCTCGGCGAGCCGTGCGGCGAGAGATCCCGCATCCATCGGGGCCCCATCGGCGAGCGAAAAGAAGACAATATTGGTCTCGACCGTGGCGGGGTCGAGGACGACCGCCGGGATATCGGCTAGGCCGACAGCGAGGGTGTGCGCACGGCGGTTGTCCTCGGCCAGCAGAGGCATCACCTCGTCCAGGGCGACAAGACCGGCGGCAGCGATGATTCCGGCCTGCCGCATGCCACCCCCGAACATTTTGCGGATGCGGCGCGCCTCGACAATCGTGTCCGCGCTGCCGACGAGGATTGATCCCACCGGCGCGCCGAGGCCCTTCGAAAGGCAGAACATCACCGTGTCGCAGCCGGCGCTCAGCTCGGCCGCCGAGATCTCGAGGGCCGCTGCCGCATTGTGGATACGGGCGCCGTCGAGGTGGACCGGCAACCCATGGCCGCGGGAGACCTCGATGAGTTCGGCCATGCGCTCCGGCGGCGTGATCCGACCGCCGGCGAGGTTGTGGCTGTTCTCGAGCACCACCAACGACGTCGGCGTGCGGTAGCCGGCGCGGGGCTGAATCGCGGCCTCCACCTGGCCCGGCGTGAGAATGCCGTCAGCGGTTTCGATTGCGCGGGGGAGGGCGCCCGACAGTGCGGCCATGGCCCCCATTTCGAAGTTGAAAATGTGAGAGCCTGCCTCGGCCACGACCTCTGAGCCCGGGTGAGTGTGGAGGTGGATCGCGATCTGGTTGCCCATGGTCCCGGTTGGCACGTAGACCGCGGCTTCCCGGCCCATCAGGTCGGCCGCGCTTTCTTCGAGGCGGTTGATCGTGGGATCTTCGCCATAGACATCGTCTCCCACCTCGGCGCTCGACATGGCCTTCCGCATGCTGTCCGTGGGATGTGTTACCGTATCGGATCGCAGGTCGATAATGGGGTTTTTCATCGAGCTATTCTACCCGCTCAAGTCGGCTTGACTTCTCGACAATGCAAAGTTAGGATTCGTTCTCATGAATGAAGACAAGTCCAATGATATCTTCATTTTCCCAAAATGGACGTGGGTCTTGCGACCTGCATTGGCGGTCGGCGCCCTGGGGGGAGTGTTGTACGCGACGGTGGTTGTCACATTCGGATTCTCACCCAAGGCCACCGATGTCGGTTATGAGCCAGTGCAGCCGGTGCCCTACAGCCATGCCCTCCACGTCGGGCAACTCGGGTTGGACTGTCGTTACTGCCACACCGGTGTCGAGACGACCGCCAAAGCCCTGATCCCGCCGAGTCAAACCTGTATGAACTGCCACAAGGCAGTGCGGGCCAGCTCCGAGAAACTGATCCCTGTCTTCGAAAGTTATTCCACCGGCATGCCGGTCGAGTGGATCCGGGTCCACGACCTGCCGGACTACGTCTACTTCAACCACTCGGCCCACGTGCGGCGCGGCGTCGGATGTGTCTCGTGCCACGGACGCATCGACACCATGGAGGTAGTGAGCCAGCAGAAACCGCTCAGCATGGGCTGGTGTTTGGACTGCCACCGAAATCCCGAACGGCATCTGAGACCAGCCGAGTACGTGTTCCAGCTCGATTGGGTTCCCGAGGAGGACCAGCTGGCGCTCGGTACCCGGCTCCGCGAAACCAACGACATCAACCCACCGCAGGATTGCTACACATGTCACCGATGAAAAACGACAAAGAGACCGGCCTGACCTATTGGCGAAGTCTCGAGGAGTTCGCCCGCACGCCCGAGTTCCAGAAGGCGGTGCAACGTGAGTTCCCGGGAGACGACTGGGACCGGCTGCCGCCGGCCACCCGCCGCCAGTTCCTCAAGGTGATGGGTGCGTCGCTGGCGATGGCCGGGCTGACGGCGTGCCGTTGGCCGAAAGAGGAGATCGTGCCCTTCGCTCACCGACCGGAGGGCCGCACTCCGGGAGTCCCGGAGCACTTCGCGACGGCGATGGAGCTCGGCGGCGTAGCTCTCGGCATGCTCGTCACATCGTTTGACGGACGGCCGATCAAAGCCGAGGGGAACCGCCTGCACCCCGACAGCCTTGGCGCACTGACCGCGATCGCCCAGGCCGACATACTCCAGCTTTACGATCCCGACCGCAGCCGCCGATTGCTGCTGCGTGAGGACGGCCAGCAGTACGTCAAGGGGTGGAACGACTTCGAAGCGGCGGCCGCCGAGTATTTCGCTGGTGATGGCACAGGCGTAGCCGTGTTGGCGGGCGCCTCGTCGTCGCCGACCCGGGCGATGGTGCGTGGTCGATTCCTCGAGTCCCACCCGAAGGCGGGCTGGTACGAGTACGAGCCGATCTCGCGGGACAACGAGCGCGACGGAACCCGGCTTGTTTTTGGAACGGCGCTCCGGGTGCACCCGAAGCTGGGTGCGGCGGGAATCGTCGCGTGCTTCGACGCCGACCCGTTCTTCGATCATCCTTCGTCGCTGCGCCTGGCGCGGGAGTTCGCCGCGGCACGCCATCCCATATCGGGAGCTGGCGCGCGTCTCTATGTCGCTGAGTCGAGCTATAGCTTGACCGGTGTGCGGGCCGATCACCGGATAGCCGTCCCGTCGAGCCGGGTTCCGGTCGTGCTCGCCCGCGTCGCCCACCTATTGGTGGCCGAACACGGTCTGCTGTTGCCGGCTGCAGCGGCCGGATACGCAGGGGCGGCCGGGCACGAAATCTCCGAACAGGAGATTCATTTCGCGAAATTACTGGCCGCCGATCTGGCGAGTCACCACGGTGCCGGCGTCATTCTGGTCGGCCCACGGCAGGAGCCGGCGGTGCACGCCCTTGCGGCGGTGCTCAATCAGGTTCTTGGATCGACCGTCGGTTACACCGCCGATCCGGATCCTGATCGGCCGTCGCACATCGAGGCCATCGGCGAGCTCGGGGCGGCGATGTCGTCAGGGTCGATCCGGACCCTGCTGATCCTCGGCGGCAACCCCGCCTACGATGCACCCGCCGATCTTCGCTTCGGCGAGCTGCTGGCTGAGATCCCGGTGACGATTCATCTCAGTCTTTACGACGACGAGACCTCGCGGCGATGCACCTGGCACCTGCCGCGGGCCCACGGCCTCGAGGTCTGGGGTGACGGTCGCGCGTGGGACGGCACCTGGACCATGCGGCAGCCGCTGATCGCGCCGCTCTACGACGGCCGTTCGACGATCGAGATACTCGCTCTTACCTCGGGGTCGGGATCCACATCGGGGTACGAGCTGGTGCGCGAGAATCTGCGCAAATCAGTGTCCGCTTCCGATTTCGAGGGTTTCTGGCGAAGGGCACTCCACGACGGCGTGATTGAAGGAACCGCCTGGGAGACGGTGAATCCTCGCTCCAATCCTGGTCGCTTGGCGGTGGCCGTGGACGGCCTGCGAGCCCATCTCGGCGTCGCTCAGCCCAGCGCAGATCGACCGGAGGTGGTTTTGACCGCCGACTCTCGGGTTTGGGACGGGCGTTTCGCCAACAACGGTTGGCTTCAGGAGCTGCCGGACGCGCTCACCAAGCTGACCTGGGACAACGCGCTCCTGGTCTCGCCAGCGACCGCTCATGAGCTCGGCATCGGGGATGGTGAGGTCGCGGCGATCGAGGCCGGAGGCGCCACCATCGAGGTACCGACCTGTCTGCTTCCGGGACAGGCGCGGTGGAGCATGACCCTCGCCCTCGGCTATGGCCGCACGGAGGCGGGACAGGTCGGTAATGAGGTCGGCGTCGACGCCTACCGACTGCGGACGACGACGGCGCCGCACGTCGTGTCTGGAGTCGTGGTTCGCCCAACCGGACGGAGCTATGGGCTGGCCACCACGCAGGACCACTTCGCGATCGACACGCTCGGCTTCAACGAGCGCGACCGCCGGGTCGGTGACCTCGTGCGCGAGGCCTCACTTGACGTGTACCTCGCCAACCCGGAGGTGTTCCACGAACATGAAGATCACCCGCCGCTGATCTCGCTGTGGAAGGACCACGAGTACGAGGGCGAGCAGTGGGGGATGGCGATCGACCTCAACACCTGCATCGGCTGCAACGCCTGCGTCGTGGCCTGCCAAGCGGAAAACAACATCCCGGTGGTGGGGCGCGAGCAGGTCCTCAACCAGCGCGAGATGCAGTGGATTCGGATCGACCGCTATTTCAAGACCGAACCCGGCCTCCGGCAAGACGAGATCGAGGACGCCGAGGCCGTCTTCCAACCCGTGACCTGTGTCCAGTGCGAAAACGCTCCCTGCGAGCAGGTCTGCCCGGTGGCGGCGACTCAGCACACCAACGACGGTCTCAACGCCATGGTCTACAACCGCTGCGTCGGCACCCGCTACTGCTCCAACAACTGTCCGTTCAAGGTCCGGCGGTTCAATTTCTTCAACTACCACAAGCATCTCGCCGACACGACCATGATGCAGTTCAACCCCGAGGTCACGGTGCGCTCCCGCGGCGTCATGGAGAAGTGCACTTTCTGTGTGCAGCGCATCGAGGCCGTGAGGATCCCCGCCCGCAACGACAACCGTCCGATCGCGGACGGTGAGATCGTGCCCGCGTGCGCGCAGACCTGTCCGACGCAGGCGATCACCTTCGGCAACCTCAATGACCCGGATTCCCAGGTTTCCAGGTTGCGCGAGGAAAAACGGTCATACGCGACGTTGGCCGAGCTCAACATCCGGCCGCGAACCCACTACCTCGGTCGCTTGAGCAACCGCGCCGACGGCGACGGCCCGGAGGGCCATGGGGCTTTGCACAAAGAGGCGGAAAGCCACGGGAAGGAGCCGGCTTGAGATGAGCACAATCGCCTTGAATCCCGTGAGCTATCTCGACAACACCGGTAACGATCCGACTGTTCGTGCGCGATTGGTGGTCGGGGACAACGACTTCCACTCGGTCACCGAAAAGGTCTGCGGCATCGTCGAGCAACCGAGACCGCCCAAGATCTGGTGGGCGGCATTCGCCGCCTCTTCCAGCTTGACCCTGGTGCTCTTCGCGTGCATCGGCTATCTGGTGACCACGGGCGTCGGCGTCTGGGGACTGCAGATTCCGGTGGGGTGGGGCTACGCCATCGTCAACTTCGTCTTCTGGGTTGGCATCGGCCACGCCGGGACGCTGATCTCGTCGATTCTCTTTCTCCTGCGCCAGCAATGGCGCACCAGCATCAACCGATTCGCCGAGGCGATGACGATTTTCGCGGTCGTCTGCGCCGGGATCTTCCCCGGCATCCACGTCGGCCGTGTCTGGGTCGCCTACTGGCTGTTCCCGATCCCCAACCAGATGTCGATGTGGCCGAACTTCCGCTCGCCATTGCTATGGGACGTGTTTGCGGTCGGCACCTACGCCACGGTCTCGTTGCTCTTTTGGTACATGGGCATGATCCCGGATCTGGCGTCGATCCGTGACCGCGCAACGACGAAGCTGCGCTTTTACATCTACGGTGTGCTCAGCCTCGGTTGGCGCTCGTCCAACCGTCACTGGCACCGCTTCGAGTTCGCCTACCTGCTGCTGGCGTCGCTCGCGACCCCGCTGGTGTTGTCGGTCCACTCGGTGGTGAGCTTCGACTTCGCGGTCTCGATCATGCCGGGCTGGCATACGACGATCTTCCCGCCCTACTTCGTGGCCGGCGCCATCTTCTCCGGCTTCGCGATGGTCGTGACGCTGATCATCCCGACCCGCAAGTTCTTCGGGCTCGAGGAGATCATCACCGCCCGACACCTCGAGAACATGGCCAAGATCATGCTCGCGACCAGCATGATGGTCGGTTTCTCGTACTCGACAGAGTACTTCATGGCCTGGTACTCGGGGAACGTCTACGAAGCCTTCACCTTCCTCAACCGGGCCTTCGGCCCCTACGCCTGGGCCTACTGGACGATGGTCACCTGCAACGTCCTCGTGCCGCAAGTTTTCTGGGTCAGAAGGCTCCGCAACAACACTCTCATGCTGTGGGTGGCGTCGATCCTGATCAACGTCGGTATGTGGTTCGAGCGTTTTGTGATCATCGTCAGCTCCCTCAGCCGCGATTACCTGCCGACCAGCTGGGGCTACTACCGACCGACCGCGATCGACGTGCTGACTTTTGCCGGCAGCTTCGGTCTCTTTTTGACGCTCTTCCTGCTCTTCGTTCGTTTCCTGCCGATGGTGGGTATGGCGGAGGTCAAGGGCGTCATGCCGCAGGCCCACCTCGACCACCCCGGGCACCGTGGCCACGGCGATTACCACGGCGATATTGCCGTCCGAGAGGTGGATGTGTGATGAGTGATCGGACTCCAAACACCGGCGGCGGTGAGTCGATCCGACTGCACGGCTACCTGGTAGCTTTCGACAAGGTGGACGAACTCCTGAGGGGCGCCCGGATCGTGCGCGACGCCGGCTACACCCGCTGGGACGCTCACAGCCCGTTCGTCCTCCACCGCCTGGACGCCGCGATGGGCGTCAAGAAGACCATCCTGCCATACATCGTGTTTCTAGGGGGCCTCACCGGGGCCGCGGCGGGCATCCTCCTCGAGTGGTGGACCAACGCCGTGAATTATCCGTTTCTGATCAGCGGCAAGCCACTCTTCAGCCTGCCGGCAAACATCCCTATCGCCTTCGAGATCACCATCCTCTTCGCCGCGGTCAGCGCCCTCGTCGGCATGCTTGCCCTCAATGGACTGCCGCGGCTCTCTCACCCCCTGTTTGCCAACCGCTCCTTCAAGCGGGCGACTGACGACACGTTTTTCATCTCCATCGAAGCGGCGGACCCTTTGTTTGACCGGATCGAAACCCGTCGCCTCTTGGAAGAGATTTCCGGACGAGCGGTCGAAGAAATCGAGGAGCTGCCATGAAACTGCCGCGCTGGCTCCTTTTCACCGTGGTCATTCTGGTGGCGCTGTCGTGGGTGCCGCTGGCGCTGATCATGCGCGCCCGCGTCACGACCTCACCGAAGCCGCGCATCCACGTCGTTCCCGACATGGACAACCAGCCGAAGTTCAAGCCGCAGTCACGCAACCCGATGTTTGCCGACCGCCGCGCCATGCGGCCGCCGGTGGCCGGCGCCGTCGCCCGCGGTGAGATGCTTGGAGAGCCCACGTTGACGAGCGGCAAGATCGGTGAGGACTGGGTGGAGACTATTCCCGTCGAGGTCGATCGAGGCCTCCTCCAACGTGGCCGTGAGCGCTACGACGTGTACTGCTCACCGTGCCACGGGCTTGCCGGCTTCGGCGACGGAATGGTCGCCAAACGTGCCGACGAGCTCCAGGAGGGAACTTGGACGCCGCCGGCTTCATTCCACAGCGATCTCGTGCGCTCGCGACCCGTCGGACACCTGTTCAACACCATCTCGAACGGTATACGCAACATGCCGGCCTACGGTCCGCAGATCCCGGTTGAGGATCGCTGGGCCATCGTCGCCTATGTGAGGGCCCTGCAGCGGAGCCAGAACGCCACAGTCGACGACGTTCCGCCCGACATCAGGGCGCAACTGCGATAGCGAGGATTTCATGCAGGGTAACGTATTCGACATCACCACCGAAAACCGGCGCCTGGATGGGGTCGTACGGCCCGTGTTGATCCTCTGCGGCGCTTTCGCGGCGATCGGCATCGGCGGTTCGCTTCTGCTCGCCAACGGCAGCGAAGGCGGCATGGACCACCTGCTCGAAACGTATCTTGTGAGCTTCGCCTTCTTTCTCAGTATCTCCCTCGGAGCGCTGTTCTTCGTCCTCCTTGAGCACTGCACCCGCGCCGGTTGGAGCGTCGTGGTGCGGCGGGTGGCGGAGGTGGTGGCGGGTAATGTCTGGCTGATGGCGGTGCTCGCGATCCCGATCGTTCTCGGGATGGATCACCTCTACCACTGGACCGATACCGCTGCCGCGGCCCACGATCCGCTGCTCGCTGGCAAGGTCGGTTTTCTCAATCCCGGCTTTTTTCTCGTCAGGCTCATAGCCTACTTCCTGATCTGGGGTGTGATGGCGAGCTTCCTCCATCGCACCTCGATCGCCCAGGACACGAGCGGAGATCCGGCCCTGACGCTCAAAATGGAGAGATTGAGCGCTCCGGGCATGGTGCTCTTCGCCCTCAGCCTCAACTTCGCCGCGTTTGACCTGCTGATGTCCCTCGACCCCCACTGGTTCAGCACCATTTTTGGGGTCTACTACTTTTCCGCCTCGGTAGTGGCGTTTCTTGCCGTGATGCCGAAGATCCTGTACGGGCTGCAGATGCGGGGAATTCTGACCAACGCCGTCACTGTCGAGCACTACCACGACGTCGGCAAACTGCTCTTCGGGTTCATCGTCTTCTGGGCCTATATCGCGTTTTCTCAATACATGCTGATCTGGTACGGCAATCTCCCCGAGGAAACCGAGTGGTTCCTCAAGAGGCAGACCGGCGAGTGGACGACGGTGAGCCTGCTGTTGATCTTCGGCCACTTCCTGGTCCCGTTTCTGCTGCTCATCTCGCGCGCTATCAAGCGGCGGCCGCTGCTGCTCGCCCTGACGGGCGGCTACGTCGCTTTGATGTGCTGGATCGATATCTACTGGCTGGTGGTCCCAGAGTTCAGTCCGGGTGTGGCTCGATTCGGGATGCTCGACATCCTGTGCTTGTTGGGAATGAGCGGAGTCTATTCGGCGGCGGTGGTGCTCCGCCTCAAGAGACACTCGGTTGTCGCCGAGAAAGATCCTCGCCTCGAAGAGTCCTTGGCCTTTGAGAGCGCCTAAAATGATTTCGGGTTTCGGATTTCGAATTTCGGGTTTCCCAGCCACCCCCTCCCTGGGTTCGGGTGGGTGCGAAAAATTCCGAATTCCGAATTCAGGATTCCTCATTCAAACGGAGTATTCCCGTGCGCTATGACGATCCCAACGTTGCTGCCTCGGCCGTCGTCGGCATCATCTCCGCAATCCTTCTTTTCGTGATCATCGTCGTCCTACAGGCCTATTTCTACGGTGCCGAGAAGAGCGAGCTCGAGAGAAAGGTCTACTCGCAGCCTTACCAGGCCTTGCAGCAGCTCGATGCCGATCAGCTCGAGCTCCTCAATAGCTACGGATGGGTGAGCGAGGCCGAGGGCACTGTCCACGTGCCGATCGAACGCGCCATAGACCTCATCGCGGCGGAGAACGAGTAGGCGCCCACTACCGCCCGTCCTTCCGATTCACCACCAAGGCACTGAGAACACCAAGTATTTTCTGGGTTTTCGGATCGTCGAGCTTCGAATACCTGGTAATATCAGAGGAGCTGGGACAACGCCTTCCGATTTACTTGGAAAACACTAAATCTTCTCTTGGCGGCCTTGGTGTCTTGGTGGTTCAGTTTTGGGTGGGTGGGTGGATCTTGCATCTTGGACCTTGTATCCAGGATCACTTCCAGAAGCTGATCTCACGGTCATTTCGCGTTGACGCGTTGCTGACTCGAGAATACCGTCCCGGCACGTATGTTCCATAATGGGATGGGTTTCGTATTCCAGAGGCAGTGAGTGCCGACTCTGTTTTTGGTATCGATCTTGCGTGGTCCACTGCGGGGGCGGCTGCTCACCCGGGGACGGGCGGGAGTCCAGACCGGGTTTCAGAGCAAATACTGCCAACCCCCACGGATCGGAAACGGAGGGTCGATCGTGGCTGGTAAGGGCGGAACTTCAATCGGAAAAGGGACTTCGGGATCGGAGTGAGCCATGGCTCTCGTCGGTCGTCTCGAAGATCTACGGCTCGCTGAGCTCTTCCAGCTCATCGCGCTGTTCCGAAAGTCGGGCAAGCTGACTCTCAGCCGCGGCGACACGACGGGAATATTCCTCTTCAACGAAGGCAAGGTCTTCCACGCGAGCAACGGTTACTCTGCGCCTTCGCTGGGTGAATTTTTGGTGGACCGAAATCTCATTTCGCGGGAGGCCCTCGACGCTGCGGTTGCAACCCAGAGGCTTTCAGATGAACGAAAGAAGCTGGGAGCGATCCTGGTAGAAATGGGTGCGATTTCGTATGAAACGCTCCAGGGAGTGCTTCGCGACCAGCTTCAGGACATCGCCCGCGAGTTTCTCCGGTGGGATTCGGGGTTCTTCAACTTCAAGGCGGTGGAGGTTCGTGAGGAGGATCCGGAGCAGGTCTTTCACGACGATGAGGCAAAACTCACCGAGTTCATCAACGTCGACCCCTTTGTCCTCGACCTCCTCGCGAAAGTTGATGCGGTGGGCGGCGACGGCACCGTGAGACCGGTACCGAGAAAGGACAAGGATTCTCCGTTCGATGATGGATCCATCAGCAGCATCTATGACCTATTGAACTACATCGTCGAACCGGGTCACAGCGTATTCCGAAGCGATCCGGCTGACGTGGTGACCGAATGGCCGTCAGATCTCGCCGAACTGCGCAAGCTGATGGCCGAGATCCAGGTCCGGCCCGGTGCGACGGTCGGAGAGGTTGCCCTCCTGATCCTTCGTTACGCCACCCGGGTGGTGAACCGCGGCGCCCTCTTTGGAGTGTCCGCGGAGGGCATCTCGGGGATCGGTCAGTTCGGGATAGGCCGTGGTGACGATCAGGCACCGATAGTGGATCGACGGGTGCGCCAGATCCACATCCCAGGAGACGAGCCGTCGGTTTTCTCGGGCGTCATCGAGACAATGTCCACCTTTCATGGTCATCTCGAGAAGTGTCCATGGAACAACTATCTCGTGGACCAGCTCGGGGGAGTGGTGCCGCCGGAGGTGGTCGTGACTCCGATCGTAGTGAGCGGCACAGTGTCCGCTGTGTTCTATGGCGATAATCTACCGGGCGGGCATCCGATCACCTCGATCCACGGGCTCGAGCTGTTGATGATCGAAGCTGGTTTGGCGATTGAGCGGAATGTCCTCGCGGAGAAACTGAGTTGGCTTGAACAGACGATGTCGGCGATTTCAGGAGAGAGCGACGAGGGTTGAGGTGGGGCGGATGGCCAGATGGAGAGTCATGACAGTTGATGATTCGGCCGCGATATTGACGATTATCGCGGCCTATCTGGAGGACTCCGAGTTCGAGGTTGTGGCCGCTGAACGAGATGGCATCATGGCTGTGGAGCGTTTTGCTCAAGAACGACCGGATATCGTTCTTCTGGATTTGATCATGCCCGGCCAATCGGGGGTGGAAACCCTCGGGCGGATCCTCGCCATCGATCCCGATGCGTTTGTTGTGATCGTGTCGTCCCTCGGTACCGAAGATGCGGTTCATGAGTGCCTGACATCGGGTGCGCGGAGTTTTCTCCAAAAGCCGTTCACCAGGGATGATTTCATCGATTTCATGCGTGACCTGACGCAGGTAGCGTGAGGTAGCGTATGGGTTCCATGTTTTTTGGCCAATATCTGCTTTCTAAGGGCGCGATCAACCGCGAGGCCCTCATCGATGCGATCGAACGGCAGCGCAACACCAACCTTTCTCTCGTCGAGCTGGCGGTTCGCGAAGGCTGTCTCGAACCGCAGCGGGCGGATGCGATTCTCACACGCTACCGAACCTCCGATGCCGGCCTAGAAGAACTTTGTCTCGAGTACGGAGAGATCGACCACGAAAAGCTCAATGAGCTGTGCCGGATTCAGAGATCGGATTGGTTGAGAATCGGCGCCGCACTGGTCGCCGGTGAACACTTGACCCGTGATCAGGTCGAGGAGCATCTGGCCGCGTTCCACGAACTCCAGCGCGAGGCAGATCAGCAGTTGGAAGCGGATTTTCGCGCCTGCAGCGATCCGGAAACCGCCAGGACCTTTGTCGAGCTTTCCATCTTCCACCTCAAACGCTTCACCAACGGACCGGTCAAGCTGCAAGCCCTGACCGAAGATGGAGGAGGACTCTCCAGCGGTCGCAGGCGGTACGCGCAGAAGCTCGTGGGTGATCGTGAGATCTGCTGCGCTCTCGATTTGCCCTCGCAGGTCGCGACGGTGGTTGCTCAGGGGTTCATCGGCATCCCGGTCGAAGATGACA
Organism: uncultured Thermoanaerobaculia bacterium; assembly: GCA_964423595.1. Classification (GTDB taxonomy): domain Bacteria; phylum Acidobacteriota; class Thermoanaerobaculia; order Thermoanaerobaculales; family Sulfomarinibacteraceae; genus Sulfomarinibacter. The sequence goes on along the minus strand of CAYRFI010000015.1, from coordinate 24,842 downwards.
GCGAGGTTGTGATCGACGCGGTCTGTGAGTGCGTCAACATTATCGGCGGTCATGCCTGCACGCGACTCGAAGCCAATGGAGTCAGACTGAGACCTGAACCGCCGTTCTCGACCGAGAGCGACGAACGGGCCGGCGATTTGGCGTCTTCCATCCGTGCGTGCGTGATGGCCGGGGAGCACGAACTCGACGTGAGGGTGTTTGTATGAAGTACACGGGATCCGACCACCGGCGGCTCTGGGGACGCTGATGGGCGGCGATCTCGTTTACGTGGTGCATCCCGAGTCGAGCATCGCGGCCAAGCTGCGAGGAGGGCTGCAGGACGCGGATTACCACGTGGTCGCGATGTCCTCGGTTGATGAAGCCGAATTGGTCACCGCCAAGAACCAGTTCACCCTCCCGGATGCGATTCTGACGCCTCTCGGCGGCGGTGGTGAAGGCGACTCGATCCTCGTCACGCTTTTCGAGTCGAACCCACTGATGGAACAGATTCCGCTGGTCGTTGTTGCGCACGAGGACAAAGAAGACCGACGTCGTGCTTTGCGAATGGGCCTTTTGAGTGTTGTCTTCCCGCCGTATGACAGTGAGGAGGTCGTCCTCACCACCAAGCTTGCGATCGAGAAACATCGGTCCGATCAGCGGCTGTTCGGTTCCCTGGAGCAGTTGTCCGTACCCGATCTGCTCCAAACCGCCGAGGCCGGGCGACGCACCGGTAAGGTGACCTTCCAGCACAATGGATCGAAGGGTACGGTCTGGCTGCGAGACGGCTACGTCATCGATGCCGAGGTCGAAGGGGAGAGTCACGGCGAAGAGGCGGTCTACACCATTGCCGTATGGTCGGACGGGACGTTCGAGGCGGATTTCGGCGATCACGATATCGAGGAACAGTTCAGGTTCCCACCTTCCACCCTACTCCTCGAAGCGATGCGACGTTTTGACGAGGAGAGCGCCACCGGTATGACGATTCCAACGATGACGGAATCGGAGCCGGAACCGAGGTCGAAGCCGGATCACGCGATCGTCGATCTGTCGCTGGTTGTTCTCAACGTTATCGTTTCCTATGCCCTCAACCACCTGCACCCAACCTTGATCAGACAGCGGTTCGAGGAGCTTCGGTCGGAGCTCGAGGACCAACATCCGCTCCTCGGTCTGTTCAATGTGACTGATGAGGGCGCCGTCACCGTGACGGATCCTGATATCGACGAGGTCGAACAGAATCAGCTCGTGCGGAGCGTCTCGGTGTGGGTCGATGCGATGTTCCAAAGACTCGACGACGCGCTGGCCTGGCGTTTCAGCTCGAATCGGCTTGCTCGATTGCTGGCGCCGTGGATGGACCAGCTTGATGCCACCGGTTTCTCGGAGCATCTCGGTGTCGGAGCGACTGAAGACGAGTCCGACGAGGACACACAGGATTCAGACGAGACCATGGACTTCCCGATCCCCGTCGGCTGTCTCGTGCTGGACAACGACGGTGTGGTGCAAACGGTTTCAATCTACGGACCCAGGGTCGGACGCGTCGTCCCGGCATTGGTTACCGGAAGGATCCTGGGCGAGGTCTTGCCATCCGATATCGGGTTGCTCGCCGATCGGTTGGTGCATCGCCTTGAAGATGGTGCGCGCGAGCTCGAGGGAGTTGCGATCGGCCGCGAGATGATTGGCTGCGGCCACCAGGAGTATCTCCTCCGTATCGCCATCGTGCGGCAGCCATCCGGGCGCGGCAGTATCGTGACTATCAACCGACTCAGAGATCAGCGCCGGTCCTTGTCGCCGGAGATCGAGCGAGACCCGTTGACCGGTTCGCTCCGTGACGGGAAGGCCGATCGGCTGCTGGTGGCCAATGAGGACTTTCTGCGGGCCTTCGAGGGGCTGTTCGCGCGCAGCCTGATGCACCGGCATCACGAACTTCTGCAGCGCTTTGGCAAGAAGTGGGGATTGCGCCACGCCATGCGTCTCGAGCAAGTGGTGCAGAGGGACTACCGGAAGACCCTGCGCGAGATGGAATCACAGATGGCGTTGGAGCTGCTTTCTGCCTCGGTGGGTGTTTTCGGTCTCGGGAGCTTCGAAGCGGACCTCAGCTACCGCGACAACGGCCTCGTCATTATCCACCACCATACGAGCCCGTTCCCAGGTATTTTTTCGGAAGCGGGTGGTGCATGTCCGATTCTCTCCGGTTTTCACGCTGCGATCCTGTCCTACCTCGCGGGGCGCCAGTTGGCCGCGCGTGAGGTACGCTGCAGCAGTGAGCCAGGTGATGAGTGTCTATTCGTGGTCGCCACCGAGGAACGTCTGACCAAGCTCCTGATCGCGACCCCGGGCTCGGCGGACCATGATCTTTTGGCCGAGATCACCTCTGCGAGAGTCGGAGAATCCGACCGATGAACGACAAAAAAAAGGACCGCCGGTCGACGCTTGCCGACGCGCTTGACGCGACCCAATGGGATTTCAAGCCCGGCAAGGACCGGAAGATCCTGCTGCGGCCGGTCGGTTCGGTCTTCGCCGAACTTCCGTGGGAAATCCAGCCACAGTATCTCGGTCCGTCACCCGTTGCGGACCCTGAGCCGGAGCTAAAGCCAGAGTCTGAGGCCGAGAGCGACACCGACGACGGTGCCGACACCCAGCCCCTCGAGCCGCTGAAGAAATAGGGCGCCCGACCCCTTTCCGTGCCCGTCTTCGTGCCCGGATGGCTGTACGCAGGTTCTCGGTTGCGCCGCCGAGTATCAGGAGCCACCTTTCGCATTGTTGGCCCCGGCGTTGGTCTCACGTCACCGATCGATTTCCAACAATACGAAAGATGGCACCTCGTGCCTCTCGCGAGGATGCGCCTCGCGACGGAACCCGGTGAGATCTGCTGGGTTTGCCGGCTCACCCGTCGTTGCTGCCGGAGACCTGGTAGAAGACCGCCTTGCCCAAACGAACTCGAACAAATTCCTGGTCGAGGTTGAGGGTGGTTTCGGCCGAACCGAGTACGAGGTAGCCGCCCGGTCGGAGGAGCCGCCGTACCCGTCGCAAGACCTTGCGCCGCGTCTCCACGTCAAAATAGATCAGTACATTGCGGAGCATCAGAATATCGACGGGTGGCACTGCTGCCCACTCGTCGGCCAGGTTTTGACGAAAGAAACGGAACATCCCGCGGAGCTCATCCTTGAGTTGCCAGTGGCTTTCGTTCTGGCTGAAAAATCTGATCAGATACGGAGCGGGCAAACCGCGGTTGACCTCGATCTGGGTATAAACACCCTCCTTTGCGCGCTCGATCATGCGTCGTGAGATGTCGCTGGCCAGAAGCTGGAGGTTCCACCCGGCAAGCTCCGCGAAGCGATCTCGAAGGATCATCGAGATGCTGTGAGGCTCCTGGCCGCTCGAGCAGGCGGCGGACCAGATACAGAGGCTTTGGGAGGTGTCGCGCCGGACCTTGATGAGCTCTGGAAGGATCGTGTCACGCAGCTCCACAAACGGGTAGAGATCACGGAAGAACGAGGTCTCGGTGGTGGCGATGGCCTCCACCGCGAGGGTGTGAAGCTCTCCGCGGGCGTTGGACTGGAGGTGCGAGATGAATGCCCCGACGGACGAAAAATCGTGCTCCCGCGCGAGTGGTGAAAGGCGTGAGGTCACGAGGTACATCTTGCCGTCGTCGAGAATGATCGAAGACTCGCTGCGTACGAGTGCACGGATGTAATCGAAGTCGCGCCGGCTGATCGACGCCTGCGGGTCCGAAGAATATTCCCTGGTCATCGCCGAGACGCCTTCACTCTGCGAACGATCTCGGCACCAATTTCGGAGACCGGCAGAACCGATTCAGCGAGGCCGGCCTCCGCGACCTGACCCGGCATACCCCAGACGACGCTGGTCGCCCGGTCCTGGGCAATGATCTGACCTCCAGCAGCGGAGATGCTGCGGCAGCCGTCAAGCCCATCCTGTCCCATTCCGGTCAGTACGACGGCGAGTACGGACGCTCCGAAGCACTTCGCAGCAGATCGGAAGAGGACGTCCGCGGCGGGTTTGCAGGAGTTCACCAACGGACCGTCGGTCGTCGCGAGCTCGATTCCGCGACCCGTCGACCTTGTCTCGAGGTGGAGGTTTCCCGGCGCGATCCACACATTGCCGGGCTCGATCGGGGTCCTATCGGTGGCCTCGCGCACCGACAGCGCCGATGCAGAGTCGAGACGTTTGGCGAGAAAGGCAGTGAAGTTCTCCGGTAGATGCTGCACGATCAACACCGGAACTGGGAAGTCCGACGGCAGCGCCTCGAGAATCGTGGTGAGCGCATTGGGACCACCGGTGGAGGAGCCAATCACAACAATCTCGATGGCGGGGGTTCTTCGATGTGACATCGGTTGTGCGGCTTGCGTGCGGGCCGCCACAGACGCGGTGGCGGCTGGAGGTGCGAGAGCACGGACCTTGGGCACGAGCTGTTCCTGGAGATACAGCCGTGCGTCCTCGGCAGAAGAGGGTCGAGCCGCTTTGGTGATGTAGTCAGAAGCTCCACAGAACAGCGCTTCGACGGTGATTGCAGCCCCTCGTTTGGTGTGATTCGAGACCATGATGACCCGAATTTCCGGGTGGTTGGAGCGGATGGCGGACAGGGTCTGCATCCCGTCGAGCTCGGGCATGTCGATGTCGAGAGTGACCACGTCCGGGCGCAGTCGGGCGATCTTCGTGAGGGCGAGTTTGCCGTTGGGCGCGGTGCCCACGACCTCGAAGTCATCCTCGGCGGCGAGAATGTCGGAAATCACCCGCCGAGCTACGACGGCATCATCGACCACGAGAATCCGGACAGGCTGCACGCGATACCTCAATCGACCTCGATGCCGAGGAGGGCCAGCTTCTCCAACAACATTTCCTTGTCGAAGGGCTTCATGATGTACTCATCGGCGCCTGCTTCGAGGGCCTCCCGCACCCGGCCCAGCTGGGTTTCGGTGGTCACCATCATCAGTTTGATATCCCCAAGAGTGAGTCGCTCGCGGATGGCTGTGACGAGATCGAGGCCGCTCATTGTCGGCAGGTTCCAGTCGACCAGCGCGAGCTCGAAGCTGTGGTCGTTTTCGAGAACCGCCAATGCCTCCTCGGCATCGGCCGCCAGACTGACTTCGAAACCCACTTCGTCCAGGATGCTTTCGAGGATCGACCGCATCGCCCGCGAGTCCTCGATGACGAGCGCCCTCACGAAACATCCATCCACTGTTTAGCCCGCATATCTCACCAAATCCCTGCTGCGGGCGACGATGCACCGCACCCAACGGTGTTTTCTCGCCTCGGGGTGCTCGACGTACTGCAAGTACGCGCTCCGCGCCCCTCGGGTCGAAAACCCCACCGTGCACGGCACCTCGCCGCCCTCGCGAAGAAAGCTGGTGAAATATGCGGGTTGGTCGCAGACTCTCTTCGATTTTTCACGTTGCTCTTCCTTCGCCTGCGGCTTTGTCGAGATCGAGCGCATGCTCGATGTTGAGAACGAGCAAAAGCGTTTTTTTCAATTTGTAGGCCCCCCGGATGAGGCACCGCGCTTCACCCCGAAGGGTGTCCGGAGGTTCCTCGAAGGTCGACTCGTCAACCTCGACGACGTCACCGGCGCGGTCGACGACGAAGCTGAGCAGCTCGGATCCAGCATCGAGGACGAGGACAGTGGAGCCGTCAATGTGTCGATTGGCCTGGTTGAATCGAGTTCCCAGATCGATCGCGGTGACAATCTGGCCGCGTAGGTTGATGAGGCCGCGAACGGCCGGCGGGGCCGTGGGGATCGGCGTAATATGGCTGTCGCGAAGTACCTCTTGCACCCGTTTCACCTCGATACCGAGAAAGAGATCTCCGACGTGAAATGTGCAGAACTGTTGCGCCATCTTCACTCCTGCTCGATCGGCCGTTCGAAAAACCCCGGATCAGAGAGTCGTATGAGAGCCTCGAGGTCCAGGATCTCCGTCACTCGCTCGCGAATCACCGCGCAATTCCGGACCCCGTCGCGGCTTCCCGGCCTCCGCGCTTTGAGGACCTCGTCGACGATGTCGACGATGCGGTGCGCCACCAGGCCGACCCGCCGGCCGTTCACCGTGCACACGATCACCGGCACCGTGTCGTCCTGAAGACGGACCGACGGATTGCGGGCCTCCTTGCGCCTCTCCGGAAGGGTCTTCTGGAGCTCGATGAGCTGGAGTATTTCGTCGCCGTACTGGACCAACAGTTGGTTGCCAACCCGTTCGAGAGACGCTCGAGGGAAGTACTCGAGGCGGTTGACCTGATCGAAGTCAATCGCCAGCCTTTCATCGTCCTCGCCGTGGAGACAGACGAGCCGCTGGGTCGTGGCCCTTCCTTTGACCGCGCTGGAGATCTGGGAGGCAACGGTATGGGCGCGTGCTTCTGAGACCACGCCGGCGGCAAGCCCGAGGCGAAAGACATCGAGAATGAGTGCGATCCGGCCGTCGCCCAGGATCGTGGCTCCGGCGAACGGGAGACCCTCCAGCAGCTTTCCGAGGGGTTTGACAACGATCTCCTGCGAGTCCTCGACCCCGGCCACCACCAGCCCGAATTGACGATCGTCACCCTGTAGCACGACGATGTTGGATCCGCGGCCCAAATCCACTCCGTTTCGGATCCCGAGCTCATGGTCGAGAAAGACCAGCGGCAGGAGCTTGCCGCGCAGGCGGTAGACGGGAACTCCTCCGAGATCTTCGATCCCGTTTCCGGTCTCCACTCCCTCGAGCCGGATGAGCTCCACGACGCTGGCCTGCGGAATCGCGATCCGGTGATCGTCCGCGCGCACCAAAAGAACCGAGACGATGGCGAGCGTGAGAGGGATTTTGACCCGGAAGGTGGTGGAGCGACCGGCCTCGCTCTGCAACTCGATGGTTCCAGCAACGCTTTCGACGTTGGCGCGGACCACATCGAGGCCCACGCCTCTGCCGGAAATATTCGTCACCTTGGAGGCGGTGGAGAAACCGGGCCGGAAAACCAGCGCTTCGATCGCCGCCGGACTCAGGTTGGCGCTTTCCTCTTCAGTAACCAGACCGGCCTCGATCGCGCGAGCCATGATGCGCTCGTGATCCAGCCCACCTCCGTCATCGTGGACCTCAATGACGACGTTCCCGCCCTCGTGGTGGGCACGCAGCCTCAGCTTACCGGCGCGCGGTTTGCCGTTCGCCTCGCGGACGTCCGGGGCTTCGATCCCGTGATCGACTGAATTGCGGACGAGGTGGAGGAGAGATCCCTTGATCGCCTCGATGACCGATTTGTCGAGATCGGTGTCCTCGCCCTCCATTTCGAACTCGACCTCCTTGCTGAAGCTCAGGGCGAGATCGCGGGTGAAGCGCGGCAGCTTCCTCCAAATCGAGCTGATGGGCTGCATCCGGGTGCGCATCACGGCTTCCTGAAGCTCGCTGGTGATGCTGTCCAGGCGCTGTGACGAGGAAGCGAGGTGGGGATCTGTCGAGCTGGAGAGGTGCTGGACGAGCTGATTGCGTGCAAGAACGAGCTCGCCGACGAGGTTCATCAAGTGGTCGAGGACCCGCACATCGACCCGGATGTTGCTTTCGGCGACGGCCGGCGCCGAAGTGAGCTCGAGATCCTCATGGGCGCTTTCGGAATCGGTCGTTTCCACCTCTGGCGATGGATTGCCGGCCGACTCTTTCTTTGGGGCCCTCTTCGCCGCAGGTTTCTTCGGAGCCCTTTCGGTGATGCCGGAGGCTTTTGGTCTGGTCTTCGTAGTCACGGCCTTCTTCTTGACGCGTGCCGGTTTTTTCGAAAATTTTTGAGGGGGACCATTGGACTTTGATTTCCCACCGCCCGCCCCGTCGCCGTGGTGTTGGAGGCGCGCGATCAGTGCACTGTACACCTCGTCCCCCTCGGCGCCGGTTGCGTCGATATTGCCGAGAATCGCCCTTACCGCATCGATCATGGCCAGCAGGTCGGTGGTGATCTCGGGCGTCAGGTCGATCTCACCGTCCCGCAGCCTGCCAAGCAGGGACTCGCCGACATGGGTAACGGACTCAAGGGTGCCGAAGGCGAGGAAACCACACGTGCCCTTGATGGTGTGGATGGTGCGGAAGATCCGCCCATAGACCTCCCGGTCGGACGGGTTTTTCTCGAGGCTCACGAAATCCTGATCGAGCTGGTCGAGGTTTTCGACGCTCTCGGCCAGAAACTCTGCGATGATGGCGTCCATCCCACCCATGAAGTTTCTCCACCTTCATCTGACAGCGACCGTGAACCGCTGACTCAACTGTGCCCTCACTTCAAGAATAACAGCTAACAGCCAACAGCAAATCGCCG
>CAYRFI010000015.1:0-16582 GCA_964423595.1 uncultured Thermoanaerobaculia bacterium | reverse complement strand
CCAATAACTTTGCTCCCATGAGGTAGACTTTTATATGGACGAGGAGGGCGCGTTCGGGGTGTCTTCAAGGGGGAGTGTGAGCCATGCGTCTGAACATCCAACAGAAGTTAATCATCTTTGTCGGAGGCGCGATTGCGTTGGCCCTGGCAGTCCTCGGTAGCATCGTGGTGGTGCGAAACGCCGAAATGACGCGCCAGAAGACCTACTCCGAGGCGCAGCAGGTGGTGGAGGTCAAGGCGCGCGAGATCGAGCAGTTCTTTTCGGAACGCGGGCGTGTCGTGGAGGCGTTCCTCCTCGACCCGGCGCTGCGCGACTACTTCACAAAATACAAAAAACACCGCGCACCAGTGCTCAACGACGCCGACTACAACCAGATCATCGACTATTTCGACGCCCTGGTGGCCCACGACCCGTCGATCAAGGCGGTCTTCTTCGCCGATGACGACACTCAGGATTACTTCTCGAATCGGATCCCGGAGATGCCGCAGGGACGGGTCGAAGAGGAAGGGTATCTGGTCAAGAACCGGCCCTGGTGGCACGAAGCCGTCGCCGAGGACCGGCTCTACCTCGCGTCTCCGACCGTCGACCTCCTGACGAGGGAAACTGCTGTTGTCATCCAGACGACGGTCTACCTCCAGAATGGCACCTTTCTCGGCGTTGGCGGAATGGACGTTCTGTTGACGACCGTTGCCGGACTGGTCGAACAGGTTCGATCCAAGGGCACGGGTTCGGCGTTTCTCGCCGATCAAAACGGCGAGATCATCTATTTCACCGGCGCCGACATCGAGATCGAGACCAAGCTCGAGGACCTCGACACCGTCGTGCCCGGCACCGCCGGTTTTTCAGGGCTGAGCGACCGCGTTCTGGCGGGCGACCGCGGCCGCAGCCGGGTCACCTGGCAGGACAAAGACGTTTTCGTCCTGATGGCCCCGATTCAGTCCGAATCGCCGTATATCGATTGGACGCTCGGTCTGTTGGTGCCGAACGATGTCATTTCGACTCCGGTTCGTCAAAGCACCCTCGTGACGGTCGTTTCAGTTCTCGTGACGATTTTCGTCATCAGTGGCCTGACCCTGTTGGTGGCGCGCTGGATCCTCACCAAACCGCTGCGGGCACTGCTCGATCGATTCAAGGACATTGCGGAGGGCGATGCGGATCTCACCCGGCGCGTAGAAGTCACCAGCACGGATGAGATCGGCCAGTTGGCCGGGACCTTCAACATCTTTGCCGACCGCATTCAGCGAGACATCCAGCAGATTGGCGTCCAGGCGGATTCCCTGTCGCACAGGTCGGATGAGATGCGAAACCTCTCGCAACAGATCGCTTCAGCCAACGAGGAGACATCCACCCAGGCCAGCATGGTTTCGGCCGCGGCCGAACAGGTCTCTGCCAACGTGCAGAGCGTTGCCACGGCTACCGAGGAGCTCAACGCGAACACCCGTGAGATCGCGGCCAACGCTTCTGAGGCGGCCCGGGTGGCGACCCGGGCGGTGCAGATCGCCGACGAGACGAAGGCCACATTCGATCGCCTCGACGAGAGCGGCACCACGATCGGCAACATGGTCAAGGTGATTTACGCAATCGCGGAGCAGACGAATCTGCTGGCGCTGAACGCTACCATTGAAGCCGCACGGGCGGGTGAAGCGGGCAGAGGGTTCGCAGTGGTCGCGGACGAGGTCAAGAAGCTCGCCAACCAGACAGCCCAGGCGACCGAGGAAATCAGCTCGACCGCCGAGGTCATCAGCAACCACACCAAGGTTGCCGGTGATGCGACCGAGGAAATCTCGGGGATCATCCGCATGATCCACGACATCCAGACGACCATCGCCAGCGGCGTCGAGGAGCAGACGGCCACCACCGCCGAGATCGCCCACAGCGTTGCCGAGGCGGCGACGGGTTCGAGCGAAATCGCGGAGCGCATCGCCGGAATCGCGGCGGCCGTACAGCAGACCGCGGTCGCCTCCACCGCCTCACACGAGGGTGGCGACGAGTTGGCTTCCATGGCCGAGGAACTCAAAAAGATCATCGGCAGGTTTACCTATTGAATGAATTTCGGAATTCAGAATTCGGAATTCGGGATTTCAGCCCGTCAACCGCGCCTCGTTTGTCCTGACATTGGGTGGGGATAAATCCGAAATTCGAAATCCGAAATCCGAAATTGCTGCGGGTTACTCGTGGCGGAGCGCCTCGATCGGATCCAGCGCCGCTGCCTTGGCGGCTGGATACGTCCCGAAGAAGACCCCAACCAGGGCTGCGAAGCCGAATCCGAGCGCGATCGCCCACACCGGCACATGGGCCGGTGGGAAACCGGGGATCGCCTTGGCGCCGAGGATCCCCAAACCCCAACCGCCGAGGACCCCGATCAACCCGCCGAAGAGTGAGATGGTCACCGCTTCGATGAGGAACTGCACCAGGATGTCCGACTTGCGCGCACCGACCGCCTTGCGCACTCCGATCTCACGGGTTCGTTCGGTGACCGAAACCAACATGATGTTCATGATGCCGATGCCGCCGACTAGTAACGCGATGCTGACCACACCTGCGACGACACTGGTCAACGTCCCGAGGATGGACCCCGTGGTCTCCAGGATCTCCTCCTGCAACACGACCCGGAAATCGTCTCGTTTGCCTTCAGGAATGCGGTGACGGGCCCTGAGAATCTCGGTGATCTGGTCCTTGGCCAGCTCGACCTGGTCGGCGTTCACCGCCTGGAAGTCGAGGATCAGGCGCTTGAATGAATCGGCGCCGTACAGGTCGCGCGCGGTGGTGATCGGGATCAGGATGAGGTCATCACGGCTCTGGCCGAAGATCTCTCCCATCTCCTGCATGATGCCGACCACCGTGAAGCTGCCGCGGCCGATGATCAGCTCCTGCCCCAACGGCTCGTCGCCGAGCTTGAGTTCCTCGACGATGTCCTGACCGATGATGCAAACCCGCGTGCGCCGGTCGAGATCGAGAGGTGAAAAAAAGCGGCCACGCTCCACCCAGTGGTTGTTGACCTCCTGGTGGTAGGAGCCGACGCCGAGCAAGGTCGTTGCGTGGCGCCGATCGCGGTATTGGGCGCGCTCGCCGCGGAAAAAGATCGGGTTGAAGTACTTGATGGCGGATGCCGATTGCATGACGGCGAGTCCGTCCTCGTAGGTGAGCGTGATCTCCCGACCCGCGAGGTCGGGGTCGTTGGGGTCCTCCCGCCATTGGACGCGGATGTAGCTCGCTCCCACACCTTCGAGCTGTGTGGCAATGACATAGTCGAGTCCCTGGACGATGGAGACCACCGCAATCACCGCCGCGACGCCGATGATGATGCCGAGCGTCGTCAGCAGCGAGCGCATCTTGTTGGCTCGGATCGCCTGCAGGGCGATGAGGAGGTTGTCCCAAATCATGACGGCCCCCTCGATTCACCGACCTTTTCGTCGGCCACGATCTTGCCGTCGAGAAGGCGAACGATCCGCCGCGCGTGGGCGGCGATGTCCTCCTCGTGAGTCACCACCACCATGGTGTTGCCGGCCTCGTTGAGCTCGTCGAAGAGCTCCATCATTTCGGCCGAAGTTCGTGAGTCGAGGTTGCCGGTCGGCTCGTCAGCGAGCAGGATAGATGGGTTGTTGACCAGCGCGCGGGCCAGTGCGACTCGTTGCCGCTGGCCTCCGGAGAGCTCGTTCGGCTGGTGTTTGGCACGGTTCCCGAGCCCCACCTTGTCAAGCGCCTCGCGTGCCCGGCGGTGACGGGCCTTGACCGGTACGCGGGCATAGATCAACGGCAGCTCGACGTTGGCGAGCGCCGTCGCACGGGACAGCAGGTTGAAGGTCTGGAACACGAAGCCTATCTCATGGTTGCGGATGGTGGCGAGTTCGGCGTCGTCGAGGTCCGACACCCGCTGGCCGTTGAGGATGTACTCGCCCGAGGTCGGAGTGTCGAGGCAGCCGATCAGGTTCATGAGGGTCGACTTGCCCGACCCCGAGGGTCCCATGATCGCGACATACTCGCCGGCCTCCACCTCGAGATCGAGGTCGTCGAGTGCGCGCACCTCGATCTCGCCCATGTGGTAGATCTTGCGCAGGTTCGAGATCGAAATCAGCATTATTCGACGCGAACCTCGACGTCGCCGGAATTTCCGTCGTCGGTACTCTCGTCTTCGGCGTCCTTCTTCTTCTCCTTCTTCACGGCATCACCCGCGTGCAGGTTCTTGAGCGTCCGGTAGGGACCGATGATCACCTCTTCGCCGTCTGTCAGCCCGGAGATGATCTCGACGTAGAGCTCGTCGGAGATGCCGGTCTCGACCGCCCGAACGGCCGCTTCGCCCTCGACGATGACGTAGACCACATCCGATTCCTCAACGCGCTTGGCCGCGGTACCTTTGATCTCTTCGCCGTCGTCATCGAGCGTCCGCTTGACGACCGCCTGGATCGGCACGGTCAAGGTATTCTCGCGAGTCGAGGTCAGGATATCCACCTTGGCCGTCATCGCCGGCCGCAGGGAGGAGTCCGGTTCATCAATCTCTACCTTGACGGCGAAGTCGATGGTGCCGAGGGCCGGGTCTTTGCGACCAGAGGTGGCGATCTCGACAACGTGGCCTTTCTGGGTTTTCTCACCGAGGGCATCGACCGTGATTTCAGCTTCCTGGCCCAGCTCGACATCGACGACGTCGACCTCGCTGACCTCGACCTCGGCGAGCAGGACCGACATGTCGGCAATCGTCATGATCACCGAGCCCGGAAGGTTGGTGGAACCCGGAACCACGGTCTCACCCTGCTCGGCGTCGAGCTGGATGACGGTGCCGTCCATCGGCGACCGAATGGTCGTGCGTGCCAGGTCGTCCTCCGTCCGCTGGAGCGCCGACCGGTACTGTTCGACGGCTTGCTTCTGCGCTTCGAGCTCGACCGCGGCCGTGTCGAGTGCGAGCTGGGCGGCGTCGAGCACCTCCTGGCTGACCAGGCCGTCGGCGATCAACTCGTTGGCGCGGCGCAGGTTGCGACGGGCGTCGGCGAGCTGCACCTCCTGGCGCCGGACCGTTACCTCGGCCTGGCGGACGGCCGCTTGCGCTTGGTTGCGGGCCGCCTCGTAGAGGTCGCGCTCGATCTCGAGCAGGAGCTGGCCGGACCTGACCTCCTGGCCTTCGACCACCGGCAGGCTGATGATTTCACCGACGACCTTGGCCGAGATATCGACCCGCTTTTCCGGTGTGATCTCCCCGGTCGCCTTGACCCGTGACGAGATGGTTTGGATTTCCGCCGCCTGTACCTCGACCTCGGTGCCTCGTTGGCCCGAGTCCCGAAGGCTGGCCCAGACGACCAGTGCGAGCACGGCGAGCACACCAATCACAATCAAGGGTTTCTTCAGTTTCACTTTTTGTCTCCGAACCCGTATGCGAGGCTCGCTATCCCGGGCTTCTTCTTACGAGAACACGGCGGCCAGAGCAGCCTTGGCCACGATCCACACGCCCCAGGGGACCAGGGCGACGGCTGCCGCCTTCCCGCGTGAGATCTTACCGACGGTGGCGAAACCGATGATCAACAGAACCACCGCCCAGATGTTGAAGATACTGATCGTGCCGGCGGCGGCCGTCAGCCAGGCCGGCACGTCCGTCGACAGGAAGGCGCCGAGGTTGGCCTTGACGATATGTTCGAGCTCGGTCTGAGGCACCTTATCGACCCGTTGCACCAAAACCGCCATCAACACCAGTTGCACCACCGTTGGCGGCCAATAGCCGTGCAAAGTGGTCGACAAGGCGCTCTGGTAGTCGGTGTCGGAGCTCACCAGCTTGAGCATCACGAAGAAAATGGCCGCCATGATCACCCATGCAATAGGCGCGACGACCAGGCCGATGATCGGACCGAATTTGCTGAACTTTTCCGCCTGACCGATCGCGTTCTCCATCTGGGCTTCGCTCAGGTCCTGCCCCCGCTGCTCGAAACGAGCGCGGATGGTGGCCTCGGTGTCGACATGCGGAATGATAATCGCCTGGGCGCCCACTCCGAGCAGGACGACGATGACCATAATCAGGACCCAGGTCGGTTTGACTCCGATGTCTGAGAACACCTCACCAGGCGAGGTGAACATCATCCACAACCGCTGCACCGCGCTGTACTTCTGGTGCGTCGACGGAGTCGGCGGCTCCGCCGGCTCGGGTTCGTAGCTCGGACGATCCGTGGCGTCTTCCATCGTATCCCCCTCCTTCAGTTCTTCCTTCCCGTACTTACGGTACGCGAATTATATTCCGGAAATCCGAATCGGAATCCGATTTCGGATTCCGATTCGGATTTTTGATCACAAATTTTGAATTCGGCACTCCGAATTCAAAATTTGCTACCCTGCCTCCCGCATGAACGGGGGGCGAGTGATTCCGCGGGTTGTCGCAGGGATACTGCTGGTGGTTGCCGGCAGTGGAGTTGCGCGTGCCGACGACGAGGAGTCCATTCAGGAACTGGTGACCCGGGTCGGCCGCGCCCGCTGGACATTCGACAACTCGATCGAGCTGCTCGCCGACCCGCGGGACGCGTGGCAAGCGCGGGTTGATCTGACCCGGAGTGCAGATCATCATATCCTGATCAGCGTCTTTTCCTGGCATAACGACACATCCGGCAAGGATTTCCGTGACATTCTGATCGGCGCCCTCGAGCAACGAAAGGCCGAGGGTTTGGATCTGACGATCAGGGTGCTGGCGGATGCTTCGGCGTTGTTTTCGTTCAGCAGGATGTTCAGCTCCCTCGAAAGAGAGGGAGCTCGGGTCCGCGGATACAACCGCTCCACCTGGGGTTTGACGCCGCTGTATGACGGGCGTATGCACGACAAGATCTTCATCGCCGACGGGAAAACGGCCATTGTCAGCGGACGCAACTTTTCAGACGAATACTACGACCTCGACAACTGGTGGTTCGACCTCGGCGTACGGTTGGAGGGCTCCGCGGTCGACGATCTGCAGATGATCTTCCTCAAGTCTTGGGAGTTCACCGAGTTCAACCGCAAGGCGGGCAGATTCCTCCTGCCGCAGGAAATGCTGCTTGACGAGCTCCACGTCTTTTGGCGGACCGGCCGCTTTCCAAACGGCAACAGTCCGCTCGAGAAATTCATGACCGATGCCTACTTCCCAGGCCGGGACAAGGCGCCCGGTTCCGTCCCAGTGGCGATTCTCTACGACAACCCGTTCATGAGGAGACGGGCGGCCACCACGGATGTCTTGGTGGCGCTGGCTGGGCGGGCGAAAAACCGTATCGACCTGATGACCCCATTCCCGAATTTCGATTCTTCGCTGACCGACGCGCTGGTCGCAGCGCTGGATCATGGCGTCGCGGTGCGGCTCTTCACCAACGGGCGCGAGGCGGCAATTCGAAGCGGTCCTTTTCTGCTCGCCGGTTACCCCACCCTCATCCGTCTCATCGAGGCCGGGGCAGAGGTCTGGGCGTGGCGGGGCAACCACGAGCTGCTCCAGGAGATCGAGGCAGCAGGCTGTCGGCCTGAGCTGATGCCTCCGATCGCCCTCCACGGCAAGATGGTTCTCGTGGACGACGAGCTGTCGATCGTCCACTCCTCCAACTTCAACATTCGCTCGACCTACTACAACACCGAAGCTGGTGTGGCGGTCCTCGACCGCGGTCTCAACCAGGAATTGACCCAGCTCCTCGATGATCTGACTGAGTTTGAAGACGTCGAGATGGATTGCGGCAACGGCAATGGGAGCCCCGAGATTCCGGGGCTCGTGAGTCTCCTGACTCAGGAAGACATTCCCCAGATGCGGGAAGAGCTGGGCGGCAAACAGGGCTTTCTCGATGCGTGGAGCGTGGCCTGGTGAGGGTCGGGTCTCGGGCGTTCGCGGCAGGTTTGCTGGTTCTCGCGTTGCTGCCGCTGACCGCGCAGGCGGGCGACACGATTGACCTCGATCGGTGGCACGAGAAGCTGATCGGCGCTCTCGGCGAGGAGCCGGAGCAACAAGCCGATCGACGGCCCGCGCTGGGCATCTATCCGACCATCGGTGGCTCGATCGGACCCCCGAACTGGTTTTCAGCTCAGGGGCACGCCTTCCTTTCGTTCACCGACGGCAAGCATTTCTCGATCTACGCCGGCTACGGCGTCGAGTGGGGCCCGAAAGCGGACGCCAGCATTTTCACGGTTGGGTGGGGGAGCGTGAGGCGCATCCCGGCAGCGTCGAAGCAGACCGGGTTTAACGGCAAGTTTCTGCGCTACCGGCGATGGGACGACCAGGATCACGGCGTCCACCACGGCCTGTCTTTCGGCACCGAGAGTGGGGTCGGTTTTGGTGCTCTCGCGTTCGAGATCGGAGCCGCGCGTTCCGAAAGGAACCACTGGATGGTCGTTGCGCAAATCGCGTTGAAGCTGGCAGCCCCTATCCGAATACCCCTCACACGCGAGCGAACCGAAAAGAACCACCCTCCATAGAGTATTAGGAGTTAGGAATTAGGAATTCCCATCCGCCCCCCTCGGTGCTCGTCGAAGCTATCGGGTGGGTGGGCGGAATTCCTCATTCCTCATTCCTAATTATTTCTGCCGAGGTAGTTGCGATATGCTCTCTCGATGTTTCTGCGCTTACTGCTGCTCTTCACCTTAGTGCCCCTCATCGAGCTCTTCCTACTCGTCAAGCTGGGAGCGGTGATCGGGATCGGCGCAACCGTCCTCATCGTCATCTCCACCGGCGTCCTTGGGGCCTGGCTCGCCCGCCGGCAGGGTTTGGGCGTGCTGCGCCGGCTCTCGGAAGACCTCAACGAGGGCCGACTGCCGGGCGACACCCTGATCGACGGCCTCCTGATCCTGATTGCCGGGGCGCTGCTGCTGACTCCCGGTCTGATCACCGATACCATTGGCTTCCTGCTGTTGGTGCCGCAGGGCCGAGCAATCGTGCGCCGGATCGTCGTGGCCCGATTCGAGAAGAGAACCATTGCCGGTGATTCGGACGTGATCGATGCCGAATGGTATCGGGAGGAGTAGCGCAATATTTGGGTGCCGGCGCGTCGATACATTCATGGTGTTATCCTGAGCGCGGCAGCGTATCGACCGAGTCGGAGGATTTGGGTGGGTGGGCAGCGGCGCGTTTCCGAAGAGCCCCCACCCAGATCCCTCCTCACAGCGCTTCGCGCTGTTCGTTCGGGACGAAATTCCGATAAGGCCAGCAAAGCTAGCCTGTCGTCATTTCGTTTCGCGGTACAATCTTCACTCACGATGGCGGATCATGTCGCAGACTCAAATGTCGAGGCCTATGAAATCATGGCTGAAATCCTGGTCACGGTGCGCAAGATTGTGCACCGTGGCCTCGAGAAGGCGGCCGGCAAGACCTGGTACCTCGACGGCTGTCCACCGGGTGTATATGAGCGTCTGGTGGCGCGGAAGGAAAACGAAGTCGCCATCGATCGCTTCGATCGCGAATATCAGGAGCTCATCAGCTTTGCCTCGCTCGATGACCTGGCCGAGATCATCGAGTACAACGAGCAGCTCGCTCACCTCCTGGAGAAGATCGAGCCCGAAGGCGCGACGATCGCCAAGCGGTTTCGCCAGCTCGAGACGTTGCGCCTCAAGCTCGATGCCACGGTGCCGTTGAGCGAGGAGGACCTGGACAACCTCCTCGAGTATCATCAGGAGTTTCGACAATCCCTCGCCAATCCCAAGGTTAGAAAACCAGAGCCGAAGGAAGAACCCGAGCAGCTCGCGGAAGCCGTTGACGAGCCGGATATTCTCGAGGCTTCAGACGGGGCGGTGGAGAGCGACGGGTCAGAAGAATTCGGCACCCAGGTCACCGAGGCGGAGGAGCTCGGCGCGGACGCTGTGGTGATCGATGAGCCGTCGGACGAGTTCGGGACCGCGGTGGTGGACTCCGGCGTCATCGAGGCGCCGCCGGTAGCTGGAGCTCCTGACGAGTCGGCTCTCGAGGCGGAGCGGGCGATGGCGGGAGAAGACGACGATGAGGTCCTCCGCATTCTCCATCGCGAGATCATGGCGGTGGCCGAGCACGTGCTCAAGGGAGATGTCGACCAGGAATTCCCGGTGTGGCAAACACTCAAGGCGAGTGGCTGGTACGACATCAAACAGACGACACTCGGCATCTCGCCAGTCGAAAACTTCTACTCGATTGCCGAAAAGGTGTGCACCAAGAACCGCGAAGGCGCGTCCAAGGACGAGATCAAGGTATTCGTCAAGGAATCCGAGGTCGGGAAGCTGCTCCTCTCGCTCGGAGAGATGTTCAAACGGCAAGAACTCTAATTCTTCATTTGGGATCGAGGTACACCGCCCCCGGAGCGATGACCTTGCCGTCCGGAAGATACTCGAGGCAGTGCGCCATCCAACCGGTCTGGATAGCGAGACAAAAGGGGATGGGGAAGGCGCTCACCGGCAGCCCGATCGGGTGGTAGAGGAGGCCGGTGATGCTGTCGACGTTGGCGAAGATCCCCTTCGCGCCGAGCGCACCCTCCACCTCCTCGCGCAGCGCCAGATAGCTCGACCACAACCGGCCATTGCCGGTCGCCTCGAGGAGCGCTGCGGCATATGGCTCCAGGGCCCGCACCCTGGGATCGGGGCACTTGTAGACCCGGTGACCGAAGCCCGGGAAACGGTGACCGTCGGCGAGCGCTTTGCGTGCCCAGGCACGGGCTTCGTCCGGCCCGTCGAACCCCGCCAGCATTTCGAATGCGAGCTGGTTGGCGCCGCCGTGGCGGGCCCCCGACAGCGCGCCCATCCCGGCCAACACCGCCGAACCGAGATCGGCGCCGGTCGAGATCACGACCAGCGCAGAAAAGGCCGCGGCGTGAAGACCGTGCTCCGCCTGCACCACCAGGCTTGCCTCGAATGCGGCAGCTTCTTCGGTGGACGGCTTCCGACCCTTGGCCTGAAAAAGGAAGTTGGCGGCGTAGCCGAGGTCGTCTAGCGGCGGCAACGTTTCCGCGGCCTTGAGGTGGCGAATGGCGCAAGCCGCGAGGGCGGCCGTCCAGCTCAGAATCCTCGCTGGCCTCCGCCACTGGGCGTCGAGCTCAGTGTTCTCCGGCTCGGGAATGTGGCAGGCGGCGACCGTCATCATGGTCCGGAACTGGGCTAGCGGATGGGCGTTTGCCGGCACCCGCTGCAGTGCATCGAGCGCGGTGCCGGGGGGATGCCGCCATCGCCGCAGCTCGGCTGACCAATCCCCGAGCTGGTTTTCGTCCGGCATCTCGCCGAACAGGACCAGGTAGGCCGCTTCCTCGAAGCTTGCCCGGCCGACCAAATCCTCGATCGGATAGCCGCGGTAGAGCAGTCGGCCGCGAGTGCCGTCGATCTCCGAGATCGCGGTGTCTCCGACAATCAGACCCTCGAGCCCGCGCCCGTAGCATTGCTCCGCAGGGATCGGGCTCGAGCCGATCACGATCTGTCCTCGCTCTCGAAACGGCGCTCGGCCGGACCGACGTAGCGGCTCAACGGACGGTAGAGTCGGATCCCATCGAGGGCCTCGCGGACCAGCGCCGCGGTGCCGGCCATGCGGCCGATGGCGATCAGGCACGGCACCAACGGCGGTTCGGCGCCAAGCAGGTGGAAGAGCAGGGCGCCGTAGAAGTTGACGTTGATGTAGACCTCGCGCGAAGCGAGCGCACTCGCGGCCGCGACCTCGACCGTACGCGCGACCTCGAAGAGCTCACGACAGCCGTGGGCGCGCGCCATTGAGGCCGCCTCCCTGCGCAGCACCCCCACCCGCGGGTCGGGCATGCGGTAGGCGTGATGGCCGAAGCCTGCGATGACGCCGCCGTCAGAAAGAGTCCGCGCCACCCAGGCCTCGGCCTCCATCGGGTCCCGAAGCGGTAGCAGCTGGTCGAGGACGGTTTCGGCGGCGCCGCCGGTCTTCAGTCCGCGCAGGGCGGAGAGACCGGCAACGATGTTGTAGTAGGGATCGGCGAGGCACGAAGCGACGATCATCGAAGTAAAGGTCGGAGGGTCGAGACCGTGGGCCGCGGAGAGCACCCACAGGAGGTCGAGTGCCCGCACCTCGTCAGCCGTCGGCGGGCGGTCGTTGAGGGCCGCCAGCACGCCTTCGGCGAGGCCGCAACCCGGCTCCGGGTCGCGCGGCTCGCGGTCCGTGCTGTGGCGGCAGATCGCCCCCACCAGTGCCGCCGTCTGGCCCACCACCCGTAGCTCGCGCCACTGGCGCTCGCCGGACAGATCGTCCTCCACCGTCAGCTCGTGGCAGCCGACGGCCGAGACGCCGGCGCGCAGCATCCGCGTCGGGTGGGTGTTCGGATCGAGGACGCGGATTAGCTCGATCACATCGCGCGGAAGGACCCTGCTCGAACGGACTTGGCGGCGAAATTCGACAAGGCCCCTGGGGTCGTCACCGGGACCCTTGCCGGTGATCAGGAGGTGGGCAACCTCCTCGAAGTCGGCCCGGCCGGCGAGGTCGTCGACCGGCACGCCGCGGTAGGCGAGCCGGCCGCTCGACGGGTCGAGCCACATGACCCGGGTCTCGGCGGCGACCACCCCGGCGAGCCCCGGACCGACGTCGCTCGTCACCGGCCAGTCGACCTTTGCCGCTCGCCAGTCGAAACCTGGGCTGAGGGTGCTGAGCTTCGTCACCGGGGAAGGATACCCGTTCCCGAATGAGGAATGAGGAATGAGGAATGCCGCCCATCCACCCGGCACGCGGGACGCGTGCCCGGGAAACACCAGGGTTGGTTTTGTGGTGCGGGCGTCCCGCCCATACGATTCCACGGCGATCGAAGAAGTGCGGCCGAGACGGCCGCACCACAATAGCTGCACCGATTCCCCGTGAAATGAAATGAATACGTGGAAAATTCGAAATTCGAAATAAAACGCCCCGCTCGGGTGAGCGGGGCGGGGTGAAAAGATGGAAACGCCTCCTACTCAAACAGCGGGAACGGCCTCGGCATGAAGGCGTCAAAGACCGGCACCATCGAGAAGAAGTTCGGGTCGAAGGACGGGCTCAAGGTCCCGTTGTAGTACATCGCGCCCGACTCGCCGAGCGGGAACATGCTCTCGATGCGCGCTGGGCCATTCATGTCGTACTCGACCGCCTGAGCGTAGGTCGAGCGGCTTGCATACGGCGTCTGCGTCCAGAGCGGACCGAGGATTTGTACGAAGCCGAAAATGCCGTGGATGTGGCTGATCGTGCCGCGCGGCGTGTTGTACGGACCGAGTCCGATGTCCGCGATCACGTTGTCCAACGCCAGCACGATGATTTCATTGGCAGACGTTGGTTTGCCCGAGCCCGATTTGTCCTGGAACCAGTTGTAGTACGTCTGGCCGGCCAAAGCCCGCAGCAGCACGTTGTAGTTGATGCTTCTGGGCTGGTCGCTGTAATCCATCCCGGCCATCATGAATTCGTCCTCGAAGACCAGCCGCATGACCTCGCGGACCCACGCATCCTGCAGGACCCAGGCGTCGGCCTTGTAGGCTCCGAAGCGCCACTCGGAAGGCCCGCCGGCCACGAAGTGGCGGTCCCACGCGTCGAGCATGGCGATGGCCGCGTTGCGGTCCTCTGACGGGTCGGCCGCCACGGCGGCTTTGAACGCGTCGGCGACGTAGGTCCAGGTGTCGCCGCCGCCGGTGATGCTGTCGGTGGTGGCGATGTTGAGGGCTAGGTCACGCATCTCTTCGAAGGTGATGTCGTCGTGGGTATCGAGGTAGTCCACGATGACCTGGGCGCGGTGCCACGGGCCAAAGTAGTAGCTGTAGTTGCTGGTGCCGTTGTTGGAGGCGAGCGACGCCTTGTTGTTCCAGCCGCCGTACCATCCTCTGGGATTGTTGCGATCATTGACGCGAGGCCGAAGCTCTCCGGTCCATTCGGGACTGAGGCCGGTCTGCGACGGAAACAGGGGGTTGTATCCGGGTCCGTAAATCCGGTCCCAACCCGACATCCAATAGGCGAAGTTGCCGTCGCGGTCGACGTAGTTCATGTGGAAGCTGACCGGGGCGGTTTCGACACCGGCCCCGAAGTCGTCCATGCTCTGGGCGCGGGCAAATTTGAGAGCAAGATCGATGGCGTCGGCCTCGTGGCCCCAGGCGCCAAACGACCAAGAGAAGATGATCGATGGCGGATCCATGGGGTTGTAGGGGATCGGGCTGATGATCGGCCCGTGCGAGCTGCGGAAGACCGGGAGCGTGACGGGAGCGCCGTCGAGAACGTTGATGGTCTCATAGCGGTTAAAGGCAACGGTCTGTGGTGCCTCGAGCCAGAAGTCGACGGTGTGGGCGTGGCCGGTCTGCAATGACCAGGCGTGGTGCGGCGTACGGCCGACGAAGATAGCCGGAATGCCGGGCACGTGCATGCCCGAGACCTCGAGACCACCACCGCGGATCGAACCCTCGGCGATGATCGCTGGCGCCAGGAATCCCATCTGCGGCCCCGAGTAGAGCATCGGATTGCCCGAGGCGGTCTTTTCTCCGGACATCGACCACGCGTAGCTGCCGAGGTCGACGTTAGCACCGACGTCCTTGAGCATTTGGCGGATCCGCTCGTTTCGCGCTCGCATGTCGGCGATTGCATCCCCGAGGGCGTCGAGATCAAGCCCCTCCACCTTGGGGATTTGGAGCTGTGCGACCTTTGCGGCCTTCGCGCCATTCGACGGGACGACGGTCAGTGCGGTGGGATCGTTGACCCAGCGCAGGTCGCCGAACATGGCCTGACCCTCGAGTCCGTAGACGGCGCCCAGGGTCTGGACAAGAAGATAGTTTTCGGGCTGGGCGGGGGCGTTGTTGATCCAATCGCCCTCGCCGTCAAAGAACCGAGCCAACAAGACCATCGTCGCGAGGACGTCAGCGGTTTCCCATTGGGCCGGGAGCACGGGAGGACCACCGCTCAGCAACACGGATTGGATGGTCAGCAACCAGTACTCGAAGGGCATCTGCAGCCAGGCGCCCGCGTAGAACTCGCCGATGCGCCGGTTGATGCCGTCGACGTAGGCCTGGACGACCGTCTGGCCATCGGCGGACAGGGCGGCGAACTGCGCCGCGTACTCTTCGTCCGAATAGCCCATAATGCGCATCGGCACGTCGAGCTCGACACCGGCGGAACCGAGGACCTCGGACAGCTTTCCGCGTGCAGTGCGTCGGTAAATGTCTATCTGCCACAGACGGTCGGTCGCGACCGCATAACCCATGGCTTCGTAGACGTCGTAGAGCGATCCGCCCTCGATGAACCAGACGCCCTGGGCATCGCGGGTGGTCGTCACAGGATCGTCGGCGGCTTGGATGGCCACCGGGGCCATGCGCGCGTTCGATCGTTGGAGGGTCTGGCCGAAGGCTCCCACCGCCACAGCCAGCACCAGGATGGTCATCATGAATTTGGACGCCCGCATCGGTTGCTCCTTTCACGTCGAGAAGCCTCGGACGCCGTCTCAGACCGCGAGATCGCCGACCCCGGCTCCACCCGTCATGAGATGCTGCGCACGATGATAGCGCCGCCAAGAGCATGTGTAAACGAAAAACACGAAAGCAAGATCAATCTTGAATTCTGAATGCTCAATTCTCAATTCTCAATTGCCCCGCCCGCCCGATCGTCTTGGGGAAGGGTAGGTGGGAATTGAGAACTGAAAATTGAGAATTCGGCTCGAGCGAACCCACCGGGTTCGCGATTCAGTTGACTCAGGAAAAGCCGCTCGAGCAGCTCGAGGGCGACGAGCAGGCGACGTCCGGAGACCCCGAGGTGCTGGCAAAGCTGGACAGCAGGCGCTCGACGTTCTCGCTCTCGCACTTCGGACATTTGACGCCGTCGCTGCCGGTGCCGATCTTTTGCAGGCGCGAGAAAGCGTTCTTACAATTGTTGCATCGATACTCGTAGATTGGCATCTCGTGGTCCCTCTGCTCAGACCTTGATTTTGTTGCCGGCCTCGACGTCAGCGATCTCCCGTTTGCCCACGAGGATGGTCTGGCGTTCGTGATCGACCCGCAGCTCGAGCGAGTCGCAGACGTTGCGGCAGATCGTGAAGACTCCGTCGTCGATGATCCGGTAGTACACGTTCAGCCCCGACCGGCGGCAGTCGACAAGCCCGGCGCGTTTGAGCACCGACAGGTGCTTGGAAACGTTGGCCTGGCTTCCTCCGACGACGTCGAGGATGTCGGAGACGCAACGTTCTCCGCTGTGGAGGCTGTGCAGGATCTTGAGGCGGGTCGGGTCGGCCATCGCCTTGAGGACCTCGGCGATCCGGTTCAAGAGTTCGTTTGACGCGATCACATTACCTCCCCAAATAGTTCTATCGCTCATTGGTAATATATTCCTGTTTCAAGCCGAGGTCAATCTGGTCGCAGGAAAAGGGAGGATATTGGGTCGGCGGCAGCCGGAAGCATCGGATCTTGCCGTATGATCGGCCAACCGGGAGGTGCATATGCCGACGATTTTCGAGCTCATCGTGGCCGGTGAAATCCCGTGCCACAAGATCTGGGAGGACGACGACCATCTGGCCTTCCTCGACATCAACCCCCGCATCGAGGGTCACACCCTGGTGATTCCCAAAAAGCCGTGGTTCGAGGTCTTCGCGATGGACGAGGAACCCTATATCGCCCTGTGGTCGGCGGCACAGACCGTCGCTCGACACCTTCAAGAGCGAACCGGGTGCGCGCGAGTCGTGATCGTCGTCCTCGGTTACGAGGTGGAGCATGTTCACAT
>CAYRFI010000014.1:0-53081 GCA_964423595.1 uncultured Thermoanaerobaculia bacterium | reverse complement strand
TGATGATCGCCCGTCGGCTGCTACTCTGGTGGGGTAGATAGACTGTGGAAACCATCGGCATCCCTACTGCGGGGGACGAGATCCTGAGCGTCCGGTTTCTCGGCACGAGCTTCGACTGCGCATGCGGCAAAAGGCACGATGTCAGGACCCGGGTGGTGGCAATCGAGCCCAACGTGGCGGAGCGGATCCCCGGGCATCTGCCGTCACTGATCCCCGGCGAACGGATCCTGCTGGTGGCGGACCGGAACACCTGGGCGGCCGCGGGTGAACGCCTCTCCGAAGCCCTGGGAGCATCTCATTCGGTCGAGTGCTGTCTGCTCAGGGACGATTCTTCGGGTCAGATCCATGCCTCGGTGGACCTCGTCGAGGAGATTCTCGCCGCCTATCCGGACGAGTACGACGGCCTCGCTGCCGTTGGCAGCGGTACGGTGAACGATCTCACCCGGGCAGTCGCCCATCGGCGCGAACGGCCCTACCTCGTGTTCGCGACGGCAGCCTCGATGAACGGCTACACCTCGGCGATCGTCGCCCTCCTCGAGGACGGTCTCAAGACGACACGCGCCGCGACACCGCCGGTGGCCGTCTTTGCCGATCCGCTGGTGCTTGCGGAAGCACCGGCCGAGCTGTCCCTGGCCGGGCTCGGCGATCTGATTTCGAAGCCCTACTGTGGTTGTGACTGGAAGATCGCATCGCTTGTCAAGGGCGAGTACCACTGCGAGGTGCCGGACCAACTGCTGTCGGTGCCGTTTGCACAGGCGCTGGAGGTCTTTCCATGGCTGGCCAACGGCGATCCGGAGGCGATTACCGAACTCTTCCGTCTGTTGTTGGTTTCCGGCCTTTCGATGGCGATCAGCGGCACCTCAAGCCCGGCATCCGGTGCGGAGCACCTGTTGTCTCACTACTGGGACATGGTTCGGCTTCGCGACGGGAGACCGCTCAACCTCCACGGTGCGCAGGTCGGAGTCGGGTCGATGGTGATCGACGAGCTGTACCGCGAGATCTTTGATTTCGATTTTGAGAACGCACCGTTTGTCCAGGGTCCCGGGGTCGATGCAGCCCGACGCGAGGTCGAGGAACGGTTCGGGACCCTGGCTCCGGCGGTGTGGCCGCAATGGGAAGCCAAGCTCCTCGCACGGACTGAGCTGGATCTGGGACGCCTGCGCGAGCAGGCGAGCTTGATCAAGGGAGATATCGAGCGGACGTTGGCCGTCGGCCGCAAGGTGCGAAGCGTGTTGACCGCCGCCGGTGCTCCGACCCGGGCGGAGCAGATTGGCATTCCCCCGGCCGAGCTCGATGCGGCGATCCGCCACGGACGAAAGATTCGCGACCGTTATACCGCCCTCGACGTGGCTGCCGAGCTCGGTATTCTCGAGGCGTTCGCGGACAGGTTCACCGGCGAAGGCGGCGGGTGATGCTCGCCGATCTCATCGCAGCCATGGAAGACGCGATCTCTGAGGTCGATTGTTGGCCGGACCGAAGCGTACAGATCCTCCATCACAACGACGCCGATGGCCTGAGCTCGGGAGCGATTCTCACCCGCGCCTTCGAGCGTAAGGGCTTCGATGTCCACCGGGTCTGCCTCGAAAAACCGTACCCGGCCGTGCTCGAAAAAGTCTTCGGTGAGAAGGATCGGCTGATTGTCCTGACCGACTTCGCGGGGCGCATCGCGCCGCTGATATCTGACCTCAACCACGGCCGCAACCTGGTCCTGATCCTCGACCATCACAAGGCTGAACGGCCAACCGACGAACGAGTTCACCTGCTCGATCCCGAGGTCTTCGGCCTGCGCGGTGATCGCGACATCACTGCTTCGACGACCTGCTACGTGTTCGCCTGCACGGTTGATCCCGCAAATCGGGACCTCGCGTACATCGCCACCATCGGTGCCGTGGGCGACCGGTTCTTTGTCGACGGCCGCCTGGCCGGGCCGAATCGGGACGCAGCTCTCGAGACTCGTCGTCAGGGGATGCTCGAGATTGAAACCGCCGAAAAAGGTGAGCGGTACATGTTGCTGACGCCCGACGGTCCGGTGGATTGTTCGGCGTTTGCTCGTGACCTGGACACTTTCGGAGGGGCAGGCTACCACCAGGGAGGCCCGGAGATCGGAATCCGGGTATGTCTCGAGGGTTCGAGCCCGGAAACGGACACAGTGCTCGCCGAGTTGCGGGCCGTTCAGGAGAGGGTTTTCGCCAAGGAGATCGACAGAATCCGGCGGGACGGCTGGAGTGAAACTGGCCACATCCAATGGCTGCACGTCCACGACCGTTTCGAGCCGATGGGCGTGAAGATGATCGGAGCCTTCCTCGATTCCATCCGCAACAGCGACATCGTGGAACCCGAGCGCTACCTCGCCGGGTTCCAGAGAATTCCGAATCAGGTGCCGGGTATCGGCGCCTTCGATTTCGACCAGGTCAAAATCTCGATGCGGGTGGCCGACCGGATGGAGGAGGGCATCAGGTCCGGCAAGGTCCTGGGTCTCGACATCCTGTTGCCGGAGGCCACTGCCCGGGTAGGCGGCTTTTCGGATGCCTGCCACAGCGTGACTGCGGCCACGACCGTTGCGGCGGGACGTGAGGAAGAGCTGATCGAAGAGATGGAGGCGATTCTTTCCCAAACCGGAACGGGAAACGAGTCATCGCCGCGAGCCCGAGGAATTTGATTGAACCACCAAGACACCAAGAGCACCAAGGAACCACAAAGGTATTCTTCTGAGTTCATACCTGGCTTTCCGAGATTGCAGCCCGTGGGTCGAGCGCAGAACTTGGCTCATGAGCGCAGGCAATTCCGGAAACATAGGGATGTCTTGGTGTCCTTGGTGCCTTGGTGGTGAAAAAAGGGGACTTTGACATGGCGAAAGGATCCGGATTCGGGAAGACTATTCTTATCGGTGACCAATTCGTGCTGCGCGGCGTACCGGCGATCGTTGCGGCGCTACCTTATGAGACCGAAGCGGTGGTCGAGCGTACTGACGGCGAGGGGTGGACACTCGAGGACAACCGGCGCGAGGTCCCGGGCTACAAGGAGAAGAAGAAGGAGCAGCAGGCCGAGTCCATCAACCGCATTCTCGAGGTGATGGGGATCGACGTGCGCAAGACGCCGATCAAGATCACCTATGGAGGCTCGCTGTTGGCGGGCAGTGGGGTCGGCGCCAGCGCCGCGAGCTGCGTCTCGCTGGCGCGCGCTCTGAACTCCACCTTCGAGCTCGGGTTGTCGATCGAGGAGATCAACCACGTCGGTTGGGAAGGGGAATTCGCCTACCACGGCATCCCTTCCGGCGTCGACAACACCGCCTCCACCTACGGTGGATTACTGGTCTACAGGGCGTCCAACGATGAGAAGTCTTTCGAGCATATCGAGGTCGAGCGCCCGTTCCGGATTGTCCTCGCCAACAGCGGCGTCACCGCCGACACCTCGACCCTCGATGACTACGTGCTCAGCCTCAAGGCTGCAGATCCCGATCTCTTCGAGGAGCGTTGCAGGCTGATCGCCGGCCAATCCCTGGCCATGCGCAAGGCGCTCGAACGCTACGATCTCGAGACCGTGGGCAGCCTCTTGACCGCCAACCACGGCATCCTCATTGAAATGGGGCTTTCACACGAGAAGCTCGTCGAGCTGTGTGACCGGGCACTGGAAATGGGGGCGCTCGGCGCCAAACTCACCGGGGGCGGTCGCGGCGGCTACATGGTCGCTCTGACTCCCGAGGAGGAGGTCCAGGAGCTGATCGCTTCGACGTTTGAAAACGACGGATACGCAGTCATCCGTGCGTCTATCGGTGCTGCGCCCAAGGAACCCTAGCCCTCGTTTTCCTGTGAGAACCGAAGAACCACAGAGCCACAGAGGGCACAGAGAGAACCACCAGAGAATATTGTCTGTTGGGCGATGGCTCACTCATCGATGTGATCCTCTGCATCACCTGGAAGTCTCACAGCGCCAGATCGTGAAAACCTTCCGTGTTTTCTCTGTGTACTCCGTGTCTCTGTAGTTCTAAACAAATGTTGCGGCAAGGGCCGAATCGTGCTGATGAGGGCCAATGTCTGGGTATGATCGAGGCTGGCAGCTCGTTGTGGCATCGGTCGATGGCGACGAGGAGGAATGATGCAGCGTACAAAAATCTACAGTCTGAACCGTCGCGATATCCTGAAGATCGGCGCTCTGGGGGCCGGAGGGCTGGCGATTCAATCGCTCGTTCCCCGTTTTGCAACGGCCGGACCGACGGGAACGCCGATGATCGGATACCACGACCGTTCTCTGAAAACGGTCGGGATCGGCTTCGTCGGCGTCGGGTTGATGGGCACCGCCCACGTTGAAAACCTCCTCAAGATCGAAGGCGCCGAGATCCGGGCTGTCTGCGACGTGGTGCCCGAAAAGGTTGAACGCGCCCAGAACTTGGTGGTTGAGGCCGGGAAACCGCGGCCGAAGGGCTTCAGCCGGGGGCCGACGGATTTCGAACGCCTGTGCGACCAGCCCGATCTCGACCTCGTGTTCACCGCAACGCCGTGGGTGTGGCACGTCCCGGTGTGCGTGGCCGCGATGGGGGCGGGCAAGCACGCGGCCACCGAGGTCCCGGCCGCCCTGAACCTCGACGACTGCTGGCGGCTCGTTGAAATCTCGGAAAAGACTCGTAGGCACTGCGTGATGATGGAAAACTGCAACTACGACCGCTTCGAGATGATGGTGCTCAACATGGTCGAGCAGCAAGTGTTCGGAGAGCTGCTGCACGCACGATGCGGATATCTCCACGATCTGCGGGAGGTCAAGCACGATCTGGAAGGGGAGGGCCTGTGGCGGCGCAACCACTCGATGACCTCCAACGGCGATCTCTACCCGACCCATGGGTTGGGTCCTGTATCGCAGTGCCTCGAAATCAACCGTGGGAACACCTTTGAAACCCTGGTGTCGATGGGCAGCAAGACCCGAGGCCTGCACCTCTACGCCGTCGAGCGCTTTGGTCCCGACAGCCCTCAAGCTGCAGAAACCTTCGCCCTTTCGGACGTCGTCACGACAATGCTGACCACCTCAGGAGGGGAAACTGTAGTGGTCACCCACGACACCAGTTCGCCGCGACCCTACAGCCGCGATTTTCTGATCCAGGGGACCCGCGGGATCGCCCGCAAGCACCCGGAGCCCAGGATCTACATCGAGGGGCGAAGCGATCCGCACCGATGGGATCCGGCCGATGCATACCTCGAGGAGTACGACCATCCCCTGTGGCGCAGGCTGGAGGAGGAGAGCCTGGGAGCGGGCCACGGGGGCATGGATTTCATCGAGGACTATCGACTCATCGATGGGCTGCGCGCGGGTCGGCCGCTCGATTCCGATGTCTACGATGCTGCGATGCTCAGCGCTGTTATCGAGCTCAGCGGGAGGTCGATCGCGCGCGGTGGCGAGGCCATTCGGTTCCCGGATTTCACGCGCGGCGCGTGGCGGCCTCCGCGACAGCTCCAGGTGATGAAAGCTGAGGTGTCGTGAGTCCAGGCCGAGGCTGGATCGAGCGGCTCCGGCCAGATTTTCGCGCCGAGTTTGGTCGAACTGACGCACCTCGCATCGCGGTAGCTCCCGGTCGCGTCAATCTGATCGGCGAGCACACCGACTACAACGATGGTTGGGTGCTGCCGATGGCCATTGATCGATGGGTCGGTGTTGCATGTGCCCCTCGCAACGACGGGGTGCTGCGGGCCCACTCGGTGTTCTTTGACGAGACCCGCGAGCTCTCGATCGACGATCTTGCACCTCCCGGAGGATCCGAATGGATCTCCTTCGTGGCCGGCGTGGCATGGGCCATGAGGTCGTCGGGTCTCGAGGTGGGGGGCGCCGATCTCGTCGTTGACGGCGACGTGCCGCTGGGGTCGGGCCTTTCCTCATCGTCGGCGCTGGTGATGGCTACGACGCTGGCGCTGTGCGAGGTCT
The DNA here is from genome assembly GCA_964423595.1 of uncultured Thermoanaerobaculia bacterium. Taxonomy (GTDB): domain Bacteria; phylum Acidobacteriota; class Thermoanaerobaculia; order Thermoanaerobaculales; family Sulfomarinibacteraceae; genus Sulfomarinibacter. The sequence continues at coordinate 47,174 of CAYRFI010000014.1, read as the reverse complement.
CCAGGATCCCGTGGTCTCCGGTCGAGATGGCCCTCCTCGGACATCGGGTCGAAAGCGACTGGGTGGGCGTCAAAGGTGGGGTGATGGATCAATTCACCGCCACCATGGCGCAAGAAGGGCACGCGTTGCTCCTCGACTGCCGGTCGCTGTCGCACAGACCGGTGCGGATCCCGGACGAGACGGTAGTCGTGGTCATGGACACCGGCGCCCCGCGGACCTTGGCCGCCAGCGCGTATAACGAGCGCAGCGCGAGCTGTCGAACAGCGGTCGAGGTTCTCAGAGGGGCGGACCCGACGATTCGTGCCCTCCGCGACGTCGATCTCGTCTTTCTGGAGGCGAACCGAGGCCGGTTGGACGAGACGACGTATCGGCGGGTCCGCCACGTGGTCGAAGAAAACGCGCGCCCCCCGGCGATGGCCGATGCGCTGATTGAAGGGGACCTGACGGCGGCCGGCCGTCTCATGGACGAATCTCACTTCAGCCTGCGGGATCTCTACAAGGTTTCCAGCTTTGAACTCGATCTCTTCACCGGGCTGGCGCGGGAGCACCCGGCGTGCTTCGGCGCGCGTCTCACCGGCGCGGGATTCGGGGGATGCGCCATCGCCCTGGTCTCCGCCGCAGGCGCGGAGGGCTTCATGGCAGCGACGCACTCGCGATACCGCGAGCAGGTGGAGCTGCAGAGCTCGGTCTTCGCCTGCCGACCGGAATCCGGCGCCCGACTCCTTGATTCATAAGCTGGAATTCCAAAAAAACCACAGAGACACGGAGAGCACAGAGTTCAGCACAGAGGGTTTTTCTCTGGGGCGGTCAGCGAGTAATCGCGGTTCTTCCTATCGTGACCTGCCTGCCGTCGAGCGCCAACTAGAGAAAATACTCTTTGACCTTCTCTGTGTCTCTGTGCCTCTGTGGTCTTCGAAAGTCAGGCGAAAATCACATCGCAGTTTAGGAGCCTTGCTCGCTTTTGGCTGCGGCTTGCGGTTTGGGGTGGGCGATCTTCGGCCAAAACTCCGCCCAGTCGAAATTGTCGGGATTCCGGTGGCAGGTGCGGCAGGTTTCTGCGTCGGGGATCCGCCCACCGTTGGCCAGAAATGTCTCGCGGTTCGCCATGACATCCGCCGATGCGTATTCGGAACCGGGACCGTGGCAGGCCTCGCAACCGATGCCCTCCTGGGGTCGATACGAGGGTAGAAAGAGCGCGTCGGGGTTTTGAGAACCGGACACATGGCAGAGGAGGCAGCGGTCGTCGGCCATCGGGTTTTCGAGATCCTGATAGTGGGGGCGGAGCCTGGCAAGGTACAGAGACCAATCCGAGCCGAGCCGCCAGTAGGCGTGGGCGTGACGGCTCCGCATCCAAACGACGTCCTGCTGCCCTTGATCGGCGCCGTTGTGACAGTCCATGCAAACCTTCGAACCCACGTATCGCGGGGCGTTCATCCTGGTGCCGCGGACCGTCCTTCTCAGAAAATCCACCTCGATCGTCGTAATGTCGTCGTTCTTGCTTCCGAGGAAATGCACGCGCCACGGTTCCTGACGGCAGGAGAACTCATCGATGCCGACCGGGATGAGATCATCCGGGGCGAACTCGCGGAGCCGCCGACGGTCCTCTTCGAGCCAAACCTTCATCGTGAATCCGTCTCCGAGGTCATAGATTCCCTCGTACTCCGCGAGCTGGGAAGGATCCACCGGAACGGAACGAGGTCTCTGTTTCCAGCTTTGGCACGCAGTCAGTCCTTCGGAGTCGGTGCGTGTCGGATCGGCGCCGCGGGTCTCGAGAAGATCCAACATCGACTTCTGACCGCTCCGCGCCGCGACGTGCATGGGCGTCCAGCCTTCGTTGGTTGTCGCGTTGGGGTCGGCGCCCGCGTCGAGCAGCAGCTCGGCGACGTCAAAGCATCCTCGGCGGGCGGCCACGTGAAGCGGCGTGCGCCCCCACTGGTTTTTGATGCTGACGTTGGCGCCGGCGTCGAGCAAAAGCTGGACCGCGTCAGGCCGGTCGTGTTCCAAAAAAGACGATGACCATTCGCCACGATTCGCGATCGCGGGGTCCAAATTGATTCACGGGTAGAGATACGGAAGATGGCCCCACCGGTTTGTAGGCTGTACCCTTGGATCGTGATCGGAAGAGTTTCCGTTTGCCTGTTCCTTTGGGCGTGTGTGTCGTGCACCACCGCCTTGTTCCACGAACGTCCAGATTGTTCGGAGGAAGCGATGGCCGAGTGGCAGATTCCGGCGGCCTGGTACGTTCGAAAACTCTCGCCAGAGAAGGCCCAAGAACAGATATTGACTGGTAACCTCGGTGTCGATGCCATCGGGGACCGGTGGCAGGCGCTGCACGCTCAGTGGCGGGACGGCGATCAGTACTGGAGCTACAGACGACCCGAGGAGAGCTGGGTCGTCCATCTTGGGTGGCAGGAAGGCGTGGTGCTCAACCGTGGCTGCCGACAGCTCGGGTTCGTGTCTACAAGCGTGCAGCCGGACGAGGAATCTTCGCGTCCGCGACCGTGACACAGCGTCTCACGGTGGTGAGCTGCGACCGTCACCGCGAGAGAGTGCCTCTCTTTGCATTGTTTGATTCTTTCGCTTGATGGTCAGTTGCATCGTACGGTCAAAAAATGCAAAAAGTGGCACTCGTGTCGTTAATGCGGCAACGCACCTATCATTGGTGGCGTGCGGAGAGTGGTCCCTTTGGCACTTGCATACAGAGCCTTGCCAAGATAGCGTCTTGGGAGCCTATGAATTGCACGGAACCGACAAGATGTTGAGTGCCTACATCGTGACCGGGGAAGGCGCACAGCGCCGAAAGGTCCCTGTGGGAACCTCGCTCATCGTGGGCCGGGCTGCCGACAGCGGCCTGGTGCTCAAGGACACAGCCGCCTCGCGTCGCCACGTCGAGATACGGGCCACTGGCAACGGCTACCTGTGCCGCGATCTGGGAAGCCGAAACGGAACCATCGTCAACGGTTCACCAACCCACATCTGCGAGCTCAACAACGGCGATCGCGTGCTCATCGGTGAAACTCTTCTTCGTTTCGAGCTGGGCCCCGAACCCGCCGACACCGCGGTTCAGGGCAAGACCATCTTTCTGCAGACGGTCCTCGACCCGGCGGGCCGCGAGCAGGAGCCGCCGCCGCCCTCGAGTTCACAGGCGCTGCTCGAAGCCGCCTACACCCTGATGAATGCTCTCGCTTCGAACTTCAACCCGTGTGACCTGGTGGATCGCGTTCTCGAAACCACCACCTCGGCGATCTGCGCCCACCGCGGGGCGATACTCTTTGCCGGGCCGGACGGTCGGTTGGAACCGTGTAGTGTGTGTGGGCATGTGCACACCGTTCACCATGGTAAGAGCGAGCCGGCAAAGGTTGACGAGATCAACATTTCTGAGAGCGTTGCCAATCGGGTGCTCCGCTATGGCGAGAATGTGCTCTACAAATCGGGGTGGGCGAACAACTCGGTAGACCCCAGCGCCAGCATCGCGGCCCTCAATCTGACGTCGATCCTGTGTGTCCCGATTCGTACCCAGAACGAAGTTCTCGGGATTCTCTACATGGATACGGATGTCGCAGACCACGAGTACACCAACGATGATCTCCTGCTCGCGGCCGCTGCGGGGAACAGCGCCGGTCTGGCGCTCGAGAATGCCCGCAACCACCAGATGTTGCTCGAGAAGCAGCGGATGGAGCAGGACATCGAGGCGGCGTGGAACATTCAGGCTGGTTTTTTGGTCAGCGATTGGCCTACCGATGACCCTCGCTTCGAGGTCTACGGTACAACGGTGCCGGCCAAGGTCGTGGGCGGCGACTTCTACGATTTCGCGCGCATCGACGAAAATCGGCTGGGCATGTTGATCGGCGATGTGAGCGGCAAGGGGGTGCCGGCGGCGCTGACCATGGCGCAGCTGCTCACAGAATTCCGTCTCAGCGCTCCGGGGGTGAAGTCTCCGGCCGAATTGCTCGCGAAACTGAACGAGGGTCTGGTTCAGAGGAGCCAACGCGGGATGTTCTGCACTGTCGCCGTGGTGGCGATCGATCTACGAGACGGGAGGTTCCTTGGCGCCAACGCCGGTCATCACCCAATGCTGGTCGCATCCGAAGAGCGGATCGTCAATATCCTCGAGGCCTCGGGCCCACCCATCGGAGTCGTGCCGGGCATCTCCTGGAAGGACGAGACGGGAACGATCGAACCCGGAGAAACGTTGATGTTCTACACCGACGGGATTGTCGAAGCGCGATCGGGGGCGACACGAGCTCCGGGGACGGTTCCGCAGGGCGAATACGGGCTGCAACGCGTTGAGCGTGTCGTGCGCGAGCAGTACCCGACCTCGCCGCGCCACCTCATCGAATCGATCGTCGGTGAGGTGCAGGATTATTGCTCGCCGATGTCACCGCACGACGACTGTACGATGATCGCCTTGAGGTACAACGGCAATGGATCGTGATCTCCGCGTCGAGGTGCGCTCGGATCCGAAGCTTCTCTCCTCGATCCGAAGCCTGGTGCGCAGGTGGGTGGAGTCCTGGGACGTCGACTCGAAAACGGCTGGCGAGGTGGTGTTGGCTATCGACGAGGCGTGCGCAAATGCGATCCGCCACGCCTACGAGGGCCGGCCCGACGGCTGCGTGGAGCTCACGCTTCATGCCGAGGCGGACCACCTCGAGTTCCAGGTCTCGGACGAAGGGGTCCCATGCCCGCCTGAGTGCGCCGAAAGGCGTCCGCTGGGTCCGCCTGACATCGACAATCTGCAGTCCGGCGGCCTCGGAATCCAGCTCATCCACGAGGTTTTCGACGAGGTCGCTTTTTGTCCCGGTAAGAGAGGCGGTAACTGCATCACCATGAAGCTGAGGCGAACGAAGTGAGGAAGGAATGGGCCTGACTATCGACATAGAGCGGTCGTCGGATGAAACGTTGATCCGGGTCGCGGGCGAGGTCGATCTCTACAGCTCGCCCGAGTTGCGCAAAACGATTCTCGCCGCCGTCCCTTCGGTTGAGGCCGGCTTGGCCATCCATCTGAGCGGAGTGACCTATATCGATTCGTCCGGTGTCGCCACGCTGGTCGAGGGGATGCGGAGCGCGCGCGAATATGAGATCGGTTTCGTGCTGGTGGCTCCTTCACCGGCGGTGACGCAGGTGCTCGAACTCGCCCGGCTCGACAGTGTCTTCGAGGTGCGATGACTCACCTCCGCGTCGCCGGGCACGTCGGCCGCTGGACGCTCAACCAGCTTGCCGCGGGCGCGCGGGTTTCGGTCCTGATGGTCGAGACGATGGCGTGGATGGTGGTCGCGCCCATGCGTGGGAAGGGTTTGCGAATCAAGAGTGCGGTCGAGAGCTTCGTCGAATTCGGGGTCCGCTCGCTGCCGATTGTCGGGATGATCTGCTTTCTGGTCGGGGTCATCATCGCCCTCCAGTCGTCCCACACACTCGATAAATGGGGCGCCAACCGTTTCATCGCCACTCTTGTCGCGGTTTCGGCGCTGCGCGAGATGGCGCCGCTGATGTCCGCCGTCATCATCACCGGGCGCAGCGGCTCGGCGATCACCGCCGAGATCGGAACAATGAAGGTGGGCGAGGAGATTGACGCCCTCGAGGTGATGGGCCTCAACCCGGTCAAGTACCTGGTGGTGCCGAAATTCCTGGCCATGCTCGTGGCCGTGCCTTGTGTGACGGTCATCGCCATGTTCATCATGATCTTCGGTGGATTTTTCGCAGCTGTCTTCATAGTGGGTGTCGATCCCTTCGTCTACATCGATGAAACGACGCGATCTCTGGTTGAGAAGGACCTCGTCAACGGCCTTGTCAAGAGCATTTTCTTCGGCATCGCCATCTGCTGGGTCGGCGTTTACCGTGGCCTCCAGGTGGAAGGTGGCGCGGAGGGAGTAGGGAAAAAGACCACATCGTCGGTGGTGACGTCGATCTTTCTGATTATCGTTATTGACCTCGTTTTCACGGTTCTGTTTTACTTTTTGTGATCATGACGGAGCATCGCGAACCGATCATCGTGGTCGAGGACCTGGTCGTCCGGTATGGCGACCGGACCGTGCTCGAAGGGATCAGCTTCGAGGTCCAACAGGGCGAGGTCTTCGTGATTCTCGGCGGCAGCGGTTCCGGCAAGACCACGCTGCTGCGAGCCCTGGTCGGCCTGAAGCAACCGGCCTCCGGCCGAATCCTGATTCGCGGAGAAGACTTCACGGCCATGTCCGATGAACAACGCATCGAGCTTCGCAAGAATATCGGGATGTGTTTCCAGGGTTCGGCGCTTCTGAAATCCCTGTCTCTGGCGGATAACGTGGCGTTGCCGCTCCGCGAGCACACCAAACTCGAGGAGTCGACGATCGACATCATGACCAAGATCAAGCTCGAGCTGGTCGGTTTGGGCGGTTTCGAGGACTACCTGCCTTCGGAGCTGAGCGGAGGCATGAAAAAACGGGCGGGAATCGCCCGCGCGATGGCCATGGACCCCGAGTTCATCTTCTACGACGAGCCGTCGGCCGGTCTCGACCCGATTGTCGCGGCCGGGATTGATCAGCTGATTCGCAAGATGCAGTCGACATTCAAGCTCACTAGCGTCGTCGTGACCCACGAGATGGAAAGCGTCAAGCTGATCGCGGACAGAGTGTGCATGATGGAGCGTGGTCGAGTGGTGGGCATCGGGACACTCGATGACCTGGAGCTTTCCGAGCATCCCTATATCCGGCAGTTTTTCGCTCGCCGGGCGGACGATGACGAGTCCTCGGAATCCGCTTACGCGAAGGCCCTGACCGGGCTCCAGTGAAAAGAGGGAAGATGCCAGCGAAGCAGCACGAATTCACCGCCACCGAAATCAAGGCCGGCCTCTTCGTTCTCGCCAGCCTCGTCATCGTCGCCGGATTCCTCGGTGTCATCAGGGGGTGTCGGCCGAAGGACGACTCGGCGAAGGTCTATTACGCCGCCTTCACCGACATCGGCGGCCTCAACCGGGGAGCGGACGTCCGTTTCGGAGGCGTCCAGGTCGGCCGCGTGACCGCTATCGAGCCCGACCCGGACGACCGGACGAAGATTCGCGTGACGGCCGAGGTCGGGGGACACATTCCGGTCAATCGGGCAAGCGTCGCCTCGATCGAGCAGATCACCCTGACCACGGAAAAGCATCTCGAGATCTCCACCGGCGCCGCGGACCAACCGCTCCTCGCCAGCGGCGACATGATCACGTCTGGCGCGAGCCGAGGGCTCTTCGATATACCGGACCTGGAGGGAGTGACCACCAGGCTACAGACGATGCTCGACGGCATCAACGTTTTGCTGGGAGTCCACGCGGAAGGCGACGGCGTAGACATGGCCGAGGTCCTCGCCTCGCTCAAGACGACCCTCGAAGAGGGCGCGCAGGTCGCGCGGGGTGCGGGAGCTGTGATCGAGGACAACCGGGAAGGAATCGACCAGATCATCACCCGGCTCGCCGCCATCGAGAAGACCGCAACCGAACTCATGTCGCAGCTCAATGCTGTGATCGAGGAAAACCGAGGATCGATACACCAGAGCGTCGGCAACCTTGAGCAGCTCACGGGAGAGCTCAACACACGGGTTGACGAACTGCTGGCCACGCTCCAGACGACCTTTCAATACCTCCAAGATGTGGGCGGTAACAGCAGCGATCTGATGAATGACCAGCGGCCGACAATTGAAGAAATGCTCCTCAACCTCCAGGAGACGACGCGAAACCTGAAGGAGTTTTCACGCATCCTGGCCGACAGGCCCGATGCGCTCATTCGGGGCAAGGGGAAGCAGGGGCGAAAGGACGGGGAGACGAAATGAGGTCGACTCCATTCGTTGGGGTGGCGTTGTGCATGCTCTGTGCGTGTGCTTCGGCGCCGAAGATCGATTACTACACGCTTGGCATGGAGTCGTCCGGCCGGGTCAATACGACCGTCAACCTCTCGGTCGAGCGCCTGCGGACCACCGAGGCACTGGGTCGGAGTCAGATCATGATTCTCGCGTCTCCGACCCGGATCGACTACTACGCCACCGCCCAGTGGGCAGGTTCAGTTGGAGAGCTGGTGCAACAGAAGCTGGCGGCCGAGTTCGGTCCTCCGGTCAACGGCAGGAGGAATCTGGTCGTCTCCGGCACGGTGTTGGCCTGCGAACAGGTGGATGGGCCCAGGGGCGCCGAGGCGCGGGTCAAGCTGGAGATCGTGATTCGCGACGCCAAGGTCTCGAGGTATCAGTCGCCGGTGCTCGAAAAGTCCTATGAGGCGACCCGGCCGGGTGCCGGCACGAACGCTGGATCGGTGGTCTCTGAGCTTTCGCGTTGCATCGAGGATATCGCTGCGGAGATCGCCGTGGACGTTTCGTCACTTTGAGCTTTTCTATCGCCAGATTCAACCGGTCCGATAGAAGCACCACGGGGCCACGGAAACACAGAGAGGGACACAGAGAAATACCGAGAGTTTGGCGCTAGCGTGAGCTCCGAAGGCATCAACCGGGCAGCGACTTCGACTTCATCAGATTGTCTTCCATCATCTTGAGCTCGTCGATTCCCGAAATGATGATCTCGGGGTCGACCTGCAACATTTCCGCGGCCGCCTTGGCCCGGTATTCGATATTCGACAGCACATATTTGATGCAGTTCAACCGCGCCAGCTTCTTCACATCCGAGCGAACGATCGTCCACGGCGCGCGTGTGCGATTGCTTTCAGACAGCATCTGAAACTTCTTGACCGTGTACTGGTCCCAGAGATCCTGGGCCTTTTCGTCCACTGCGGAGATCTTGTACTGTCTGAGCAGATCGCCGTGGCGTGATTTGAATCGACGGAGCTGTTCCTTCTTCGACACCGAGAAATAGAACTTGAACAGCTTGATGCCGTCCTTGACCAACATTTGCTCGAACAGCGGTACGTCCTTCAGGAATCGCTTGTTCTCCTCGTCTGTGCAGAAACCCATGATCGGCTCGACCATCGCGCGGTTGTACCAGGAGCGATCGAAGAAGACGACCTCTCCGGCCGCTGGCAGGTGTTCGACGTATCGCTGGAAGTACCACTGGGTGCGTTCCTTGTCGCTCGGCTTTTCGAGCGCGACCACGCGTGCGCCGCGGGGGTTCATGTGCTCGGTGAAGCGCTTGATGGTGCCGCCTTTTCCGGCCGCGTCGCGTCCCTCGAAGAGCATCACGATCCTCATGCCGTCGGCCCGGACCTGGGACTGCATCTTCATCAGCTCGGTCTGAAGGAGGTGGAGCTCCTGCTCGTAATCGAGGGTTGCCTTCTTCACCCATACCGACACCCGGTCGCTGTTCTTCTTCTTGTCGCTGTTTTTGAGGGCCGTGTGCTCGCGCAGCTTCACCTCTTTCGGTCCTCGTGAGGCCGCCGACGGAGGGGGTTTCGAGCGTCCGCCAGTCTTCTTCGCCATCTTTTTCACCATTTCCTCATGGCCATCAGTATACGGCGAAGGGCCGGATCAGCGAATGAACTTGCCGTGTTTCCGTTTTTGCTTCTGCATGATCTTGAGCTCGCGGTCGCCACGGATGACGATGTCCGGGTTCGGGCTGAAATCGAGGGTCCGGCTGCGCCCGGTGTACTTGATCTGGCGCAGAATGAGCTTGATGGTTTCGAGCCGTGCGAGCGCCTTGTCGTCGGAGCGGATGACAAACCATGGTGTCGTCGGTGTATGAGTCTTCTTCAAAACCTTGTACTTCATTTTGGTGAAATCGTCCCACAGCTCCTGGGCCTGGAGGTCGACCTCGCTCAGCTTCCACTGCCGCAAGGGATCGTTCTTTCGACGCTTGAAGCGGAGCGACTGCTCCTGTTTGGAGACCGAGAAATAGAGCTTGATGAGTGTGGTCCTGTTGTCAGCGATGATTCGCTCTTCGTAACCGACCACTTTGTCCATGAAACGCTTGTACTGCGCCTTCGAGCAGAATCCCATGACCGGTTCGACCAGGGCGCGGTTGTACCAGCTACGGTCGAAGAGGACGATCTCGCCGGCGTGCGGCAGGTGCTCGATATAGCGCTTCATGTGCAGCTCGGTGCGCTGGGTCTCAGTCGGCTTGCCGAGCGCGATCACCCGGTATCGTTTTTCGTTCATGTACCGCACCACGCGGCGAATGGTGCCGCCCTTGCCGGATGCGTCGCGACCGTCGAAGAGGATGATCGCCTTTCTGTCGGTGCGTTCGAGGTGCTGCTGGAGCTTGATCAGCTCGGCCTGGTAGGGCTTGAGGATCTCGGACCGGAAGTACTTGGTGAGCGCCGCTTCAGTGAGCTCTCTCCGGTCCTTCTTTTTCAAGCCCTCCTGCACCGCCCGGATCTGCCCGATAACGCCGGCGTCCTCATCCGGCGGCTCGACACGCTCCACGACCGCACGGATCCGGGAGGTGGAGCCCTCGAACACCTCCGGCTCGCTTGCGACGCCGCGTTTCTTGGTTTTGGCAGCCATACGTTGATCCTCCGGGCGAAAGCGAGAATATTGCCGCTCAGTATAGATCAACCGGCATTTCTGTCGAGCGCTCCAGCAGCGATCGAGAGAAGGAGCAACAGACGCCTTCGACGACCCCTTACAATGATTCCATGAGGGGTCGAGCTCTTTTCATGAAACGATGGCTGATCGTCCTCTGCGTCACCGCCGCGTCAGCTGCCGTTCAGGGTTGCGCCAGCAGCCGACGCGGCGTCGAACCTTCGCTGGTGCCGCGCGGATGGCCGGTCCCTTACGACATTGCGGTGATCACCTCGCCCTTCGGCGCTCCCCGCGGGCGGTCCCGCCACGAGGGTCTCGATCTGTCGGCTCCGAAGGGGACGAAGGTCAGGGCGACGGCGGACGGACGGGTGACCTATGCCGGTCGATCGGGAGATTACGGCCGCCTCGTCGTTGTCGAACATGGGGGCGGGTACCAGACGCGTTACGCCCACCTCAAGAGTATCGAGGTCAAGAAGGGCAAGAAACTCAAACGCGGTGCGGTCGTCGGAACGGTCGGCAAAAGCGGCGATGCGACGGGCTTTCATCTTCACTACGAGGTTCGCCTGCAGGGAACGCCGGTCAATCCGATGTCATACCTGTGACAATCTTGCCGGAAAATGATGCTGAATGCCTGGGGTTTTTGCCGTCGCGGCGGCATCGGCGTCACCTTCTCGAGGTCTGCGAGGGGCGGCTCGGCGAGAACCGCCGATTCTCCCGTCCCTAATCGTGCTAGATTTCACGAGGGTTTTTGTCGATGCAAACGCTGCGGCTTGAGGCCTCGCGGCTGAGTGAGCTCATACGACGACTGATGGGATGGGGACCGGTGTGGGCGCCGGTGGAAAAGGCTCCAGGAGTCTTCAGTCTGGAGATCCTGGAGGATGTCGAAAAGGCCAGACCCGACGCCCTGCGAACAGTGGTCCCGTTCAAGAAGCTCCTCCTCCCGCCGAGCTTCACCATGGTCAGGGGCGACTTCGGCAATGCCGATCTGAGCGAGGTTTTCCACGCCCGAGGACCCCAGGTGTTGTTTGGCGCTCACGCCTGTGACGTCCATGCCCTGAAAATCCTCGATCTCCTTTACCTGACCGACTATGTCGACCCGTACTATGAGGCGAACCGAGAGACGCTCCTGGTGGTCGGCTTCGGATGCTGGCCCGATGACAAGTGCTTCTGCGACTCGCTGGGGACATCGACCGTGGACGATGGCTTCGACCTCGCGCTGACCCCACTCGAGGGACGATTCCTGGTCACCGTTGCGACCTCGAAGGGCGATGACGTGGTTCGAACCTGCCGGGACCTCTTCGATCCTGCCTCCTCTGACGACATCCGTGACTACCTGGCCCGCCTCCGGGAGCGGAGAGACGCTTTCCAGTTGCAGCTCGACGTGTCGGACCTGCCCTACGTTCTGGAGCTTAAGAAGGAGGACCCGGTCTGGGACGAGCTGGCCCGCAAGTGCCTGTGCTGCGGCTCGTGCTCGATGGTCTGTCCCACCTGCTCGTGCTTCAACGTGGCCGACAGGATCGAATCAGACGGCACGGCGTCTCGTGTCCGCTCCTGGGACTCCTGTCTCTACCGCGACTATGCGGTGGTGGCCGGGGGCCACAACTTCCGCGCTGATCGCGGAGACAGGGTGCGCACCCGGTACTACCACAAGCAGGACGCCTTCGTGCGCGAGTTCGGCATGCCGTCGTGCGTCGGTTGCGGCCGGTGCATCGAGAACTGCCCGACCGGCATCCACGTCGTCGAGGTCTTTCAGCACGTGCGGGGTGATCTGTGACCGCCGAACCCCGTTCCGACGTCAGGTGCGGCGGAGCCTCCGTTAGCGAGCTGGCTACCGGCTCGAACCCCTACCTTCCGGCTCCGGCGCGCATTTTGCGGATTACCGAGCTGGTACCCGACACCCGCCTCTTCGAGCTGCGCTTTGAAGACTCCTCGCTTGCCACCGGCTTCGGCTATCGACCGGGGCAGTTCGTCGAGCTGTCGGTGCTTGGAGTGGGGGAGGCGCCCTTCTCGCTGCCATCCTCGCCGACCCGCCGCGGGAGCTTTGAGCTCGGTATTCGACGGGCCGGCGTCCTCACTGGTTTTCTCTTCGACCACGTCGGCGAGGGAGATTCGGTCGGCATCCGCGGACCCCTCGGCAACGGGTTTCCGGTGGAGCGATTCGGGGGTGCGGACCTGCTGCTCGTTGCTGGTGGGCTTGGGATGGTCCCACTGAGGGGGCTCCTCCGGTATCTGGTGGACACGCGCGATGACTTCGGCCGGGTGGTCCTGGCCTACGGAAGTCGCGATCCGAGGCGGGTGCTGTTCCGCGACGAGCTCGAGCTGCTGGCGCGTCGTGGCGATGCCGAGATTCTCCTGGCGGTCGACGACACCTGCGGCGTTGCCTGGAATGGCCGGCGCGGCGTCGTGACCGAGCTCCTCGACGAGGTGAAGCTCGATCCCGCCCGCACCTTTGCGGTCGCCTGCGGTCCACCGGTGTTCTACAAGTTCGTCCTCGACAAGCTGGTCGCCTCGGGTTTCGGCAAGGACCGGATCTTTCTGAGCCTCGAACGCCGCATGGAGTGCGGCATTGGTAAATGCGGGCACTGCGCCGTCGGATACACCTTCACCTGTCTGCACGGGCCCGTGTTCAGCTACTGGGACGCCATCAACCTGCCGGAGCTCATCTACGAATGAAGGACATGGCTTCGAAACCGAGAGTCGGCATCTTCGGCCTCACCGGCTGCGCCGGGGACCAGCTGCAGATTCTCAACTGCGAGGACCGACTCCTCGATCTGGCCCGCGACCTCGACATCGTCGACTGGGTCATGGTGAAGACGGACAACGACCATGACTGCGCGCTGAAAATCGCGTTCGTCGAAGGCGTGGTGGCGACCGAGCGCGATCTGGAATCCCTGAGGGCAGTCCGTCGACGCGCCGGTATCCTGGTGGCGCTCGGAACCTGCGCCGTGTGGGGCGGTCTGCCGGCGATGCGGAACAGCCTCTCCAAAGAGGCTCTGGGGCGGGAGACTGGATGCGGCGCCGACGGTGGTATCGAGATCGAGGAGGCGCGGCCCGCCGCCGATTTCGTTCCGTTCGATTTTCTCCTGCCCGGTTGTCCCATCGAGCGCGGCGAATTCCTGGCCCTGGTGCGCGCCCTGCTCGCGGGCACCACTCCCGAGCTTCCCGCAGTCCCGGTGTGCTGGGAGTGCAAAACCCGCGAGCTTCCGTGCCGGGTGATCTTCAACCACGAGGTGTGCTGCGGCGCCATGACACGCGGCGGTTGCGGCGCGCGGTGTCCGGGCCACGGTGTCGCGTGCGCGGGTTGCCGCGGTCCGGTGGAGGAGCCCAACTACGACGCCAACGTCGCCATGTTCGCGGACCGGGGCCTGTCGTGGCAGGACATTGCCGCGCGAATGCGGGTATTCTCGGCGCCGGTGTGGATGACAATGGGCCTGGAACGTGAGGCGAGGAGGGGCGGTAATGATTAGAACCGTCACCATTCCCCACCTCGGCAGGGTAGAGGGCCACGGTGGGATCCGGGTTGCGCTCGCGGACATGAGCGTGACCGATGTCAACATGGACATCCACGAGGGCAGCCGGTATTACGAGAAGCTTCTCGTGGGCAAACACTTCCGCGACGTACAGGGCATCATCACCCGCGTCTGCGCCATCTGCTCGGCCGACCACACGGTGGTGGCTTTGTCGGCGCTCGAAAGCGCGCTCGACGTGCACGAGAGTGAGCGCACTTCGGTGCTGCGGGGACTCCTGCTGCATGGGGCGGCCGTCGAGAGCCACGCGCTTCACGTCTTCGCCCTCGCGCTGCCGGACTTTCTTGGTTTCGATTCCGTCATGGCGATGGCTCAGCGTTATCCCGACGAGGTCGCCTTCGCCCTGCGGCTGAAACAGCTTGGCAATCACATCCAATCGGTCGTCGGCGGACGCGCGGTGCATCCCATCAACACGTTGATTGGTGGTTTTGGAAAGCTCCCGGACCATCAAACGATCGCGTCTCTCCGACGTGATCTCCTGGAAGTCATCGGTCCCCTGATGGGCGCCATAGAGCTTGTGTCATCGATTGAGGTTCCCGACTGGGCCGCCCGGCCGACCCTGTTTGTCGCGCTCCGCCCGACGAGGGATGGTTTCGGATACCGCGGCGAGTCAATCTGCACATCCGGTGGTGCAGAGTTCCCGGTGGAGGGATACCGTGAGGCGGTGCGCGAGTTCTCCGTTGAGCACTCTCACGCGCGCCACGCTGCCCTCGAGTCCGGCGAGACCTACATGGTGGGTTCGCTTGCCCGCCTCGCGCTGTGGGGTGACCGCCTCTGTGGTCGTGCAGCGCAGGTTTACGCCGAGCTGTTTCCAGACCGCGGCGTCGACAACGTGCTGCTCAACACCCGCGCCCAGTTGGTAGAGACCGTGTACAGCTTGGAATCGGCAATCGAGTGTTGTGAAGTCCTCCTCGGCTTTGATGATGCGGAGACAGAACAGCAGGAGATCGTGGGCCGAGCCGGAAGAGGAGTGGCGGCGATCGAGGCGCCGCGGGGTACTCTCATCCACGAGTACGAGCTCGATGATAACGGCAGGGTGTCGGCGGCAAACGTGGTTACGCCGACTGCCCAGAATCTGGCCAACCTCGAGCGCGATCTCCGCAGCTCGGGCGACCATTTGCTGCGAGAAACCGCCGCCTCGGATGCAGAGTTGAAGCGGGGCTTCGAGATGATAGCGCGCGCCTATGATCCGTGCATCTCGTGCTCGGTTCACGTAATGCGGGTAGAGGACTCGGCTGATGACCGGGCGTGAAACCGGGCCACTCTCGTCGGGCACCTCCGTGCCTGCAGAGATTCTGATCGTCGGACTGGGCAATCCTCTGATGGGTGACGACGGGATCGGGCATGCGGTCGTCGAGCGGCTCGAGCGAATCGGACCGCCGCCCGGGGTTCGCGTCGGTGCGCTGGCCGGCGACGTCCTCGGTTTGGCTGACCTGTGGGCGGGAGAGCCGAATGTGTGGCTCGTGGACGCTGTGGAAGGCGGGTCCACGGCCGGATGTCTCCAGGTCATCGAAGACAAGGATCTCCTGGCTCTTCCCGCGGGGGACCTCTCGATCCATCACCTGAGCGTGTCCGAGACTCTCCGCTGGTTGCTGCACGGAAGGCCGGAGATGGCGGCGATCCGTTTTCGGTTGTACGGCATCGAAATCGGCGCTCTCTGGCCGGAGCTCGGTTTGAGTCCGGTCGTCGAAAAAGCCGTGGACCGCCTCGCTGACGAACTGCTCGCAGCGACCTCGGCCTTAACCGCGCTGGAAATCTGAAACCCTGTCTCTTGCCTCAGAGGGGTATCACGGGTACGGTGCTCACCTGAAGCGCCAGCCGGATTCGCGGGTTGAACGCTGGCGACTCCACCCGGAGCGATAGATGACGCACGACAACAAGCTCGGCACCTTCATCGGTGTGTTCACGCCGACGATTCTGACGATTCTCGGCGTCATCATGTACCTGCGTTTCGGCTGGCTGGTCGGACACCTCGGCCTCATTCGTATCATCCTCGTCGTCGTGCTGGCGAATGCCATCACCTTCATCACCACCCTCGCGTTCTCGGCGGTGGCGACCAACGCCAGGGTCGGCGTCGGAGGGGCCTACTTCATCATCTCGCGCAGCCTCGGTCTCGAGCTCGGCGGCGCCATCGGTGTGCCACTCTTCCTTTCGCAGACGTTTTCGGTGACCCTGTATGCCTACGGTCTCGCCGAGTCGTTCCGATTCGTGTGGCCAGATCTGCCCTTGATGCCGGTGACCCTGTTCGTGGTGGTCGCGGTCGGGATCCTCGCCGTCACCGGCGCCGAGCGGGCCCTCCGTGCGCAGGTCGTGCTGATGGGTTTTGTCGTGCTGTCGCTGATAGCCCTTGCCATCGGCGCGTTTGTTCGCTCTCCCGGCGCAGAGGTCGTTCTCAACCCACCGACCGGCGACGTCGGTTTTTGGGCTGGTTTTGCGGTTTTCTTCCCGGCGGTGACCGGGGTGATGGCGGGGCTTGGACTCTCCGGGGACCTGCGCGATCCCGGCAAGTCGATTCCCCTCGGGTCGATCGCCGCGGTCGCCACGGGCTTCCTGGTCTACCTGCTGATACCTTTCCTTCTCTCGCTGGGAGCGGACCCATCCGATCTGCGGGATGACCCGATGGTGTGGTCGCGGATCGCGGTCCTTGGTCCGTGGCTGGTCCTCCCGGGTCTCTGGTCGGCGATCTTCTCGTCCGCGGTTGGATCGATTTTGGCGGCGCCGCGAACTCTGCAGGCGCTGGCTCGGGACGGCATCGCACCTCGATTCCTGTGGCGGCCGAGGGGAGATTCCCGGGAGCTGCTGCCGGGAATGGTGGTTGCGCTGCTGATTGCGGTCGGCGCGGTTTTTCTGGGCAATCTCAACGCAGTGGCGGCGGTAGTCTCCATGTTCTTCCTCACCGTCTACGGCACCGTCAATCTCGTGGCCGCGTTCGAGGTTCTGAGCGGCGACCCATCGTGGCGCCCGAAGATCAATGTGCCGTGGCCCATCGCCCTCGCCGGCGGCATCGCCTGCATGATCGTGATGGTCCTCATCAGTCCGGTCGCGGGCCTGCTCGCGCTCGTGGCCGAGTTCTCACTCTGGATGTACCTGTCGCGCAGGGCGCAGAAGGCGCGCTGGGGGGACGCTCGGCGCGGGCTGTATGAGGCGCTCATCCGATGGGCCCTGATCCGGCTCAGCGAGCGGCCGATGAGCGCGCGCAACTGGCGGCCACACATCCTGGCGTTCGTGGTCGACCCACTCCAGGAGCTGGATCTCATCCGCTTCGGTAATTGGTTCAGCCAGGGTCGGGGCGTGGTGACGGTGTGCAACCTGGTGGTGGGGGATCTCTTGAGCGCCGATCTCGACATCGCGGGTCGCAGAAAAAGGATCAAAGAGGTGATCGATGCCGAGGACATCGTGGTCTTTCCGGAGGTCGATGCCGTCAACAATGTAGTCGAGGGTATCGTTGATGTGAGCCAGGCCAACGGCATGGCGGGGATGTCGAGCAACACGGTGCTGCTCGGATGGCCGGAGTCGACGGCCTTGCGGGCCGAGTTTCTCCGCGTCATGCGACGACTCGAACGCCTCAAGAAGTCCTTCGTGCTCGGCAGGATCCGACCGAAGTACATGTTCCGGCGGGAGAACCCGAAGATTCACGTGTGGTGGGGCGGTCTGGAGCGTAATGGTGATCTCTTGCTGCTGCTCGCACACCTCCTCAACTCGAACCCCGAATGGCGCGGTGCGACGGTCGAGGTGATGAGCATCGCGTCGTCCGAGCTGATGAAGACCCGCACCGAAACTTATCTCGAACAGTTGATGCCCGAGATCCGTATCGAGGCCGAGGTGCGCGTCGTGCTCAAACCGAAGGACGAATCGGTCATCGAGACAATCCACCGTGAAAGCGCGGACGCAGCAGCGGTCTTCCTCGGGCTCGAGGTGCCGGAGATCGGCGACGAAGAGGCCTATGCGGAGCGGATCGAGCGCCTCGCCGGAGACCTGCCCGTTGTGTTCTTCGTCAAGAATTCGAGTCTCTTTGTCGGTGAGCTGCTGGAAGCCGCCGAGGCCGTAACCGAAGGCGAGGAGGACGAAGAGGGCGAAGATGACGCGGGCGACGCTCGTTCATCGGGTGACCCCCTGCCCCTGCCGGAGTAGCGTGGTGGCGCTCCCCTCGGATCCGCCTGTCCGACAGAAAACTGCCCACAGATCACAGAGAAAACTCCCTGCGGATATCTCCGTGATCGGTGGGTAGTTCTCAATAACCTCGCTCGGGGTCGACGACGGAGAGCAACGGCTCACCGGCAACGAAGCGTCGCAGGTTTTCGCGGTACAGCAACCACCGGCGCTCGCGGCCGATATCCGATCGCGCTGCATAGTGTGGCGTGATGATGAGGTTGGGGGCCTTCCACAAGGGGTGGCCCTGGGGTAGCGGCTCGGGATCCGTGACGTCGAGGCCGGCACCCGCGATGTGACCTTTCTCGAGGGCTGCGACCAGGGCGTTGGTGTCGACCGTGCCGCCCCGACCGACGTTTATGAAAAATGCCGACGGTTTCATGACGTCGAAGAGCGCCGCGTCAAAGATTTTGGCGGTGTCGGGCGTCATCGGCAGGCAGTTGACGACCACGTCGGCTTCGGCGGCAAATGCCCTGAGATCTTCGGTGAGCCCGACCCGGTCGACAAAGGGAGGCCCGCTGCGTCGGCTCGAGCGGATTCCCGTCACCCGCATCTCGGCCGCGGAAGCGAGGCGCGCGACCTCGGTACCGATGCCGCCGAGTCCGACCACCAATATCGTCTTGCCGCGTAGCCGTTGGAGTGGCGCGGTGGACACGATCTCGGATCGCCTCCAGGTCATGCTGTTCTGCGCAGTGACCGCGTCACCGAGGCCCCGCGCAAGGGCGCGCGCAAGCGCCATGACGTGTTCGGCGATCTCGGGGGAGGCGAGCTTCTGGCCGTTGGTGAGAACGACCTCTCCGTTGGCGAGGCGCGGGATATCGAGATAGCGTTCGACACCGGCCCCTCCGACCTGGACCCAACGGATGTTCGACCCTGCGGCAAGGAAGTCGGGCGTTGCCTGACCGATGACGGCGTCAGCATCGGCGATGTCACTCATCGCCTCATGGTCGGAAGAAAAAGGGATGATTTGGACGTCCGGTGCCACGATCTGGAGGAGGGGCAACCGCTCCGGCCAGTCGTCGAGCCACAGGACCTTTCGCGGCCGCGTCCACCCGGTGTCCGCCTTCGTCGGCGATCTTCCCTCGCGCAGCCCTCGGCGTTCCACGAGTTCCCAGGGGGTGCGCAGGCCGCCCACCTCGGCGATCATCGCCTCAACTGTCACTGCAACAGCTCGAGGATCCTCGTTGCGCCATTCGACAAACCAGTCCATTGTCGCGCTCTGTGTTATCTCATTTGCGGAGCTGCCCGCGAGGAGACCGCTCTCGACCGTTTCGCGGAGCGCGTTCAATCGATCGATCTGGCTTTTCAGCAGCTCGGCGCCGCCCGAGTGGCCGTGACCAGGGATCACCACCTCCGGACCGAGACCGTGGAGCCGCTCGAGGGCGTTGATCCACGACACGAGGTCGGTGTCCATGGTTGCCTCGACGCGGTCGGCGCTCGTCACGCGACCTGTGATCAAGATGCGCTCTTTGGGCAGCCACACGGCGGCATCTCCGGCGGTTGCGCACCGCCCGAGGTCGAAGAACACCACCTCGCGGTCGGAAGCCGTGAGCGTGAAGCCCGAGCTGAAAACGACCGCCGCGGACAACGCGGCCACGTCGGTCCGGGGCCTCGACTCGGGCCACAACTCGATTGCGGTGCCGGTTTGGGTGTCCGCGACCGCATCTGTCGTGAGCCGGTATCGGGGGGCCGGTTCGGTTTGTGAGGCGCGGAGGTAGTTGACGGCAAGCAGGTCGGCCCCGACCTGAATCGTGACGCGATTCCGACCGGTAGCCTCGTCGACCGACACTGTCGCGCCCGTGGGTATCCCGTGCTCGACCGCCAGGGTGGAATCGGCGAAACCGAAAATTGGAGCATACAAGAACAGAACGGCCGCGAAGAAGCGAAGGCTCCATCGGATTTTGTCTGGGTCATTCATGAGGCAGATCATAACCGGGTTCACGGTGGTGAGGTTGCCTGGACACGAAAGAAGGGTGAAGATGATATCTGAGGATGGCACCATTGAGCGAGATCGGACAACCCGCACGAACGACATCGGCTTTCAGGCGCCGGCGCCGTTGGCCGCGACGAATCCTGAAGTTCCTGACCTTCGTGGTGGTGTTGCTTGGGATCGGCGCGGGAGTCCTCTACTGGTCCTCTGACTGGGGGGCAACGTTTGGTGGAACGATCGACGGCGAACGGCTCTCGCGCGTCAACGCCAGCCCCAATTTCTCTGACAGGAGGGCCCGGAACACGGTTGAAACATCTCTCGGATCGACCGATGTGTGGGAGTTTCTTGTCGAGTATTTCCGCGGTGCCAAGGATCGTAAGCCGCCGCAACCGGTACCGATAGTGGTTGTCGATCCAGCTTCTCTGTACTCGATCCGCAGTCAGGGCGTTCGCTTTATCTGGCTTGGTCACTCCACTGTCTACCTCGAGGTAGACGGCACCCGGGTACTGATCGATCCGGTCTGGTCCGAACGGGCATCTCCATTCAAGATCCTGGGGCCCAAACGATCCCATCCGGTGCCGATCGCGGTCGCGGACCTCCCGCCCATCGACGTGGTCGTCATTTCGCACGATCACTACGACCATCTCGATCCGGCAGTCATTCGTGAACTGGCGCCACAGGGAGTCCGATTCGCGGTGCCGCTTGGCGTCGGCGCTGACCTCGAGGCGTGGGGGGTTGCCACCGAACAGATCATCGAACTCGACTGGTGGGAAGGCTCGACGGTCGGGTCACTGGCGCTGGTCGAGACTCCCGCCAGGCATTTCTCGGGTTGGCACATCAGCGATAGGGACCGCACCCTCTGGGCATCGTGGACCCTCGTGGGCCCGAAGTCACGGGTGTTCTATAGCGGCGACACGGGGTGGCTCGACGAATTCGAAAGGATCGGCAGCAAATACGGGCCCTTCGACCTCACCATTATCAAGTGCGGCGCCTACGGCGAAGGTTGGCCCGATATCCACATCAACGGCATCCAGGCGGTCGAGGCCGACAAACTGCTCAAGGGCCGTCGCATGTTGCCGGTCCATTGGCTGACCTTCGATCTTGCCCTCCACCCGTGGGACGAACCGATCCGCCAGGTTGTCGAAACCGGAGCCGAGCTGGGTGTCGAGGTGGTGACACCATGGGTCGGCCAGTTGATCGATCTTGACGGCCCTGTGGCCACCGAGCGGTGGTGGGAGCAGCTCGACTGAGGGACCGCGTTGCTGCGCTCCCGAACATACGCGGGATTACTTCTTTTTGAACACCGCTCGCCAACCCGTGGCGTGGGGGACCGGGTGGAGGCGGAGCGAAGCACCGCGAAAGCTCTCGTGGGCGGGTTCGCTGACGTAGAGCAGAGCAGGGTCGATTGACCGCGCGAGCTGCAGCATTTTCGGCGCCCGGCGTCGGGGCGTCACCGCGTAGACTAGGCTGACGGGCCCGTCGGGCCCCTCGCCGTCGAATACGGCAACGTCATGGCCGTCGTCTCGAATGGTGCGGGCGATTTCGGAACCGTGGGTGTTGGAGATGATCCGGACAACGGCGGTGCCCATCGCCAGCCTGCGCTCGACCAGGATTCCGACTGCATTGCCGGCCGCGAATCCTCCGGCGAAGGCGAGGGCCAGGTACATGCTCTCGTTGATGCGGGAGATGACCTGGCTGACGGCGAGAATCCAGATCATGACCTCGAAGAATCCGAGGGCGACCGCCAACGCGAGGTAGCCCTTGACAATCGACAACGTGCGCACCGTGCCCAGGGTCACGTCGCAAATCCTGAGCGCAAAGATCAGGATGCACAAGAGCCAGATCGGGATCGTCGCTATCCACTCCATCAGGGGCTCCTCTGCGTCTTTTTGATCACCACCACCGTCACATCGTCCGTCAGGGGTGCGAAGGAGAGGACGCGGTCAAGCACGGCTTCGTAGATTTCTTGCACCGTTCGACCTTTGGCGCCGCGAATCGTCGCCTCGAGCTCGCCTGGGACGAACGTCCGCTCGTCCTCAACGGCGTGCTCGCTGAGGCCGTCGGTGTAAAGAACGAGGATATCTCCGACTCCCAGCAAGTTGACCTCGTTGACCGTGTAACGTGGTTTGTAGCCGATCGGGCCCAGGTTCTTCGCGATGTCGACGTCTTCCTCTGAGGGCATGATCCCGAGGGGGGTGAAGGAGACCAGCCGGTCTGGAGAAAGGGTGACGAAGCGGTCGTACTCCGCCGAGAAGACGAGAGGCGGCGGACCACCGGCGGAGAGGAAGCGGAACATACCCGTGCTCGAGATCTCGCCGTAAATGAGGGTGATGTACTTCTTGAACGAAAGTGAGTTGAAAAAACGGGTGTTGAGGGTCTCGAACAACGTCGTTGTGACCTCGCCGTATCGATCGAGCTCGTACAGTACACCGGTCAGGAAGGCCTGGTGGAGCATGGCCGCCGCCAAAGCGTCGGTGATCTGATGCCCCGAGACGTCTCCAACCAGAATGCCGAGGCGATCGCGGTTCTCGCCCAACCTCGCGGCAATCTCCGTGTTGCCTGCCTCGACGGCGGCGCGGATCCTGCGTTCGAGGTCGTAGCGCCGTTCGAACTCGACATAGATGATGTGGTCGCCGCCGGCGGCGCCGTTGAGAAAGACCGAGTCCCCGTAGACCTCGACCTGGCCGATCCGTATGCCGGGGCGTGGTGGACCGATCAACCGCACGGTCCGAACGAAGTTCTCGATTTCCGAGCAGCAGGGTTCTGGCGGGGCGATGTTACCGTGGTTTTTGATCGTCATCATGTGCATCCGTTTCTGGGGCGTCCGCGGTCGACCGAATTGGGGCCCGGCGGCACGTCATACTGCACCATATTCTGTTGCAGTTCAACGAAAAAGTGAGAGGATGTCTCGGCCCGTGAGAGGTTCGGGAGAAAAGAGGCCGGCGCGTGGGCGAAATCATCTGGAGGCTCGACAGAGGAGTGGGGCCGGTCGTGGCGACAGCGATCCACGACGGGCACGCCGTGCGCGACGAGGTCATGCCCTACATGGCCCTCGACGAGGCCTCACGTCTGCGCGAGGAAGACCCGTTCACCGGGCTTTGGACAGTCGTCGCGCCGTCCCGGGTGCTGGGGCTCCGCTCGCGCTTCGAGGTGGATCTCAACCGCCCGCGCGAAACGGCGGTCTACCGGACGCCGGATGACGCCTGGGGTCTCGAGGTATGGGGTGAGGTCCCTCCCGACGACGTGATCGAGAGATCGCTGGTTGCCTACGATGGGTTCTTCGGCGCGCTCGAGCGCCTGTACCGTGGGCTCGCGAGTCGATACGGGAGGTTTCTGGTCCTCGACCTGCATTCTTACAACCACAGGCGTGAGGGCTCTGACGGTCCGCCGGCCGACCCTTCGGAGAACCCACAGGTCAACATCGGTACCGGCACGATGGTCGATCGGGGTCGCTGGGCTCGATTGATCGATCGCTTCATCGACGACCTCGCCGGATACGACTTCCCGGGCGGCGCCCTCGATGTGCGCGAGAACGTCCGTTTCCGGGGCGGCGCCTGTGCCGCCTGGACCCACCGGACTTTTCCGAATGCGGCGTGCGTGCTATCGATCGAGGTCAAGAAATTCTTCATGGACGAGTGGACCGGCGAACCGGACGAGAAGCTGGTCGATGCAATCGGCGACGCTCTCCGCCCGGCCGTCGCCGGCGCCTTGGAGGAGCTGGAGCACAGGTGAGCCGACTCGACGCCGACACGGTGCCGCAACGACTGATCCGGGTGGTGCGTGCCCGACTCTCAGAAGGCAAGCGTGTGCGCCGCACCCTGCCGGAGTGGGGCCGGCTGGCGGTGGATCGTCCGTTGCCATTCTTGTGCGTGTATCGCCGTCCGACCCGGAAACCGGACAACGGCGCCTTTCGGCTCGTCACCAGCGAGGCCTCGTACCTGACCTGTTCGGCGTCGCGACTCCAGCGCGATGGGGTCGGTCGACTGGCGGCCGCGGTAGCGGAGACCCAGACCGAGACCTTTGGTGGATTCCTGATCGTGGAGGTGTGGACCGGGAAACCAACCGTTATCCCGGATGAGGCTTCAGTCGGTCTGTTGCGCCCGTCTTTCCGGGTTTTCGAGCCGCGGGGCAACGGTCATGAGTCGCTGACGGACAGCCTCGAGGAGGCCCTCCGCCGCATCAAGCTCGGCCGGCGGCGGGCGACGGTTACCACAGTCAAGAGCGCGCGGCGTTGGCCGCGCGGGCTTCAACCGATCATGCCGGTCGCTGAAATCGAGCGGATCGGCTGTCTTTACTACGGTCTCGAGGTCACACCGATCTTTCGCGATCCGGAGAGCGGGGAGGCCTATCCGCGGGTTTTGAACGAGCTGCGGCGCAGGCTGTCGGTCGCCCTTCGCCGATTCTTCTACGATTTTGCGAGGTCCCGAACCACCGCAGACCCGGCCCATTTCCATGTTCTCGGACGCCGGGCCGTGGTCAAGGCGGTGTGGGAGGTCGACGCCATGCTCGCGGAGGCGTCGGAGTCGTACGAGTTCCTCCTCTCACTGACCCCGGTCAACGGCGAGCAGGCGTGGCATGAGTTCGAGCGCAAGCGATTCGAGCGCACGCCGGCCTTTCACTATCGGCCGTTGCCGGTGGAGCCCGTTGTCCTCAAAAGACGCCTCTATCAAGCGCCGGTGGAGCGGATCGAGGACCCCGCTCTTGCGGTGGTGTTCCGCGAAAAACTGGACGAGCTCGATCGTCAGATCACCATGCTCCAGGATCGGAATACGAACCGGTTTGTTCACGAAAGTGTTCAGCTCTACGGCGGTGTCGAGAACGGCCTGCATGAGCTCGCGGTTAGGATACTCGAGCGGATCCCGCCGCGCAGCCGCGAAGGACCCGCCGTGGGCACCGTCGATGCGGAGGTCTTTGCAGCGCGCGCCCGCGAGGAAATCGAGTTCTTGCGTGCACAGTGGGCGGCGGTCAAGACCGGTGTCGACATCCGACCTGACGTGACCGGCTTGCTGGTATCCAGAGGCAGGCTCCTGGTAAGCGCCTACTCCCGAATACCGGTTTCGCGAGTGGAGGCCCTGGTTCAACACGAGGTCGGGACCCATGTGTTGACCTATCACAACGGAAAGGCCCAAAAGCTCCGGTTGCTCTCCACCGGCCTCGCCGGCTACGACAGCCTCCAGGAGGGTCTGGCGGTGCTTTCGGAGTACCTGGTCGGAGGTCTCAGCCGGCCGCGTTTGCGGCTCCTCGCAGGGCGGGTGGTGGCGGCGAGGTGCCTGCTGGACGGTGCGACCTTCATCGAAACCTATCGCGCGCTCCAACAGAACCACGGTTTCGCAAGCCGCGTCGCGTTCACAGTGACGGCCCGGACGTACCGCTGCGGCGGTTTGACCAAGGACGCCGTGTACCTGCGAGGGCTGCAGCAGATTCTCGATTATCTCGGTGCGGGAGGCGTGCTCAAGCCTCTGTTTGTTGGTAAGATAGCGGCCGCACATCTTCCGATCATTCGCGAGCTCACGTGGCGAGGCGTGCTGGTGACACCCCCGTTGGTGCCACGTTATATGCAGCTGCCCGCTTCACTCGAACGGCTGGAGCGCGTGCGAGGAGGGGTTTCAGTTGTTGATTTATTGAATGGGAGACAGCGATGAAGATAGGGTTTCTGGTCAACGATGTGACGACCGAAAAGGTCGGGTTCACCACGGTTCGCCTGGCGTGCGAGGCCGTGAATCAGGGTCACGAGATCTATTACTTCGGTGTCGGCGATCTCGCTTACGACTCGGACGAGTACGTCCGCGCTCGGGCCCGCACCGTGTCGGTGAAAAGCTACGGCTCGCACACCAGCTTCTTCAAGGACCTCCAGGGTGGCAAGGGCATCAACAGGCGCATTACCGTCGACGACCTGGACGTCCTTCTGATGCGAAACGTGCCCTCCGATGATTTTCTCGCCCGGCCGTGGGCCGCCACCGTCGCCACCGAGTTCGGGCGCCTCGCCATGCGGCGGGGCGTGATCGTCCTCAACGACCCCAACGGCCTCGCCAAGGCGGGATCGAAGATGTACCTGCAGCTCTTTCCTGAGGAGGTGCGGCCCCGGACCCTGATCACGAGAGATAACGCCGAGATCAGGGCCTTCGCCAAGGAGGAGGGCACCATCGTTCTCAAGCCCCTGCAAGGCTCCGGCGGCGCCAGCGTCTTCCTGGTGCGGCCAGAGGACATCCCGAACCTCAACCAGATGATCGATGCGGTCAGCCGGGACGGCTTCGTGATCGCCCAGGAGTATCTGCCGGCGGCGGCCGAGGGCGACACGCGCCTGTTCATGATGAACGGGCGGCCGCTGCTCGTGAAGGGAAAGTATGCGGCCTTCCGCCGGGTTCGGACCGGCGGCGACATGCGCTCGAACATCCACGCCGGCGGCAAACTGGCAGCGGCGGCGGTCTCGTCCGAAGCCCTGCGCATCGCCGAGATCGTTCGCCCGAAGCTGGTCCAGGACGGTATGTTCTTCGTGGGCCTCGATGTCGTTGGCGACAAGCTGATGGAGATCAATGTCTTCAGCCCGGGCGGCCTCGGCAGCGCGCAGAAGTTCACCAAGATCAACTTCTGCCGTTTCGTCATCGAAGCCCTGCGGCGCAAGGTGGACTACATGGAGTTCTACGGCCGCAACTTCGGCAACGTGGAGATGTCGAACCTCTGAGCCAAACCGCCGGCTTGTTCTCGGAAATGCGTCCTTCGCGCTGTGTCTGAGGCTCTTTGTCAAGCCCATCCCAGAGGCCTCGACAAGACAGCAACGTGGTCAGTTAAATGATTGTAAAAAAAAGATTTCAAACGAGGATTGAAATGATGAATCTGATCGTATAATGATCTGCCGCGGCCGTCTCCGAAGCGTGACGGCCGGACTGTTGGGAAGGAGAGCGTGACCCATGGACGACGCGCGCAGCGGCACCGAGAGCGGTGAAGTCTCGGAAATCGATTCCGGCGCCGTGATACCGATCCTGGACGGGGCCAGCTCGCAGCCCACGCAACTGCCCGCCGATCTGGACGCCGAGGTCAGCATCGCAAAGGACACCCAGCGTCCGCTCGATGAACGGTTGGAGGCGTTTGAAAACGTTTTCGAGTCAGAGGTCGGAGACACCCACCTCGCCCGGGCGCGCAACATCGAACGCGAGACCGGGTTGCGGCAGCTGTTCCTGAAGTTCGACGGTGGCAACCCCACCGGTACACAAAAGGACCGTATCGCGTTTGCCCAGGCAATGGATGCCATGCGGCGGGGCTTCGACACTGTCACCGCTGCAACCTGCGGGAATTACGGCGCCGCCCTGGCGCTGGCGGCCTCGTTTGCCGGCCTTCGCTGCGAGGTCTTCGTTCCATCCGGCTATCACGTGCGACGAGCTGCGGAAATCCAGCGCTACGGGGCCGAGATGATCACGGTCGACGGTGACTACGAGGAGGCGGTGGCGAGGTCGCGCGACGAGGCGGAGGCACGGGAGCTGTACGACGCCAATCCCGGCGGGGCCAATACGACGATCCAGCTGCGTGCCTACGGCGAGATCGCCTACGAGATCTACGACGAGCTGCGCGACGCCCCGGCTGCCGTGGCGGTGCCGGTCTCCAACGGCACCACCCTGGCGGGCGTATACAGGGGATTCCAGAGCTTGTATCGGCGTGGCAAGACCTCGCACATGCCGCGAATCATCGCCGGATCGTCCTTCAAAAAGAACCCAATCGTGCAGTCCTTTCTCAACGGCAGCGAGTTCTGCGAGGACCTCGACCCGTCGAGAATCCGAGAAACGGTCGTCAATGAGCCGCTCATTAATTGGCACTCGATCGACGGCGATCTGGCGCTCGAGGCCATCCGCTCGACCTCGGGTTGGGCCTCATATGCCAGCGACCGCGCGATGTCGAAGTTTTCGCAGCTCATTTCATCGAGCGAGGGCCTCAGAGTGCTGCCCGCGTCGACCGCCGGCCTCATCGCGCTCCTGGACGCGGGGGGGCGCGAAGAGTTGTCGAACGACCGATTCGTAGTGATTGTGACAGGGAGACGTTGATGAAGAACGAGGAACGCCCGGAGGGAAACGCGATTGTCTATTGCGAGGGCGCGTTTGGCACCACCAACGGCAAGACCGCCCACGGCCTCGTGCGGCGTTCGCAAAGGTACCGCGTCCTGTCAGTAGTCGATTCGATTCACGCCGGAAAAGACGCCGGCGAGCTGCTGGACGGTCGACCCAACGGGATCCCGGTCATGGCCGATCTCGAGACCGCCCACCGGCGAGCGGTGGAGGAGGGGCGCCGTCCGAGCCATCTGGTTGTGGGACTCGCGCCTGATGGCGGCCGCCTGAGCCCCGAGGCACGTGCGGACGTGCGCAAGGCGGTCGAGCTCGGGCTCAACGTCGACTCCGGCTTGCACGATTTCCTGACTGAAGATCCCGATCTGACTGCGTTGGCGGCCGAGAAGGGGGCTGTCCTGCGCGATATCCGCAAGCCGCCGCCGCGCTCCGAGTTGCACTTTTTCGACGGCAAAATCGCAGAGGTCGGGGCACTCAAGGTCGCCCTCCTCGGCACCGACTCGGCGGTTGGCAAGCGGACCACGGCCTGGCTCCTCAATGACGCGCTCGAGGCCGCCGGTCATTCGAGTGTCATGGTTGGCACGGGTCAAACGGCGTGGCTCCAGGGCGCGCCCTTCGGCATCGTGCTCGACAGCCTGATCAGCGATTTCATGGCCGGAGAGGTCGAGCACGCGGTGTGGAGCGCGTGGAACGAGAAGCGGCCCGAGGTCATCATCATCGAGGGCCAGGGCAGCCTTCTCAACCCGGCCTATCCGGGGGGATACGAGATCCTGGCCGCCGCGCGACCCGACATCATCGTTCTCCAGCATGCCCCGGCGAGATCTGAGTACGATGGGTTTCCGGGTTACGCCATGCATCCGCTCGAGAGACAGATCGCCGCGCTCGAGATGATCTCCGACCGCCCGGTAGTGGCGATCACGCTCAATCACGAGGATCTCGATCCGGCCGCGATCCCCGAGATCTGCGGAGCCATCACCGAGGAGAGTGGCCTGCCGGTCTTCGACGTGCTGCGTGACGGCGCGGACGACCTCGCGTCGGTGGTGGTGTCGCATATCGCGAAGGTCAGGCAAGCGCCGGAGGAAGGTCGGTGACCGGGATCGACTCTCTGTGTGTGATCGACCGCCTCGAGGTGGGGCCCGTGCGACTCGAGCCCAAGCGCCTGGTTGCGCCCTACGTGGTGTTCCGCGGCAAAAAACGGCATGAGATCGATCTCATCTATCGCTACGAGGAGGCGGTCTTCGACCCCGGGGACCCGGGGGCGTTCAACCTGGCGTCCGTGGTCGCCGCACAGGTGGCGCTCAATTACGGGTTGTTCTGCCGTGAGATCGTCTTCCGAGGGCCTTTTGATCGAAACGATCGGCGGCTTCTGATCGAGATGGCGGCCAATACCGCGCGCGAGATCTATGTCAAGAAGTTTCTCGAGCCGAACCCCTTCCTGGTCGGCAAAGCGAAATCATTGGTCGCGGAAAAGCTCGGCAGCTACCTGACGGCAGAGCTGGTATTTCCGGATCCCGAGCCGACGGGCGCGACATCATGGAAGACTGATCGCGCCAGATGTCTCGTGCTCTCGTCCGGGGGCAAGGAGAGCTTGCTGACCCAGGGAATACTCGATGAGCTGGGATCCGAAACCCATCCGGTCTTCGTCAACGAATCCGGACGGCACTGGTTCACCGCGCTCAATGCCTATCGCCACTTCTCTGCCGAGGTACCGCGCACGACGCGCGTGTGGACCAACTCCGACCGCATCTTCACGTGGATGCTGCGCCACCTGCCCTTTATACGCGAAGACTTCTTGACCGTCAGGGCAGACGAGTACGCGATCAGGCTGTGGACGGTTGCCGTGTTCTCGTTCGGGGTCTTGCCGTTGGTTCGCGCGCGGGGTATCGGCCGGCTGGTCATCGGCGATGAGTTCGACACCACCCAGCGATCGTCGCTGCGTGGGATCCCACACTACAGTGGTCTTTTCGACCAGAGCCGCTTCTTCGACGCCCGCATGAGCCGCTACTTTCTGCGCAAGAAATGGGGAGTGAGCCAATTCTCGATTCTCCGGCCGCTCTCCGAGCTGCTGGTGGAGAAAATACTGGTCGAGCGCTACCCGGAACTACAGCGCTTCCAGACCTCCTGTCACGCCACCCATACCGAGGGAGAACGCGTTCGGCCGTGCGGGAAATGCGAGAAGTGCCGACGCGTGGTCGGCATGCTTGTGGCGCTCGGTTCGGATCCAGGCAGGTGCGGCTACACCGACGACCAGGTCAGCGCCTGCCTGCGGGCGCTCGAGACGGCACCGCCGCACCAGGAGGCCCCGGCAGTCGAGCATCTGATGCACTTGTTGGTGGAGCGTGGGTCTATCGCCTGGTCGGCGCAGGGGGCACGGTTACCGAAGCCGCGGGCCGAGGTCATGAAGGTGCGTATCGACGGCGAGCGGTCGCCGGTCGACGCAGTGCCTGTCGATCTCAGGCACCGGCTCTACGCAATCTTTCTCGAGCATGCAGACGGTGCGATACGCCGGAGCGGTCGGGTCTGGGTTGAGAACTACCCGCTCGACGATCCAGAGCTGTATAAACCGTATCCATTCGAGGCCGCCAAGTTGGATAGTGGCGAACACAGTCAGAATGCCAGGTCCCACATGCTCGGGGAGCTGACCTGGCCGGAGGCCAAGGAACGCCTGGCGGAGGTGGACCTCGCGTTGTTGCCGGTCGGCGCCATTGAACAGCACGGTCCCCACCTTCCTCTCGACACAGATGCCTTTGATGCCGATTACCTCTCGCGGCGGGTTGCCGAAGCCTGTTCTGACCCCAAACCTCTGGTCCTGCCAATGATTCCGTACGGCGTTTCATACCACCACGATGACTTCAAAGGGACCATCAGCGTGGGTAACGAATCGCTGTCGAAGATGGTCTATGACATCGGGATAGCCTGTGCGCGCAACGGCATCACCAAGTTGTTGATCGTCAACGGCCACGGCGGCAATACACCGACACTCCAGTTCGCGGCTCAGATGATCAACCGAGACGCACACATTTTCGTCGCAGTTGACACCGGCGAGACCTCGGACGTAGATATGGCCGAGCTGTGTGAAACCCCGAACGACGTTCATGCGGGAGAGTTCGAGACCTCAACCAGTCTGGCCATCCGGCCCGATCTGGTGAGAATGGACCGGGCCCAGCCCTTCGTGCCCGATTTTTCGAGTCGATATCTCGACTTCAGCGCACGCCGCAGCGTCGAGTGGTACGCGCAGACCGTCAAGATTTCGCCGACAGGTGTGCTCGGCGATCCCACAAAGGCCAGCGCGGAAAAGGGCCGCCAGATGTGGAAGATCATGGTTGCCAACCTGGTCGAGCTGGTGGAGGAGCTCAAGAGCCTGACCCTCGACGAGATATACGAACGAAGGTATTAATGAAGATCACGTCCATTGAATCCGGTCCGGTCAAACTGAAACTGTCCGAGCCCTACACAATCGCCTACGAAACGATCGACACAGCCGAAAACGTCTTCGTCCGCGTGGAGACGGACGGCGATTTCGTGGGTTTCGGTTGCGCCGCACCCGATAAAGAGGTCACGGGCGAAACTTCGGAGTCGGTGGTCGCGGCGATCCGGGATGTGGTCGAACCGGCGCTGCGGAGGTCCGACCCGCTGCGCGCTGCGATGCTGATGGAGCGTCTTCGGAAACCGCTCGACGGCGAGCCATCGGCTCGTGCCGCCGTTGACATGGCGTTGTACGACATTCTCGGCAAGCAGGCGCGGCTGCCGCTTTGGAAGCTACTCGGTGGTTTCCGAGACCGTATCCGGACAAGCGTCACCATCGGCATCTTGCCGACTGACGAGACGGTCAACCAGGCGCGACGATGGGTCAGCGATGGATTTTCCTGCCTCAAAATCAAGGGTGGCCTCGATGTCGAGAACGACATTGAACGCATCCACGAGGTCAGAAAGGCGGTAGGCGAAAAGATCGAACTCCGTTTCGACGCCAATCAGGGCTTCTCGGTGGAGCAGTCGCTCGAGTTCGTCAATCGGACGGTCGGGGCGCGCCTGGAGCTGATCGAGCAACCGACGGCCAAGGGCGAGCCCGATCTCCTCGGGCGGGTCACCGCCGGCGTCGCCATTCCGGTGATGGCGGACGAAAGCCTCATTACCTTACGCGACGCCTTTCGTCTCGCTCGGCGGAATCTGGTCGATATGGTGAACATCAAGCTGATGAAAGTCGGTGGCATCGCCGAGGCCCTGCACGTCAATTCGGTAGCGCGCTCGGCAGGGCTGGAGGTGATGGTCGGCTGCATGGACGAGTCGGCCCTCGCCATCGCCGCCGGTCTGCACTTCGCCCTGGCGCGGCCGAATGTCGAGTATGCCGATCTCGACGGGCACTTCGGTTTGATCAACGATCCCGCAGGGCGCGCGGTGATCTGCCGCAACGGTTATCTGTTTCCGACCGGAAGGCCGGGAATCGGATTCGACGAGATCGACATCTGACTGGCTGAGGGAGCGATTTCGCCACCGCCATTTGATAGGGTAGGACCATGACTGTCACTGAATTCATGGATCACCACTTCCTTCACTTCAACGCGGCGACTCTGGTCGATGCTGCTCGTGCCTATCGCGGCGAGCTCGAGCGCGGAGGGTCGATGCTCGTCACCATAGCCGGGGCCATGAGCACCGCGGAGCTCGGGAAATCGCTGGCGGAAATGATTCGCGAGCATAAAGTCCATGCCATCTGCTGCACCGGCGCCAACCTCGAGGAGGATGTCTTCAACCTCGTGGCGCACGACCATTATCTTCGCATCCCGCGTTACCGGGACCTTACGCCGGCGGATGAAGAGGGCCTTCTCCAACGGCAGCTCAACAGGGTCACCGACACCTGTATTCCGGAGGAGGAGGCCATGCGGCGGATCGAGCGGGTGACCCTCGACCTGTGGCGAGCCGCCGACCGGGACGGAAGCCGGCTATTCCCACACGAGTTTTTCTGCCGAGCCATTCGTGACGGTCTTCTCGCGAAGCACTACCAGATCGACCCCCGTGATTCGTGGCTGGTGGCGGCGGCGGAGGCGGAGCTGCCGCTCTTCGTACCGGGTTGGGAGGACTCGACCCTCGGGAACATTTACGCGGCGCGGGTGATCGAGGGCAAGATCAAGAACGTCGGGACGGTGCGGAGCGGTATCGAGTACATGGTCGAGCTCGCCGATTGGTACACGCGGACGGCGGCGGATGCCGGCGTTGGATTTTTCCAGATCGGGGGCGGCATCGCGGGCGATTTCCCGATCTGTGTTGTGCCGATGATTCACCAGGATCTCAGACGCACTGACGTGCCGCTCTGGAGCTACTTCTGCCAGGTCTCCGATTCGACCACCAGCTACGGCTCGTACTCGGGTGCGGTGCCGAATGAAAAAATTACCTGGGGCAAACTCGGCAAAAACACGCCGAGCTTCATCATCGAGTCGGACGCGACGATTGTCGTACCGTTGATCTTCGCCTACGTGCTCGGCTGGTAGTACGGGCTCGAAAGAATCCTGCCCAGAAAACGATAGACGAGCTTGGCGGCGAGAAAATCGCTCGCCCACTGACCCGGGGTCGGCAGCAGCTCGACGACATCGAATCCGACCACCCGACGGAGTTTCGCGACCTGCTCGAGGAGCGCGTCGACCTGATACCAGTCGAGACCGCCGGGCTCGGGGGTGCCGGTGGCTGGCACTACCGACGGGTCGAAGCAGTCGATGTCGATCGTGACGTAGACCTTTTCACCGAGGAGCCCGACCACCCGATCGATCCAATCGGGGGAGGCATTCGGACCGCAGATTTGGTGGGCATAGAAAACCCGCTCCTGATCGAGAAGAGGCATTTCGGGACCATCGACGGCACGTATCCCGACCTGGACGATGGGGCACCACTTGCGGGCCCAGTTCATGGTGCAGGCGTGGTTGAACGTCGATCCGTCGTACTCCTCGCGGGTGTCGGTGTGAGCGTCGAGCTGGAGAACGGTCATGTCGGGTACGAAGCGAGCCGCAGCCCTGATTGCGCCGATCGAGATCGAATGGTCCCCCCCGAGGACGACTGGCAGCTTGTCATTCTCAATGAGACGGCCGACAGCTTCGTCGACCAGATCGGCCAAGCCCTCGGGCGGTCCGTCGAAAACAATCGGATCAAGCGTCACGATGCCCCAGCCGCACGGCTCAACGCCGGTGACGACGTCGTATAACTCAACGTGGTGGGAGGCCTCGAGAATTGCCGCCGGGGCGCGGTCGGCACCCTTTTTCCAGGTGGCGGTGCTGTCGTACGGCACCGGCAGAATCGCCACCTTGGCGGTCTCGACGCCCGCAAGCGCGTCGGGCAGCTCGTAATACCTTTTCAAGGGGTGATCTGCGGTCATTGTCACTCCAGATACGTGTAACCGGTGAGGCCGCGGTCGTAAGCGGCGAGCAGCTCTCTGCTCTCCACTGCGGTCATTTCACCGGCGCGAACCGAGCGTTCGCAGTCCCTGCGGATATTCCGGTAGAGCTCTCGCGGGTCATATTGGAGATAGCCGAGAACCTCGCCGACCGTGTCGCCCTCGACCTCGTCGGAAATGAACCAGCTCCCGTCCTCGTCCAGCCGAACGTGGACAAGATTGGCGTCGCCGAAAAGATTATGGAGATCACCGAGGGTCTCCTGGTAGGCGCCGACCATGAGGATAGCGAGATAGTAGGGCTCGCGAACACGTTGCTCGTGGATGGCGAGAACCGGAGCGACGTCCTCCTCGTCGATAAACCGATCGATCTTGCCGTCGGAGTCACAGGTGATGTCGACGAGAGTGGTTCTGCGAGTCGGTTCCTCATCGAGACGCTGGATCGGCATGACTGGAAAGACCTGGTCGACGGCCCAGGCATCCGGCACCGACTGAAAGACCGAGAGGTTGCAGAAACAGGTATCGCTGAGCGTGACCTCGAGGTCCTGCAGCTCCTCCGGCAAGGGGTCGGACTCCCGTGCGAGATTCAGGACCTTTCGGCAGGTCGACCAGTAGACCCGGTCGACGAGCGCCCGGTCGGCCAGCGAGAGATTGCCGACGTTGAAGAGGGTGGTGGCCTCGTCCCTCGCTTGCTGGGCGTCGTGAAATGCTTCCAGCAGCCGGTCGGGTGTGACCGTGCGCCAGGCCTCGATGGCGTCCTCGAGAACCCTCGGTAGCTTGTGCTCGGCTCCGTCGATCGCCGCCTGGTTTTCTTCGTCGGTCCAGCGATCCGGCCGATTGACCGCGAGAACATCGAAAACGAGGACGCTGTGCTGGCAGACGAGAGCCCGTCCCGACTCGGTTACGATGGTCGGATGGGGGATCTCGAAGTCGTCGCAAACGCTCTGAATACGATAGACGACGGTCATCGCATACTCATTCAGATCGTAGTTGACCGAGAAATCGCCGGTTGACTGCGTGCCTTCGTAATCGGCGCCGAGGCCCCCACCCACGTCAATGAAGCGAAGCGGCGCGCCGAGTTTCCAGAGCTCGACGAAGACCCGCGCGAGCTCGCCCACACCCTTGTTGATGACGTTGATGTCGCTGATCTGGCTGCCCATGTGGCAGTGGAGGAGCTGCAGGCAGTCGATCATGTTCTCTTCTCTGAGCCTTTCAACGGCCTCGAGGATCCCGGGGATGTCGAGGCCGAACTTGGCCTTGACGCCGGTGGTGCTGCTCCAGCGACCGGTTGAAGGGGTCTGGAGCTTGAGGCGGATGCCGACCATCGGACGCACGCCGGAGGCACGCGAGTGTTCGATGACCAGGTCCATTTCGTGAGCGCTTTCGATGACCGCCACCACCCGTCGCCCGAGCTTGGTCGCCAGCATGATGTGCTGGATGTAGCGTGATTCCTTGAAGCCATTGCAGACGATCAACCGATCGGGCGTGTGCACCGTCACACCCATGGCGGCCAACAGCTCTGGTTTCGATCCCACCTCGAGCCCAAATCCGAGGTCGCGGCCGAGGCGCTCGACCTGACGGACGAGGTGGCGGTGCTGGTTGACCTTGATCGGGTAGACGGCCGCGTAGTCGCCCCGGTACCCGGTCTCCTCGATGGCCTCTTGGAAGGAACCTGCGAAGTCGCGCATCCGTTGTTCGAGAAGATCCGGGAATCCGATGGTCACAGGCGTCTTGATGTCGCGTTCGGCGAGACCAACGACGACCTCGTGGAGATCGATCACCTGCGCCGGGTCGCGCCGCGGCATCACGGCGAGGTGTCCGTTCTCGATCACGCGAAAGAAGCCGTCGCCCCAGTCGTCGATGCGGTAAAGCTCGGCTGATTGCGAGATCGACCAACCCGTTCGGCCAGCGTCCGAGTCGGAACGCCCGACGCCGTTTATGGCGGTTTTTTCGGGAACCGTTGACGCGTCAGCGACCATTCTCGATACCCTCCCTGACGACGAGCGAAGAAGATGAAGTCAACGGTGATTCGGTCTGGGCCGACACCGCCGGGTGAGTGTACCAGCGATGGAGCAGGAATGGCCGGTTTCCGGTCGGCACGTCCTCTCGAAAAACGGCCTCTTCTTGCTGAGCGGGGGATGAGCGAAGGTTGAGGCCACCTCTATCGAAGAAGGCCGGCCAACCGTCTGGTAGGATCCTGCCACAGGTGAGAGAACCGCGGAACGGAGTGAAAGCAATGTCGCGATGGCTCAAAACTGCCGGTGTCTTGCTGATTATTGTCGTCGCCATTGCGGGCCTACTGGTCGGTTGGACGTACCGGACGATTGCCCGGAGCGTGCCCGTGCTCGACGGTGATGTCGAGATCGCTGGATTAGCCTCTCCGGTGACAATCGAACGTGACGCGCTCGGGGTGCCGACGATCCGCGGCTCGAACCGCCTCGATGTCGCGCAAGCACTCGGTTTTCTCCATGCCCAGGAACGGTTTTTCCAAATGGATTTACTGCGCCGCCAGGCGGCGGGCGAGCTCTCTGAGCTCTTCGGCGCCGGGGCGCTGCCAGCCGATCGGACAAGCCGGTTGCATCAATTCCGCCGACGCGCTCGGCGCGTGGTCGAGAAGATGTCGGAGGCCGAACAAGCGGTGGTTGAAGCGTATACGGCGGGTGTGAACTCGGGCCTCAAGACCCTGGAAGAAAAGCCGTTCGAGTATGTTCTGCTGCGTCTCGAACCGGCACCCTGGCGGGCCGAGGATTCGGTGTTGGTGCTCTATGCGATGTATTTCGTCCTCAACGATTCGCGAGGCAACCGGGAATCCGATCTGGGCTTGCTCGAGGACCTGCTGCCGGCCGATTTGGCGGAGTTTCTCACGCCGCCCGGAACGGAGTGGGACGCTCCGGTAGTCGGCTCGGTCTTCGAGACCCCGGCAATCCCGGGTGTGGTCGATTCAACGGACGAGATTGTGGCGGCTTCAATCAATGGGACACAGGCAGGCGAACTGAAAGCGGAGACGCTGGCCGGAAGCAACAACTGGGCGGTCGGCGGATCGCGAACCGGCGACGGGCGGGCCATCCTGGCCAACGACATGCACCTCGGAATGACGGTCCCCAACACCTGGTACCGGGCCATGCTCGAGTGGCCTGCCGGCGATGGTTGCGGTTCGCGCCACCGGCTGATTGGTGTCACGTTGCCCGGCTCACCGGCTGTAGTGGCTGGCAGCAACACGCGGGTCGCCTGGGGTTTCACCAACTCTCAGGGCGACTGGTCGGATCTGGTGATCGTCGAGACAGCTGAGGACGATGCGGACCGATACCTCAGCGCCGACGGTTGGCTGACAATCGAGAAACACTCGGAGACCATCGTGGTGCGGGACCGCGAGCCCGAGACAATCGAGATTCGATCGACAATCTGGGGTCCGATCGTAGATCAGGATCATCTCGGCAGACCACGAGCCATTCGGTGGATCGCCCATGACCCGGGTGGCGCCAACCTGGGTTTGCTCGACCTCGAGCACGTCGCGACGGTTCAGGAGGCGTTCGAGGTCGCCAACCGCACGGGTATCCCACCCCAGAACTTCGTGTGTGCGGATGCGGGCGGCAGCATCGGCTGGACCATCATCGGCCGGATCCCGCGCCGATTCGGCTTCTCTGGCAGGGTCCCGACGTCGTGGGCCGATGGCGCGAATGGCTGGGATGGCTGGATGCAACCGGAGGACTACCCGCGGATGATCAATCCTGCGAATGGGATCATCTGGACGGCCAACGCGCGCGTCGTCAGTGACGAAATGTTGAAAATCATCGGTGACGGCGGTTACGACCTGGGCGCTCGAGCACGCCAGATTCGGGACGATCTGCTCGCGCTCGAGAGCCCAACCGAGCGGGACATGCTGGCGGTACAGCTGGATGACCGGGCGCTCTTTTTGGAGCGGTGGCGGAGCCTTTTGCTCGATCTCCTGGACGACGATGCGGTCGGCGAGGAACCGAAACGTGGCGAATTCCGTGATCTGGTCGAGACCACCTGGTCTGGTCACGCGAGCATCGACTCGACGGCCTTCCGCCTCGTGCGCGCTTTTCGTTCCTTCACGTTTGAGCGGGTTTACGGGCGGCTGACGGCTCGCTGCGAGGCGGAGGACGAGGGCTTCGATATCTACCGAATTCAACAGGCTGAGGGCCCGCTGTGGCGCATGGTCACCGAACGGCCGGAACATCTTTTGGACCCGGACACCGGGTCCTGGCGGGAGGAGCTGCTTGCGGTAGTGGATTCGACCATCGAGCACTTCGAGACAGAGGTCGGGGGAGAGCTTGCCGACACGACCTGGGGAATGCGCAATACACTGTCGATGCAGCACCCTCTGAGCCGGGCAGTCCCCGCGCTGTCACGGTGGCTCGACATGCCGCGCCAACCGCTGCCCGGCGACAGCGATATGCCGCGGGTGCAATCCCCACGATGGGGCGCTTCCGAGCGGATGGCTGTCTCGCCTGGACGAGAGGACGAGGGGTACTTTCACATGCCGGCGGGCCAGGGCGGGCATCCCCTGTCGCCGTTCTTTGGGGCCGGGCACGACGCCTGGGTGGCAGGCCTGGCGACGCCGTTGCTCCCCGGTCCCACCATAAACGTGTTGACTTTGGTGCCACTGGTAGATTGAATCAACCGCTCCCGTACAATGCGAGCCGTACAGAGCTCGATCGGAGGACCAGAATGAACCGTGTGGTGACGATCTCGAAATGCAATTTCCCGTCAAGGAACCGTTATCGCGGGATCAGGGCTGTGGCGGCGGTCTTGTCAGTGGTCGTGGCGCTGTCGGCTTGCTCGACCTTCCACGGATCTTCCGACGGGGCTTGGAGGGCGAACTACTTCATGGACCCGGACAGGGTCTGGGGCGCAATCGAACTCTCGCTGATCGAGCTCGACTATGAGGTGATCGACAAAAACCGGCTCGACGGTGTGATTCAGGCGAGATCGGAATCCGCCGAAGACGGGACGATCATCGCCCTCGCAATCGACCAGGCAATACACACGGAAGACCAGGTGAGTGTCTACGTCAAACCGTCTTTCGCCGGTGACGACGGATCGAAGGATCCGGACCTCCTGAAATCAGCGGCCGACACGTTCATGAAAAACCTCAACGGCAAACTGAACGGGTGAGTCTCTGATGGTTCGGTTTCGCGGGGCGCTGAGCACGATCGGCCCCGGGATCGCCATCGCCGCCACCGGCGTCGGTGCGGGCGATCTGTTGGCGGCGATGCTGGCCGGCGCCAACTTCGGAACCGCGTTGGTGTGGGTGGTGGTGTTCGGGGCGGTTCTCAAGCTCGGTCTCAACGAGGGCGTGGCTCGATGGCAGCTGGCCACCGGCACAAGCCTCCTTGAAGGCTGGTGCCGACATCTCGGCTGGCCGCTGAAGGCCTACTTCTTCGTCTATCTCGTGCTGTGGAGCTTCATCGTCGCAGGGGGATTGATGAGTGCCTGCGGAGTGGCTACACACGCTTTGTGGCCGGTTTTCAGTATTCGCACCTGGGCCATCGTCCACTCGCTGGTGGCGCTGGCGCTGGTGGCGCTGGGGCGTTACGCGGTCTTCGAGAACGTCATGAAGGTGCTGATCGGCCTGATGACGATCACCCTTCTGGTGAGCGTGGTGATGGTGGGACCCGACCTGATGGCGATCCTTCGTGGTCTGGTGCCCACCCTGCCAAGGGGATCGGCAGGGGCCACCCTCAGCCTGATGGGTGGTGTCGGCGGCAGCGTCACGTTACTCGCGTACGGCTATTGGATCCGTGAAAAGGGCTGGAAAGGCGTCGGCGCGCTCAGCGGAGTGAGGATCGACCTGACAGTCGGTTACGCGCTGACCGGACTCTTCGGTGTTGCCATGCTGCTGCTCGCCGCGGCCGTGCTCGGTGGGGGAGGGGGTATGCCGCCGGGCAGCGAGGGGTTGGTGGCGTGCGGCGACGCGGTGCGGGAGGCGACCACCGAGCGCTTCGGCGCGGCGGCTGGAGGGGCCGTCGCGACGGTCTTCCTGATCGGCGTGTGGGGGGCGGTCTTCACCAGCACGCTCGGGGTCTGGAACGGGGTCCCATACCTCTTTGCCGAGTACCTGGATGCCTTCCGAGGACGGTTTGGAACGGAAGTCGACACCAGGGGCTTGGCCTATCGTGGTTATCTCTTGTACCTCGCGGTGCCGCCGATGGCGCTGCTCTTCCTGGGACGTCCAATATGGGTGATCAAGGTCTACACACTGACCGGCGGTCTCTTCATGCCCCTGCTCGCGGCAACCCTGCTATGGCTGAACTCGAGGCGTAGGTTTGTAGGTGAGCTGAAGAATGGGTTGGTGGCGACCTCGACGCTGGTGCTGGCTCTATTCCTGTTCGCCGTGATTGCCGGCCGCCAGCTCATGGATCTCTTCTGACCGGCTGAAACTACGGGGTCGGGCCGCACCCGACCCCGTGTTGACTGGAATCAATCGGTCTCGATCATCGACCATGCGTAGGCGTGGTTCGGATCGTTGAGCGCCGCGAACTCGGCGACGGAACGCCGGATCTGACGAAGCACCTCATCAAGGGGAGTTTCGTCCTGCAGGTTCGGACCGGCGATGCGAATCGCACGAGCCATCAGCTCTTTCAGGATCCTGTCTTTGAACTCCAGCTTCTTTTCGATGTAGCTGACCTCGTAGTCTTCGCCCAGCTCGGCGAGCTCGGCGGCAGCGGCGATGGCGTCGTCGAGGTCACCGAAGTTGTCCACCAGCCCGAGCTCATAGGCGTCCTCTCCGCTCCACACTCGGCCGCGAGCGATGACGTCCACCTCTTCGGTGGTCATACCGCGCGACTCCGCCACCCTGGCGAGGAACTCCCGATAGCCCTGTTCGATGATTTCCTGAACGATCTCGTCGACCTCCGCGGGCAGCTCGCGGTCAAGCCGAAGACCTGCAAGAGGGGCGGTGCCAACCCCATCGACTCGGACGCCGAGATACTTGGCGAGCGGTCGCTGGTAGGTTGGGATGATGCCGAGGATACCGATCGAACCAGTGATGGTGGTCGGGTAGGCCCAGATCTGGTCCGATGAGGTGCTGATCCAGTAGCCCCCGGAGGCCGCCACGCTCCCCATCGAGGCGATCACCGGCTTGCCGTCCGACCGAGCCTTCTCGCATTCGCGGCGGATGACCTCGGAGGCGAATGCGCTGCCACCGCCGGAGTCGACCCGGAGGACGATCGCCTTGATGTTGTCGTCGTTGCGGGCCTGGCGAATCAGTGCTGCCGTCGAGTCACCGCCGATGGTGCCGGGCGGTTGGCTGCCATCGAGAATAGTGCCACGCGCGACCACGACGCCGACCCGGTCGCCCTTGGCCTTGCGACCGAAACGATCCTCGTCGTCGGCTTTCAGGTAATCGTCGTAGGCGACCCGGTTGTAGGAGTGGGTGTCCTCGTCCTCACCGACGAGTTCGATGAGGTGTTCCCGGAGTTCGACCCGAGTCAGGGCCTGGTCGACGAGGCCGAAATCGAGGGCAGCTTTTGCGGTGTCACCGTTGGCCTCTCTGATCAGACGCGGAAACTCGTTGGCGTACTCCTCGAGCTGTTCGACCGTCATGCCCCTTGCGGCCGCGACGTCATTCAGGTAGATCCGCCACAGATCGCCGAGCCACTCGAGGTTGGCCTCCCTGGCCTCCGGCGACATGTCGTTCCGCAGATAGGGCTCGACGTACGACTTGTACTCGCCGACACGGAAGACGTGAACATCGAGGCCGAGGCGGTCGATGCCGTCCTTGTAGTACATCTTGTAGCGGCCGAATCCTTCCAACACGACGAGTCCCATCTTGTGCACGAGGATCTCGTCTGCCTGCGCCGCCAGATAGTAACCGTTTTGGTCATAAGCATCCGAGGTGGCGATGACCTTCTTGCCGCTGGTCTTGAAGTCGGCGATTGCCTTCCCGACGTCCTGGAGCTTGGTCATCCGCCCGCCTCCGAATGCCGAGAGATCGAGGACCAGGGCTTGAACCCGGTCATCGTCCTTGCCCGCCTCGATGGCGTCGATGACGTCCTTGAGGAGGGTCTCCGGTGGCACCGCACCACGCGCCTCGTCGACCATTCGTTCGATCGACTGGCCGGTGAGCTGCTCGACGAGCTGCCCCCTGGGTGCGATGACGAGGGCTGTGGTGTCGGCGATATCTGGCGCATCGCTGCTGAACAGGACGAACAGCAGGACGACC
Organism: uncultured Thermoanaerobaculia bacterium; assembly: GCA_964423595.1. Classification (GTDB taxonomy): domain Bacteria; phylum Acidobacteriota; class Thermoanaerobaculia; order Thermoanaerobaculales; family Sulfomarinibacteraceae; genus Sulfomarinibacter. Next base: position 4,549 of record CAYRFI010000014.1, on the reverse strand, counting down.
ACGAGGGCCGCAAAGAGCAGGTTCACGAACACCCTCCGCGCGGCGTCGACGCCACGAAACGTGTGGTTCAAAGCCTTCTTCAACACACTCAATCTCTCAGACATCTCTATTTCCTCCTCTGCCACGTATCGTCGCGGCTGATCCACGGCTGCAACAGGTTCATGCGGCCCCAAAGGGTAGCACTTGCGAGCCCGAGCGCGTTCCGCACTCCCACCGTTGCCAAACATCTGTTACCTTCACAACGAAGCGGCTGCCGGTGAAGTTAGCAGCCGTCGCCAAAAATAGACGAGGGGGATTGCGATGAAACGTTTCGCAGTGGTCGCAGTGCCGTTTCTTTTACTCATCACTGCCTGTAACGGAGGAGGCAACGAATCAGTTCTGGGAGCGCTGCCCGAAGATACAGAGGCGGGGGCCAAGGTGATCACCGCATCCGCGCTTCTCGACAGCGTGACTCACATCTCCTCGGACGACATGATGGGACGTGGCCCGGGGACCGAGGGCGATCGACTGGCGCGCACGTACCTGGCGCAACGGCTCGAGGCTGCCGGCTATGCACCGGCCTTTGGCGAACACGGGTATGAACAGCCGATGTCGATGGTCGGTGTGACGACCGAGCTTCCAGAAGAATGGGCGTTCCGCGACGGAAAGGGGCGAGAGATCTCACTTCGCCGCGCGAACGAGTTCATCGGTGGTTCAGGAATCCAAGAGCCTGAGGCGATCGTGGACGATGCCGAACTCGTTTTCGTGGGCTACGGGATTACCGCCCCCGAAGAGGATTGGGACGACTACAAGGGCGCCGATCTCGAGGGCAAGATTCTGCTGATGCTCAACGACGATCCCGATTGGGACCCGGAGCTCTTTGCCGGTGAACGTCGGCTGTATTACGGGCGGTGGAATTACAAGTATGAAATTGCTGCGGCGAAAGGCGCCGTCGGCGCGATCATCATCCACACCGACCTCTCCGCGGGTTACCCGTGGCAGGTGGTGCTGACGGGGTGGAGCGGCGAGCAGTTCGAGCTGCCTGCGGGCGATGAGCCGCGGATTCAGCTCAAGGCGTGGATGACCGAGGAGGCGTCGCGCCGCCTCGTCGAGTTCGCTGGGCATGACCTCGACGCGCTGATTGAAGCGGCGCGAGCCCGCGACTTCAGCCCGGTACCGCTCGGGCTTTCGACCTCTCTCGACATGGCGGTCGAGATCAGAGAGACCGAGACCGCAAATGTGGGCGGTATCCTCCGTGGATCCGACCTGGATCTCGCGGATGAGGTTGTCGTCCTGTCCGCCCACCACGATCACTTTGGCATCGGTCAACCCGACGAGACCGGGGACACGATTTACAACGGCGCGCTCGACAACGGCGTTGCGATCGCCCAGGCCCTGTCGGTGGCTGAGGCCATTTCGGCGCTCTCGAAGCCGCCCCGCCGCAGCATTATGGTTCTTTTCGTGGCGGCTGAAGAACAGGGTCTCTTGGGTTCGAAGTACTACGCTGAGCATCCAACCGTTCCTCCGAGTAAGATTGCCGCCGACATCAATTTCGAGCTGGGAAATGTCTGGGGTCGCACGGCCGATGTGACGATCTTCGGCAAGGGCAAGTCAACTCTCGAGGATGTGCTCGCCGGTCTGGTGGCGGAGCAGGGGAGGTACGTGACGGAGGAGAGCACCCCTCGTTCCGGATGGTATTACCGATCCGACCAGTTCAGCTTTGCGAGCATCGGCGTGCCGGCGATCTGGTTCAAATCGGGAACCGACTTCATCGGCCGGCCGAAAGGCTGGGGCAAGCAGCGGTACGCCGACTGGATCGAGCAACACTACCACCGGCCGTCCGACGAGGTCGAGGACTCGTGGAACCTCGACGGTCTGGTCGAGGATGCTCTTCTCGGTTTCCGGCTCGCCCTGACGGTGGCGAACGCCGACCAGATGCCGACCTGGTACCCGGGGGACGAATTCGAGGACGAGCGCCTGGCCGCGCTGGCGGAATAGGGACCGTGGACCTGCCCGCCTCGGCAGAAGAAGCCCTGGCCCTCGACCGTGCCGATCCGATCGCGAGCGGGAGAGCTTTGTTCACCCTTCCCGAGGGTGTCGTCTATCTCGACGGCAACTCCCTCGGGCCTCCGCCGCGAAGTGTGTTCGAGCGGATTGACGTGGTGCTCCGGGAAGAGTGGGGCTCAGACCTGGTGCGGAGCTGGACGAAGCACGGATGGATCGATCTTCCGGAGAGGGTGGCCGGGGCGATCGCGGGTTTGATCGGCGCGGATCCGAGTGAGGTCGCGGTCACCGACTCGACCTCGGTGAACATCTTCAAGTTGCTCGGAGCGGCCCTCCAGCTCAGACCGGGACGCAAGGGCATCGTCTCGGAGAACGAGAACTTCGGGACCGATCTCTACATCGCAGAGGGTCTGGCCGAGTTCCTGGGCGATCAGGCGTCACTGCGACTGGTGGATCGGTCGCAGCTCGCTTCGGCCCTCGATGATGAGGTTGCCGTCCTCATGTTGACCCAGGTCGATTTCCGCACTGGAATGATGCACGACATGGCGGCGTGGACTCTGGCGGCACACGATGCCGGGGCTCTCGTCCTCTGGGATCTGGCGCATTCGGCAGGGGCAGTGCCGGTTGACCTCGGCTCGTGTGAGGCGGATCTGGCCGTTGGCTGCGGATACAAGTACCTCGACGGCGGACCGGGCGCGCCCGCCTTCGCCTACGTCGCCCGACGCCATCATGAGCGGCTGCAGACACCGCTGTGGGGCTGGATGGGTCACGAAGCGCCGTTCGACTTTGACACGGCCTACCGCCCGGCGCCTGGGGTCGGTAGGCTCCGCGTCGGTACCCCGCCGATCCTCAGCCTTGCCGCGCTCGAGTGTGGCGTGGCGGGGATTGCCGAGATCGGAATCGAAGCACTGCGGAGGAAATCGGAGGCGTTGACGGAGCTCTTCATCGCCCTTGTCGAGCGGGAGTGCGCCGGGCACGGCTTCGAGCTCGCATCGCCGCGCGAAAAAGACCGTCGCGGCAGTCAGGTGTCGTTTCGCCACCCAGAGGGTTACGCGATCATGCAGGCGTTGATTGCGGATGGTGTCATCGGAGACTTCAGGGCGCCCGATCTGCTCCGTTTCGGGTTCGCACCGGCATACGTCCGCTTCGTTGACGTGTGGAATGCCGTCGCGGCGCTGCGCGCGATCATGGAGGGTGGAAAGTGGGACCGGGCCGCGTACAAAGCCCGTGCAAAAGTGACATGAGATGGGAAAGACGCCGCTGCTGCGGTTGACGCCGCTTCTTCTTTTGTTGATTGTTTTGGCGTGTGGAGGCACGGTGCGCGAAGAAAATTCTGTCATGACCGCGGCTGATGCCCTCACTTTGCCCCGGCCCGAACCCAATTATCTGCGGTCCTATGGCGACGATCCGCTCCAGTTCAGAAAGCTGAGGGTTCCGAAAGGTGAGGGCCCATTTCCGGTCGTCATCGTGATCCACGGCGGCTGCTGGCTGGCGGAGTACGACCTCGGATACATGTCGGCCCTTGCCGACGCGCTGACCGCCGCCGGCGGCGCCGAGCAACCCTGAACCCTAAACCCTGAACCCTGAGTCCGGGTGGGTGGTTGGCGGGCCTAGTTCATTCCGACTGAGAACATGCCGTCGAGGTCGTGTTTCGAGTAGGTGCGGAACGCGATCAAGGTTTCGGATGACACCAGGCCCTCCGCCTGCAGCAGCTGTTCGGTGACCAGGGTCGCGATCTGTTCGTCGTTGCTGGCGCGGATGATCGCGACCAGATCGTACTGGCCGGCCACCGAGTAGACTTCGGAGATCCCATCGTGTGCGGCAAGCTCTTCCGCCACCTGGTTGATCCTGTCGCTTTTGACCTTGAGCAGAACGATCGCATTGACCATGGTGCCTCCCGTCGCCGATCATTCTAACCCGCATCGCAGCGTATGATGTTTTCCGGGATCTGGATGACGACGAAGAACCATCTTGCCGATCGTTGGCTGCTCGACCCGGAGGTCATTTTCCTCAACCACGGGTCTTTCGGTGCGACTCCGAAGGCTGTGCTTGACGAGCAATCCCGCATTCGACTGCGGATCGAACGGGAACCGCTGATGTTCTTCGACCACGATTACCTCGGGGAGCTCGATGAGGCTCGCTCCGTTCTGGGGAATTTCCTTGGCGCCCGGACGGACGACCTCGCATTCGTCGTCAATGCGACCACCGGCGTCAACACCGTTCTCCGCAGTCTCCGTCTGGAGCGGGGCGACCAGCTGCTGGTGACCGATCACGAGTACAACGCGTGCCGCAACGCCATCGATGCAGCCGCAGCGGGGAGCGGCGCGGAGGTGGTGGTTGCTCCTATTCCGTTTCCGCTGTCGAACGAAGGCAAGGCGGTGGAGGCCGTCCTCGCAGGAGTGTCGCCGAGGACGCGGTTACTGTTGATCGATCACGTAACCAGCCAGACCGGAATGGTGCTACCTATCGAAACGCTGGTGAAAGAAACGCAGGCCCGCGGCATTGATGTCCTCGTCGACGGTGCCCACGCCCCGGGAATGGTAGCTCTCGACCTCGATTCTATCGG
>CAYRFI010000013.1:0-55724 GCA_964423595.1 uncultured Thermoanaerobaculia bacterium | reverse complement strand
TCGACTCTCCGAACGGATCCGCGATCGCTGGTTCGAGCGCCGGCGAGAGGTTCACGAACGACGGCGGGAAAAAGAAGAAGACCGGGCGCGGCAGCGGGTCATTGACCGGCAGGTTCGCCGCCTCGAAAAGAGCGGTGAGTATCGGGGTTCGCTGACGGTCAAAGAGGTGGAGGGGCGGGGACGCTTTCGCATCGTCCGCAAGCATGCGGAGGAGGCGGTGGTCGAAGAGGTGCAGGAGAACGCGGCCGAGGACGGTCCTGCCGATGCGACCTCCCGGAAGAAGAAAAAGACTGCTCCGACGCAACAAGCCCCGAAATCGAAGCGAGGCAAGGTGCAGGAGGAGTTCGATTTCGTCGACGACCTGGATTCCTACGACCTTCCCAAGGAGTCCTTCCTCGAGCTCGCCGAGGAAGCACCGGAGCGAGACTCGGCAGCACTGATCGAGATGTCGAAGTTGATCACCGCCAAGTGCCAGGAGTTCAAGGTTCGAGGAGAGGTGGTCAACATCCGCACCGGTCCGGTGATCACCACCTATGAGTTTCGCCTTGATTCCGGCGTCAAGATTTCGGCGGTACAGAATCTTTCCGAGGACCTCGCACTTGCCTTGCGAACCGACTCGGTGCGCATCGAGAGAATCCCAGGACGCGCCACCGTCGGCATCGAGGTGCCGAACCCAGATCCCGAAGTCATCCGACTGCGGCAGCTGATCACTGTGCCCGAGTTCGAACGTGCTCAGTCGCTGCTGACTCTCAGCCTCGGCGTCGATATCCGCGGCAAGCCCTTCTTCTCCGATCTCAGCCGGATGCCGCACCTCCTGATGGGCGGATTCACCGGCTCCGGCAAGTCGGTAGGCCTCAACGCCATGATCATGTCGATCCTCTACAAGGCTCGCCCAGATGAGGTGAAGTTCATCCTCGTCGACCCGAAAATGGTCGAGCTCGGTGTCTACGCTGATATTCCACATCTCTTGACGCCGATCATCTCCAACCCCAAAAAGGCGGCCAACGCCCTTGGATGGGCGGTATCCGAGATGGACGATCGGTACCGTATCCTCGCCGCGCTCGGGGTGCGCAATCTCCAGCAGTACAACCAGCTGCTCAAGGACCCGGTGCAGCTCCGGCGCGCGACGAAGAAATTAGCCGAGGAGGTCAACGGTGACGAACCCGCGCTCGAACCGATGCCCTACATCGTGATCGTCATCGACGAGCTTGCCGACCTCATGATCACGTCCTCACGGGCGGTGGAGGAGTCCATCACCCGCCTCGCGCAAAAGGCGCGCGCCGTCGGCGTGCATCTGGTTTGCGCCACGCAGCGACCGTCGGTGGACATCCTGACCGGCATCATCAAGGCGAACTTCCCTTGCCGGATCGCGTACAAGGTGCGGTCACGAGTCGACTCGCGCACGATCCTCGATTCGATGGGCGCCGAGCATCTGCTTGGCCGCGGCGACATGCTGTTCCTGCCTCCCGGCAGCGCCAATCTGATGCGGCTGCACGGTCCACTGGTGACCGAGAAGGAAATCGCCAGCGTAGTCCGCTATGTCAAACGCTTCGGCAAACCCGACTATCAGAGGGAGGTGCTGTCCCACGCTCCGCTCGGCCCACCGGAGCGTGGCAGCAAGCGCACCACTTTAGAAGAAGCCGAGGACATCGACGACCCGATGTACGACGCCGCCGCGCGGCTGGTCGTCAGGACTCGAAAGGCATCCGCCTCGTATATCCAGCGCCGTTTGCGGCTCGGATACACCCGCTCGGCCCGACTCTTGGATATGATGGAGAAGGAGGGTCTCGTGGGACCGCCTGCGGGTTCGAAGGGACGCGAGCTGCTGGTCGGTGAAAACTATTTCGGCGAGGTCGACGAGACGCACGAGCTCAACGACGGCTAGCCGAACGGCGACGGAGAATGAACATGGACATTGGGAGTCTCGAACTTTCGCCGGTCACCCTTTATCAACTGGGAGCTGCGGCAGTGGTTTCGGTGTTATTGCTGCTCTTGCTCGCGTCGTTCATGTCGCGGTCCCGGGTCTTCTGCCAGTATCTCAACCATATGACCGGCATCGAGTTGAGGCCGGGAACGGTCCGCGGTCTCTTCAAACGTCGCGGGCGCGCCGGGGTCCGTGACTATCTCATCGACCTCCTCATCCGCGAGGACCTGGCAGACCCAAGCCGGGTTGTCACTCCCAACTCCAAACCTGACACCTCCGTGTTCGAAAATCCCTGATCTGTCGCCGAGTCTCGGATCCTAATCGAAATCAGCCGACACAACGGTGATTTTCTTCTCTGCGTCTTTGCGTGGGGGGTGGGGTGGGTGGGCTTTGCGCCTCTGCGTTTTTGGGTGGGTGGGCGGCGCGGGTATGATATTCCTCGTGCCTCGAATTCGAGTCCTATCCGACTCCTTGGTCAACCGCATCGCGGCGGGGGAGGTGGTCGAGCGTCCCGCGTCGGTGGTCAAAGAGCTGGTGGAGAACAGCCTTGACGCCGATGCTCGCCGCGTCGAGGTCGAGCTGGCCACCGGTGGACGCAGCCTGGTCTGTGTGAGGGACGACGGTTGTGGCATGGACCCGGACGACGCTCTCCTCGCCCTCGAACGTCACGCGACCTCAAAGATCGCCACCGACAACGATCTGCTGCACATCGGCACTCTCGGTTTCCGAGGCGAGGCGCTGCCGTCGATTGCGGCGGTGTCGCGGTTCCGGATCCTCACCGCCGAGGACCCGGCGAAGGGTGGGGTTCGGGTGACGGTCGAGGGGGGACGGATCCTCGGCGCCGAGGCCGCGGCACGCGCCCGCGGCACCACGGTCGAGGTCCGCGATCTGTTCTTCAACGTGCCGGCACGGCGCAAGTTTTTGAGGGCCCCCGAAACCGAGCTTCGGCACGCCCAGGAGACCCTGTGGGGGGCCGCCCTGGCCCGGCCCGATGTGGCCTTTGTTCTTCGACATGGCAATCGAACCCTGATCGATGCGCCGGCGGTGGCCGACCTTTCCCGCCGGCTCAAGGATCTGTGGCGCAAGGCGGATCGGGTCACCCGCTTCGAGGCGCAAGGCGCCGGCGGCGAGGTGCAGGGCCTTCTGGCCCCGGGCGGCGGGCATGGACGGCCGTCCCTGACTTTTCTGGTCAATGGCCGCCCGGTGCGTGACCGGCTGCTTGTGGGCGCGGTTCTTCGGGTTTTGCGTGGCGGTGGCAGCGGGTATGGCGGAGCGCGCGTGGTCGTCGATTTGAAGCTGCCGCCGGACACCGTCGATGTCAACGTCCATCCGGCCAAGGCGGAGGTTCGTTTCGCCCACGCGGGTGCGGTCTTCGCCCTCGTCGAACGGGCCCTGCGCCAGGGTGTGGCGGCTTCCCAGGGTCGGGTCGCGGTGAGCCGGCTCGATGAGGGTGAGCCGAACGGAGCAGTAGTGGCCGAGCACGGGGACGGGGGATACGGTGAGCTCGTGCGGGGACGTCTCGCCGGGGGAGCGCCGCTCTTTGCCCATCCTGCCTATGATCAAGACCCTGCGGTGGTGGGCGGTGACGCGTCCGAAGGCTTCGTACCATCAGTCTCCGGCCATCACCCGGCGGTGCGGTCGGGAGCCAAAGCGGGGCTCGCCGACACCCCATTCGGCCGCCTCATCGGCCAGTACCGGGATTCGTTCCTCCTCCTGGAGGACGGTCATGGGCTCGTGATCGTCGACCAGCACGTGGCCCACGAACGGGTCCTCTACGACCGGATCCTGCGCCGGCTTGCCGAAGGCGAGGCCCCGTCGCAGGGTCTTCTGACTCCCCGGTTGCTCGAGCTCGGGGAAGCGATGACGGCCGCCGTGCCCATGGTCGAGGACCTCCTGCGGCGTGTGGGCATCGACGCCGAGGTCTTCGGGCCCGATACCGTCAAAGTGTCCTCGGTGCCTCCAGAGCTCGAGCCCGAGGCGGTCGACCAGGTGGTCGAGGAGATTCTCGACCGGGCCACCGCCCTCGACGGCGTACCCGAACGAGCGGCCGAGGAGCTGTCGGAAGAGATTGCAGCCTCGCTTTCGTGCCGGGGTGCGATCAAAGTCAACCATCAGCTGTCCCGTGAGAAGCAGCTGGCCCTGCTCGAGGACCTGGTACACACCGACAATCCGTATCGCTGCCCACACGGGCGGCCGATCATCCTCCGTTTGAGCCAGGAGGAAATGGAACGACGCCTGGGGAGACGCTGATGCAGCGTGAGCACTGGCACCTGACCGAGGGCCTTATCTTTGCCCATTTCGCGGTTTTCATCCTGAGCACGACCATGCCCGGTGGGCAGCAGGCACTGGCCCTCATCCCCGGTCTTATCGGCGCTCGGCCCTGGACCCTGGTGACCTATCAGTTCGTCCACGGCAGCAGCATGTTCTGGTTCTTCATATCGATGTTGGTGCTGTGGATCATGGCCCGACCAATCGAGGAAGACTGGGGCTCACCGCGTTTCATGGTGTTTTGGCTCATCTCCACCTTCGGCGCGTCGCTCACTTCCGCCGCTCTGGCTCAGCCGCTGTACGGCGACGTCGGTTTTGGCACTTGTCTGCTCTTCACCTTCGCCACCCTGTACCCAGAGGTGGAGTTCCGGCTGTTCTTTATCATCCCGGTCAAGGTCAAGTATCTGGCCGTGGTCGCCGCCGCGATCCTTGTCTACTCGAGCCTTTCATATGGCATAGTCGGCGGCCTCGCCAATATCGTGGGGGTTTCTTCTGGATATCTGTTCTTCCTCGCCATCAGACGGATGCCGAGCCGCCGCAAGATCGCCTTCGAGCTCAAAAAACGCCGGGCGACCGCGGTGATTCAGTCTGAAGATACCCAGACCGAAGAGCGGAATAGGGGCTGGGACGCCAATGTCCGGGCGGCGGAGGAACGCGCCCGCGCCGGTGGCGCGGTCGCGGACCAGGACGCCGAGCTCCTGGCCGAGCTCGACGGCGCCAAGGACCCTGTGATTACCGTCTGCGCACCGACCGAGTTCGGATACATCGAAGATGACGTATGCCGCCGCTGCACCGGCTACCCCGAGTGCGCCGCCCGCCGCATTCGCATGGCTGCGAAAGAGGGTGAAGGCTCGAACAGCCCACCCACCCAACCGAAATAACGCAGAGGCGCAAAGCCCGCCCGCCCAACCGCCCGCGCAGAGGCGCAGAGAAAGAACTAAACCCGCGCCGCGACTGACGGTATTCGACGAATCACTGAAACCAATCGCCTTTCGAGCGGGTTTCTCAAGTTCGAAAAACCCTCTGCGTCTCTGCGCCTCCGCGCCTCTGCGTTGTTTCCGGAAACGGGCGGAACACGGCACAATGGAATCGATGGATTCCGAGTCTCCCTCAAATTCAGGGCGTCGGCGACTCGACACCGGACAGCTGATCGTCATCGCCCTCCTCGCTATCGCGCTCGTGTGGCGGACCATCTTTTTCCTCGAGATGTACGCCAGCCCGTACGGCGACAACCTCACCCTCGACTCGCAGGTCTACCACGAGGTCGCGCTGGCGGCGGCCGCGGGTGAGTGGTCTCACGGCGAAACGTTCTTCCAGGCCCCTCTCTATCCCTGGTTTCTGGGCATCATCTATGCGGTGGCAGGCCCCAGTCAGACGGTTGTCAAGCTGCTCCAGATCCTGCTCAGCGTAGCCAGTTGCTGGCTGATCTATCGACTTGCGGACCGGATATTCGACCGGGTGGTGGCGCGGGTCGCCCTCGCCATGAGCGCGGTTTACGGGATGTCACTGTACTTCGCCAACGAACTTCTCGTTGTTACCCTGATCGTTTTTCTCGACCTTCTCGGTCTCGATCTTCTCCTCTGCGCTGCTGCCGAGCGCCGCAAGATCCTGTGGGTTGCAGCTGGTGTGGTCTTCGGTCTCTCCGCTATCGCCCGGCCGACGATTCTTCCATTTATTGCGGTTGCCGCGGGGTGGATCGTGATCACTGGTCGGCATTCTGGAAGGACACGGACGGCCGTGTACGAGGTGGTCCTCTTCGTCGTCGCCGTCGCCGTACCCATTGCACCGGTGACCCTCCACAATTACCTGGCGGACGGTGATTTCGTCCTGGTCGCCGCCAACGGCGGGGTCAATTTCTTCATCGGCAACAACCCGCAGTCGGACGGCATCACGGCCGTGGTCCCGGGGACCCGGGCCGACCGGTGGGGCGGTCACGAGGACCAGGTCCGGATTGCGCGCGAGGCGCTTGGTGACCCCGGTGCAACGCCGCGCGAAATCTCCGACTACTGGTACAACCGCGCCTGGCAATATATCCGGAGCGATCCGATGGCGGCCCTGCGGCATACGGCGTACAAGGCATGGATTCTGGTCAACGCCTATGAGGTCTCGAACAACCGGGTCATCGAGTTCGTGACCCGGCACGCGTCGATCTACTCATGGGGAACCCTCGGCCTCTGGCCGGTCCTGCCGCTGGCGTTTGCGGGTCTCGTGATCGGTGGTGGTCGGCGCCAGCCGAGGTCCCTGTTGCTGATCTTCGCCGTCGTATATTCGGCAACCCTGATCCCATTCTTCATCAACGCCCGCTTCCGGTTGCCGCTGGCGGTTGTCGCCATCATCTTTGCCGCTGCGGCAGTCGTTGCGTGGTTCAGGTGGCTGCGGTGGAAGCCGCTCGATCGGCAGCTCGGAAAGCGCGTGGCGGTATCGGTGCTCGTGGCCGTCGCGGTGGCGATTGTCGTGCGGCCCCTCTCAGCCCTCCGAGTTCCAGATGCCCAGGCCTTCTTCAACGAGGCCGAAGCCTGCCGCGCCCATGGCGATTTTGCAGCCGCCGCCGGTTGGTACCGGGCGGCCCTCGACAAGTACCCCGGCTACTGCGATGCCGCCTTCAACCTGGCCCAGATCCACGCCATGATCGTCCCCGACCCGAAAAAGGTCGTCGAGGTCCTGGAACCGGTCAGAGAGCAGTGCGCGGAGGATATCGGCATCCGACGTCTTCTCGGGCTTTCGCTGTGCGCCGTGGGCCGTTGTGACGAGGGTGTCGAGCACCTTCGTTTTGTCGCGGCGCGGAGCCCGGGGTCCGAGAGGGCGCGACGTGAGCTCGAGAGGGCTCAGAGTGAGAACTGAGAATTCTCAATCTGTCCCCAACCTGTGCTGCCGCCCGAGTGCTGTAACCGCGTCTCAATACTGAACTTGTGTTCGTGAAGAGTTTCACATACCTTGTCCGGGACATGCCGGCCGGGTTATGCTGAGACCCCGGTCTCTCGGGTTTTCTTGAACTGGAGAAAAGGCTTGTATCGGAAACGGGTGACACTCTTTGTCGGCCACTTCGGCAGCGGCAAGACGGAAATAGCGCTCAACGGCGCCCTCGATCTGGCCGCCCGAGGGGTGCGGGTCACGCTCGCCGATCTCGACGTCGTCAAGCCCTACTTCCGGTCGCGATCGGCCCGCGCCATTCTGTCCGATGCCGGAATCGAGCTGCTGGCGCCGACCGGTGCCAACGTACATGCCGATCTGCCGATCATCGTTCCCCAGATCCGCAGCCACCTCCGCGATCCCACCTGCCGTTTGATCATGGACGTCGGCGGTGACGAGATCGGCGCCCGGGTCCTTGGCTCGCTTTCGGATGTCGTGCCGTTCGATGACACCGACTGCCTGCTGGTCCTCAACTTCCGTCGTCCGTCGACGCCCGACCCCGAAAGCGCACTCCAGATGGTGCGCGAGATCGAGGCGGTCGGCCGGGTGTCCGTGTCCGGCCTGATCTCCAACACCCACCTCATGGGGGAGACCACTCCGGCGGTGGTGCTCGCCGGATATCGACAGGCGGTCGAAACCGCCCGGCTGGCCGAGGTGCCGCTGGTTGCCGTGACAGTGACCGAGGATTTGGCGGCCGATCTCCGACAGGAGGAATTCGATTGTCCCGTCGTCACGATGCGCCGCATCGTGATGCCGCCGTTCGCCCAGAGCCACCACATACGGACGACCGGGCCGCTCTTCGTGGTCAACTGAGAAAGGAGCGCCGATGCCGCAGATCATCATCAGCCCCGATCGCTGCAAGGGGTGTGAGCTCTGCGTTCATGCGTGCCCGCAGCAGATCCTGGGAATGGGCAAGAAGATCAACAACAAGGGATATTTCTACGCCGAGATGGTCGAACAGATGCGCTGTATCGGCTGTCGGCTGTGCTGCATCACCTGCCCCGACATGGCCATCGAAATGAAAGTCAACGGGGCGATGTACCACTACTTCAGCTACTGATGAAAGCTCTGACGATGATTTCCGTTCCCATTTCCGTCCCCGATTCCTTGGCCGCGGCGTCTTGGGTTCGTCGGGAACGGGTGCGGGGACGAAGGTTGACCGATCGGAGACCCGCATGACCAAGAAACTCATGAAAGGTTCGGAGGCCATCGCCGAGGCGGCGGTGCAGGCGGGCTGCAAGCTCTTCTTCGGTTATCCGATCACACCCCAGAACGAAATCCCCGAGTACATGTCGATGCGGCTGCCGCAAGTGGGTGGAGCCTTCGTGCAGGCCGAGTCAGAGGTCGCGGCCTCGAACATGATATACGGCGCTGCGGGCGCGGGCGAGCGGGTCATGACCTCGTCGTCGTCGCCCGGGGTGTCGCTGATGGCGGAGGGGATCTCTTACCTGGCGGGTTCAGAGCTGCCGGTGGTGATCGTCAACATCATGCGGGCGGGGCCCGGCCTCGGTGGCATCCTCCCCAGCCAGGGCGACTACTTCCAGGCCACCAAGGGCCTTGCCCACGGAGATTTCAGAGTGTTGGTGCTGGCGCCTTGGTCGATCCAGGAGGCCGCCGATCTCGTCCAGGACGCCTTCGACCTTGCCGACTACTACCGCAACCCGGTGATGGTCGTTGGTGACGGCCTCATCGGCCAGATGATGGAGCCCGTCGAATTTCGCGAGGGCCGCAAGCCGATCAAAGATCTCGCGCCCAAGACCTGGGCAACCACGGGCTGTGACGGCAGTCGGCCGACCAACGTCGTCAACTCGCTTTTCCTCGATCCCGAGGAACTCGAACAACACAACATCCGCCTCAAGGCAAAGTACGACCTCATGGTTGCCGATGAGGTGCGCTTCGCCGAGTACCGCACAGACGACTACTACGATGTCCTCATCGTCGCCTACGGGACCGTCGCTCGGGTGTGCTCTACCGCCATCGACGAGCTTCGCGAAGAGGGCATCGGTGTCGCGATGCTGCGCCCCATCACGCTCTTCCCATACCCGTATGAGGCGGTGCGCGAGGCCGCGCTGAAGGCGAGCGCAGTCCTTGTGGTCGAGCTCTCGGCCGGGCAGATGATCGAGGATGTCGGGCTCGCCCTCGCCCGCAGCCGCCCGATCCACTTTCTCAACCGCATGGGCGGCATGCTGGTTTCGCCCGACGAGGTGGTCGCCAAGGTCAAGGCAATGATCGAGGGCAGCTCGGAGGAGGTGCACATTGGCTGAGACAGTTTTCGCCCGGCCCGAATCCCTGGCCGATGTCACCACCCACTACTGCCCCGGCTGCACCCACGGCCTCATCCACCGTTTGGTGGCGGAGGTGATCGACGAAATGGGGGTGCGCGAGCGGACCGTCGGCATCGCCCCGGTCGGCTGCTCGGTCCTCGCCTACGACTACTTCAACGTCGATTTTCAAGAGGCGGCCCACGGACGCGCGCCGGCGGTGGCCACGGGCATCAAGCGTGCGCGGCCGGATCTCATCGTTTTCTCCTACCAGGGCGACGGCGACCTCGCCTCGATCGGCATGGCCGAGATCATCCACTGCGCCAACCGCGGCGAAAAAATCACCGTCGTCTTCGTCAACAACGCGATCTACGGTATGACCGGCGGCCAGATGGCACCGACCACGATGCCCGGCCAGGTGGCCACGACCTGTCAGCTCGGGCGCGATGTCGAGTCCGCCGGATACCCGATCCGGATCGCCGAGCTGATCTCGACCCTGCGGACACCCGCCTTTGTCGCCCGCGCCACAGTCCACAATCCACTGGTGTCGGTCCACGCCAAGGAGATGTTGCGGCGGGCTTTCCGCTACCAGGTCGAGGGCAGGTGCTTTTCGCTCGTCGAGGTGCTGTCGACCTGTCCCACGAACTGGGGTATTCCGCCCGCGGAGGCGATGGGCTGGCTCGAGAAGAACATGCTGCCCTATTACCCGGTAGGTGTTTTCAAAACTCCTGAAGGCGGCAGCCGAGAACCGAAGCCGCTCGTCGGTTGAATGGAGGGGTCATGCAGCGCGACGTGATCATGGCCGGGTTCGGGGGACAGGGGATCCTCCTGATCGGCAAGATGCTGGCCTACGCGGGCATGCACGAGGGCATGGAGGTCTCGTGGCTACCCTCCTACGGGCCCGAGATGCGCGGCGGCACCGCCAACTGCACGGTGGTGATCTCCGACAAGCCGGTGGGTTCTCCGGTGATCCGCTCACCGCGCGCTGTGGTGGCGATGAATCTGCCGTCGTTGGAAAAGTTTGAGCCCGATATTCGCGAGGGCGGGTTGCTGCTCATCAACTCGTCGCTGATCAACCGCGGCGCCGAACGCGACGACCTGACGGTCATCGAAATCCCTGCGAACGAAGTGGCATCCGAGCTCGGGAACCCCCGCGGCGCCAACATGGTCGCGCTCGGCGCCTACCTCGGCGCCACCGATGCCGTCTCCATTGATGCCGTGATCGAAGTGATCCGCGAAACATTTGCCGCCAAGCCGGCGGTGATCGACGTCAACATCGAGGCGCTGCGCAAGGGCTATGAGCTCGGTGCCGTTGCCAGGCAACCGGAACCGGTAAAGGCGTAGAGGAGAATGAATGGCTGAGACCCCGTGCTCCGACCTCAGCAAGGCCGAGGAGATCCTCGGTCGCTATCCGCAGGAGGAACCGGCCCTGATCCAGGTCCTGCAGGACGTCCACCGCGCTTACAACTACCTGCCGTGCGACGTGCTCGAACGGGTGGCCGAGGCTCTCGACGTGCCGTTGGCCAAGGTCTTTTCGGTTTCGACCTTCTACAAGGCCTTCTCCCTCGATCCCCAGGGCGACACCATCGTCAAGGTGTGCACGGGGACCGCCTGCCACATCCGCGGCGCCGGCCAGCTGGTGGAGGAGCTCGAAAGGCAGCTCGGTGTCGGCCCCTCCGAAACCACCGAAGACTTCAAGTTCACCCTCAAGACCGTCAACTGCGTCGGAGCGTGCGCGATGGCGCCGCTGGTGATCGTCGGCGAGAGGTATTTCGGCAGCGCCAAACCGGCAAAGGTCTCAAAGTACCTGGCCGAGGGAGGCGCAGATGAGAACTAACCCGCATGTCTCACAACCTCTCTGCTGCGGTCGGAGATCTGCCGCAATCTGCGGCGTTTACTCCCGTCGGGCTGCCCGACGTACCGTCAAGTACGACCCCGCGGCCTCGAGGCTCGGCCACGACCCCCATCGGCCCGAAGGGTTGCGGCGGCATGGCCCCGTCTTCTTCGTTGCCGCTCCTCGGCGATGGAGGCACATCGCCGTCGTCGCGGCGCCTCGAATCCGGAACCATGGCGCCCGCAACGGACGACGCTGGGGGCCCCGGCCGGGCCTCTTAGTCGAAAACCCCACTGTGCACGGTACCTCGACGCCCTCGCGACGAAACCTGGTGAGATATGCGGGCTAGCGCCGACTCAGCCCGTTCTGATGGTCAGTGCACTCGTGTTCGATGGGTGATCCTTGGGCTCCTGTTCATGATGAGCTTCGTGGCCTATGTGCTGCGAACAAACATGTCCATTGCCGGTGAAAACATCATGGCTGATCTCGGGTTGTCCAAGATCCAGTTGGGTATGGTGCTTTCGGCCTTTGCCTGGGGATACGCCATTTTCCAGTTTCCGGGCGGTATTTTCGGTGACATCGTGGGGTCCCGTCGGGCACTGAGTTTTATCGCCGTATGGTGGGGGATCCTAACCCTGGCCACGGGCCTTGTGCCCGGGACGGCCCTTGCATCCACGACCTTCATCCTCGCCACGCTCATCGGCCTACGGTTTCTCATTGGCGTCACGCAAGCACCTTTATTTCCGGTGTTTGGCGGCGGAACGATCGGCACCTGGTTCCCGGTGTCTGGATGGGCATTCCCGAACGGATTGACGAGTACCGGGCTGACTTTGGGCGCCGCCGTTACGGCACCGCTGGTTGCCTGGCTGATGGAAAACCTGGGGTGGCGTGAGTCCTTTTTCATGACGGCACCCATGGCATTTCTGATTGCGGGATTCTGGTGGTGGTACGCGAGGGACGACCCGGCCGATCACCCGCGAGTCAGTCAGCAAGAGCTGGACCTGATCAATGCAGACCGGCCATTACCGGAACAGGCTATCGAAGACAAAACAGCCTGGAAACGCGTGCTCAAAAATAGGGACATCCTGCTGCTGGCCGCAAGCTATTTCTGCATGAATTACGTCTTCTACATTTTCTTCAACTGGTTCTTTATCTACCTCGTCGATGTCCGGCAATTCGAGATCCTGGAAGGGGGCTTCTTTGCAGCAGCTCCCTGGATGGTCGGTGCAGTCGGTGCGAGCGTCGGCGGGCTGTGGTGCGATCGTCTCTGCAAACGCATCGGTCCCCGCTGGGGATACAGGATTCCCGGCATCGTCGGTCTCAGTCTCGTTGCCGGCCTTCTTTTTCTCGGCGCCACCGCCGAGAATCCCTACCTGGCCGTGGTGTTGCTTTCGTTGAGCTTCGGAAGTACCCAGCTCACCGAGGGAGCGTACTGGGCGGCGTCGATCTCCGTGTCCGGCAAACACGCATCGGCCGCCGCGGGAGTCCTGAACACGGGTGGAAATGTCGTGGGCGGAATCGGGGCTCTTCTCGTTCCGATCACCGCTGAAGCCTTTGGCTGGGTGCCGGCGCTCGCGACCGGATCGGTGTTCGCGTTACTCGGTGTTGGGTTGTGGCTGTTCGTTCGCGCCGACAAGCCTATGGCACCGATAACGGAGGAGGCCGGATGAATACAGATTCTGACATCTTCGACGCCATCGACCGGACCGAGCCGATCGAGCTCCTCGCCAGACTTGTGCAGATTCCGAGCCATCCCGGTGTCGCGAATCAGGAGTCCAGGGTCGCCGAGGCGCTGGCGGAGTTTCTCGAGCGGGGAGGTCTGCGACCGGAGCTCGTGGAGGTCGTCGCCGGCCGCCCCAACCTGATGTGCAGTCTGGAAGGCCGCGCACCGGGCCCGCATCTGGTCCTCTGCGGCCACACCGACACCGTGCCGCTCAACGAAGCGGATCCCGGAGTCGGGTTTTCCGGGAAGATCCATGACGGGCGAATTGACGGCCGTGGCACGACCGACATGAAGGGGGCCGTAGCAGCGATGGCGGCCGCGCTGGTTGGGTTGGGCCGGGCCGGGCTGCCCGTCTCGGGCCGGGTGACGCTCGCCGCGGTCATCGACGAGGAGATCGAGAGCCTCGGCGCAGAGCACCTCATCGGCTCGGGCTTCACTGCGGATGGGGCCATCGTCGGCGAGCCCACTCAGAATCAGATCTGCATCGGCCACAAAGGCCTGGAGTGGCTCGAGATCGTGTTTTCGGGTAAGGCGGCCCACGGCGGCACACCGACGGCGGGGATCAATGCGATCGACGCCGCGGCGTCGTTCGTCCATCGGGTTCGAACCGGCCTGCTGAGCCGGTTCGACGCCCGCACCGACTCTCTCCTCGGTCCCCCAACCATCAACTTCGGCACCGTGCGCGGCGGTGATCAACCGTCCACGGTAGCCGCGTCGTGCGTGCTGACCGCGGATCGGCGCTCACTCCCGGGTGAGACGTTCGAGCAGGTGTGCGCGGAGCTCGAGAGTGAGCTGGCCGCGGTCGAAGCCGAGATGCCCGGCCTGGGCACCACGCTCCGACGGTTGCCGGGCGGGATGGCGACACTCGAGCACGTGGCGTTGAAGACGTCACCCTCCGAAGCGGTCGTCGAGGCCGCCGCCGCCGCGCGCCGTAGGGTCTGCGGTCGGGCCGGCGAGCTCGGCGCCTTTCCCGCCTGGACCGACGGCGCCCTGCTCTCGGCATTCGCCGGGATTCCGACGCTGATCCTGGGCCCGGGTGATCTCGCGGTCGCCCACTCGCCGGAGGAGTCGGTCGAGATCGCGCAGGTGATCGACGCCGCGCGCATCTACGCGGTCACCGCCATAGAGTTCTGCGGTCGGACGACATGAAGCTCCGGGTCCCCCACACCTACGCCCTCCTTTTCGGCTTGATCGTGCTCGCTGCGATCGCCACCCACTGGATCCCGGCCGGCACATTCGACCGCGTCGATCACCAGGGTCGCGAGATCGTCGAACCGGAGTCGTTCCACCACGTGGAGGCCAGCCCGGCAGGCATCTCGGAGGTCTTTCTGGCCTTTCCCAAGGGTCTCCTGGAAACCGCCCACATCGTGTTCTACATCTTCCTGATCGGCGGCGCCTTCAGCGTCGTCAACGCCACCGGCGCTATCGAGGCGTTGATCCACGGCATCGTGCGCGCGTGCCGGGGCAACGGAGAGGTGGTGATCGTGGTGCTCGTCGTGCTCTTCTCGCTGGGCGGCGCCACCATCGGCATGGCCGAGGAGACGCTCGTCTTCCTCCCCGCCCTGGTGGTGTTGGCGAGGCGGCTGGGCTACGACGAGATCACCGCCGGCGCCATCGGTCTGGTGGGCGCCGGCGCCGGCTTTTCCGGCGCCTTTCTGAACCCGTTCACGGTCGGCGTGGCGCAGGACATCGCGGGTCTGCCGGTGTTCTCGGGTCTCGGCTTCAGGCTCGTGGTGTGGGTGGTCATCACGACGATCACGGCGATCTACATCGTTGTGTGGTCGCGGCGCCGGAGATCTCCGATCGAAGCCGACGACCAGGCTTCCCGGACGGACTCGGCTGGTTCGTCCTCTCTGGGTTTCAAGGGGTGGTCGGTGCTGGCGGTCCTGCTCGGAGGATTGGCGGCAGTCATCGTCGGCGCCACGAGCTGGGGGTGGGGGATCTTCGAGCTGTCGGGGCTCTTCGTCGCCGTCGGCATTCTCGCCGGGCTGCTCGGTGGCCTCGGCGCCAACCGCACCGCCGAGCGATTCGTCGAAGGCGCCGCGGCGATCGCCGGCGGCGCGCTGGTTGTCGGTCTCGCCCGGGGAGTGCTCGTGATCTTCGAAGCGGCCAGCGTGACCGACACAATCCTCTTCGCGATGGCGTCGGCGGTGCGGAACCTCCCGGCGGACATCAGCATCGCCGGGATCTACGGCATCCAGGTCTTCCTCAACTTCCTGGTGCCGTCCGGCAGCGGCCAGGCCGCGCTGTCGATTCCGATCCTGGCGCCGCTCGCCGATCTGGTCGGCGTGACGCGCCAGACCACCGTGCTGGCGTACCAGTTCGGCGACGGTTTCACCAACGTCTTCACCCCCACCCAGGGGTACTTCATGGCCGGCCTGGCCCTGATCAAGGTGCCGTGGGAGCGGTGGGTGAAGTTCATCTGGCCACTGCAGTGCATCTGGATTGGGACCGGCCTGGTCTTCCTGTTGGTTTCGCACTGGATGAACTGGGGCCCGTTTTAGCCAGGGTTACCGCGTCAGCGACAGCGGTCAGAGGCAGTGATCAGGTTCGGCGACGGCGGCATGATCACCTCCGGGTCGTTCGGAAAGCGGAATAGCCGGTGAGTCAGCGAGTGTCAAGGGCAAGCCGATCAAGTCGGTGCGTAGCACCCTTGACACTCGCTGACTCACCGGCTTGAGGGAGGGCATGAACGACCCGGAGGTGATCATGTCCAATGCCCTCACCAACACCAACCTCTTGGCCCACGTGAAGGCCCTCGAAGCGGCGGGCATCGCCATCAAGCTCGTGATGAGGGTCCCCGCCCCTCTGAAATCGATCGGCGATCAGGTGATCCGGTCGGCAAACTCGGTCCCGGCCAACCTGGCCGAGGGACATGGACGGTCGGGAAGAGACAGAGTGCACTTTTGGAGAATTGCCTATGCCTCGGCCAAGGAGGTCGACAGCCACCTGAGGCTCCTTGTTGCGGCTGGAGCGATCACTGGAGCACAGGCCGATCACGCGATGCAGGTCTTCGATCAAGTGCGCGCGATGACCTGGCGCCTGCTGCATCCGAGAATCTGACGGCGGTGCACCGCTCCAGTCCGTCTGGCCGCTTTCGCCAATGACTGCGGCTGCCGCTGTTTTTGTCCCTGTCAGCTGCCGCTGACCAAAGTCGTTCGGCCGCCTGAGCTTCGAATCCACAGTCCCCCTGACTCAAGGGGACAGGCATGACGCGGGCCAGCGGTCAGCGGGGGATCACGGGGAGGACGAGGCGCGACGGGTGGGCGGCGTCGTGGTGGATCCGGATCTCCGCCGTTACCATTTGAGACGAAAACGCCTCAGACTCCCCGGTGTGGAGATTCCTCGAAAAGTCGGGGAAGAAGGAGCCGGTCACGAGGATCCGCAGCCGGTGGCCCGCCATGAACACCTCGCTCGTGATCAGGTTCTCGAAGCGCAGCGAGTAGATCTCGCCGGGCTCGAGCAGCTCGCGCCCACGGCTCGGGTCCCGTAGGCTGGCGCGCTGAACATCGAGACCGGGGCTCATGAGATTGAAGGCCGCCCCGTCCGGACCCACGTCCAGGACCTTCACCCACAGATCGGTATCTCGGCAGTCGCAGGACATGAAGATCTCGGCGGTGATGGCGCCGGTGATCTCGGTGTCGTCCGCGAAGGGCTCTGTATCGAACACGAGCACTCCCGCAGAATCGGCGAGCCGGCTGTAGTCGTGCGGCCCGAACACCTGGTAGGGATCTCGGGTCGGCTGCGCCGGATCGGAGCGGAAGGTGCTCGGTTCCGAGCGCTTCGGCGGCGCCTCCGACAGGACCCCGTACCCCCCGGGAACCGTGCTCGGGTTCAGGAAACGGACCGCGGGAACGGCCGAGGGCGGCGGCCAGGCCGGCTCGTCGCGCCAGCTGTTCTCGCCCATGATGAATAGGCGAACCGGCGCCTCGAGGTCGAGGCCGTTGTCGAAACCTCGAAGGTAGCGGTCCATCCAACGCAGAACCAGATCGTCGTAGTCGACGGCCGCCTCGGGGCCGAAGTCGCGTTCGCCGGCTTGCCGGTTTCCCACCGCGCGCACCCCATGCACCCAGGGACCGAGGATCAGCTTGGTTCTCGGATCGCGCTCACCAACCCGGCTCGCGAGCAGGCCGGAGAAGTTGGTCGTCGCTCCTTCCGGGCCGTACGCCTCGTCATACCAACCCGACAGGTTCAAGACCGCGGCGCCGACGTGGTCGTACCGGCCGGGCAGCTCCGCCCAGTCCCACCATGGATCTTCGGGTGGATGCCGCAGCCATTCCGTGTAGAAGGGCGCCACCGGATCGAGATCCGGGAGCGAGGCCAGCGGTAAGAAGCTCTGCATGCCCTCGGCGACCCGGGGCCAGACGGACGCGGCTTCGTCCTCGGTCACGGGCCCGGCGAGTCCGAGCCGGCGACGGGCGTCGGGTGCGATGGAGTTGTGCGCCCAGGCCAGCCACGAGAGGTCCCACACCCCGTTCATATAGAAGAACCTTCGCGGCGACGAGAAGGTCATCGCCGGCACCATCGCCTTCAGATGAGGCGGGCTCTCGATGGCGGCCAGCCACTGCACGGCGCCGGGGTAGGACAGACCGTAGGTACCCACCGAACCGTTCGACCACGGCTGGTGCGCGGCCCACTCGATGGAGTCGAAACCATCCTGACCCTCGTTCACGTACGGGAAGAAATCGCCTTCCGAAGCAAAGCGCCCGCGCACGTCCTGGATCACCACCGCATAGCCCCGTTCGACCGCTCGCAGGTGGGTCGTGTACCAGCCCTCGGTTTCGTCCTTGCCGTAGGGCGTTCGGTAGACGAGGGTCGGGAACGGCCCTGCCGACGCCGGACACCACACATTGGCCCGCAGCACGACCCCATCCCGCATCGGCACCGGGACGTTTCTCTCCACAACCGGCGGTTCGGGACCGACGACCGCGCACGCCGCACCAACAACGGCCAACGCGGCCGCGAGCAGCCCCACCCACCAACCCGCCGTGGGCCGGGATCCCCGCGATTGTGGACACCGGTGAACGAAGCCGATCATCGTGCTCTCGATTCCGTCTCGGACACATCGATCCGCATGAGGCGCCTCCAGGTCGAGCGCGTCCAGGCTAGCATAAGGATCCGACCGTTCCGGAGATCTGATCGCTGGCGTTGCAGGGGGTGTCGCACCTCTGGAGACCGTGGTAGCCTCGGCTCGAGGAGAAGAACACTCCCACAACCATGATGCCGAAGGTCGCTCGATACCGACATCCCCGGAGATCCAAGCCATGACCAAACCCATGACCCGCATTTGCTTGTCGGCCGTTCTTTGTGCGGCCACCCCGGTTTTTGCCGTCGATGCCGAGCCGGCCAAACAGGCGGCGGTTGCGGCCATCGACGCCCACCGCGCGCAGCTCATCGAGCTCGCAGATCAGGTCTGGGCCCTCGCCGAAACGGCGCTCCGCGAGACCCGCTCGGCGGCAGTCCTCGCAGACTACGCCGAAGCGCAGGGCTTCCTGGTCGAACGGGGGGTGGCAGGAATGCCCACCGCCTTCGTCGCCAGCTTCGGGGAAGGCCACCCGATCATCGGCATCCTCGGCGAATACGACGCGCTGCCCGGCATCTCGCAGCGCGCCCAGCCAACCCCCGAACCCCTGGTGCCGGGAGCGCCGGGCCACGGCTGCGGTCACAATCTGCTGGGCACTGCCAGTCTGGGCGCCGCCCTGGCCGTCAAGGAACTGATCGCAAGCGGTCAGCTCACTGGCACGGTGCGCTACTACGGTACGCCGGCCGAAGAGTCGGTGGGCGGCAAGGTCTACATGTTGCGCGCCGGTCTCTTCGACGACCTCGACGCAGTGCTCGCCTGGCATCCGAGCGACCAGATCGTGGCCGACACCAAGGGCAATCAGGCGGTGGTGGACTTCGTGGTCGACTTCGAAGGTCGCACCGCGCATGCCGCCTACGATCCGTGGAACGGGCGCAGCGCTGCCGATGGGGTCGAGGTCTTCACCTTCGCGCTCAATTTGATGCGCGAGCACGTGCGACCGACGGTGCGCATGCATTACGTGGTCACCGATGGGGGTGACGTCCCAAACGTGGTGCCCGCCCACGCCCAGGTCTGGTGTTGGCTGCGGGATTCGAGCCACGCCGGCGTTGACGGGTTGTTGGAGCGCGCGCGGCGGATCGCCGAGGGTGCGGCGCTGGCCACCGGCACCACCGCCCGGCTCACCGTCCAGACCGGTGACTGGGAGAAGCTGCCCATGCTGTCGGGCGCGGTTTTGATCCACGACAACATGATGTGGCTGGGACCGATTGAGTACACCGACGAGGAGCAGGAGTTCGCGCGCCAGATCCAGCGCGCCACCGACGTCGAGCCGATCGGGCTCAACGGAACCCCTGAGCCGCTCGATCTGGACCCGCGCGAGATCGACGGCGGCTCGACGGATGTCGGCGACGTGAGCTGGAAGGTGCCGACCCTCCACCTGTCGGTCACCACGGCAGCCGCCGGAGCGCCGTGGCACGCGTGGCCGGTGGTGGCGACCGGAGGCATGTCGATCGGCCACAAGGGCATGGTCTACGCCGCCAAGGTCCTGGCCGCGACGATGGTCGATCTGTTCGCGGACCCGGCGAAGCTGGCCGAGGTCCGCCGCGAGTTCGAGGATAAGACCCATGGTGTCGAGTACGTGAGTTACCTTCCCGACGGCCCGCCACCGGTTCCCTTGGAGTGACGCCGCACCTCGTTTCTCACTATGGTGCCGACCCGTTTCTCCACGCCGTGAACGACCGGTCGCGCCGCGGCCCAAGGCGAGTGAGGAGGAAGATGCTGTGAAGATCGAGACCTTCGAGATGGAACGGATGCAGTCGACCTGGGAGAACGTGGTCGAGTACGATCTGAGCGAGAGCGGGGTGCTTCCGGTATCGCTGCGCGAGCTGTCGGAGATGGGCTTGGATCTGGACTGGGCCCTCGACACCCCGCTGACCTACAGCCAGTCGAATGGAACGCCCGAGCTGAGGAAGAGCCTGGCACGGCTGTATCCGGGCTCGACCCCCGACAACATCGAGGTCACGAACGGGACCTCGGAGGCCAACTACATCGTTCCCCTCGTTCTCCTGCACGACGGAGATGAGCTGGCGCTCGAGGTGCCGAACTACATGCAGATGTGGGGTGTGCCGAGAAGCTTCGGGGCCACGATCAACACGTTCCGCCTGCGGCAGGACGCGGAATGGGAGCCCGACTGGGAGGAGTTCGAGCGCGCCGTCAACGAGAGGACGCGCCTCGTCTACGTCTCCAATCCCAACAACCCCACGGGCTCGATCCTGTCGGTCGAGGCGATGGAACGCATCGTCCGCCGCTGCGAGGAGGTGGGCGCCTACCTCCTCGCCGATGAGGTCTATCTGGGAGCAGAGATCGACTGCCCGCGGACCACGAGTTTCTGGGGCATGAGCGATCGGGTCATCGTTACCAGCGGCTTGTCGAAGGCTTACGGCATTCCGGGGGTTCGCATCGGTTGGATTGCCGGTCCGAAGGACCTGGTGTACGAATGCTGGACACAGCATGATTCCCTGACGATCTGTCCGAACAAGCTGTCCGATGCCGTGGCGCGGGTGGCGGTTCAGGAAAAGAACCGGGAACAGCTTTACGAACGCGGTCGCGCTCTCCTGCAACAGAATCGACAGATCTTCAGCGAGTGGTTGACTGAATTGGGCGAAGGATTCTCCTACGTTCCCCCAGAAGCAGGTGCCATCGCATTCGTGAAATACTCCTCGCCGACACCAAGCCTCGAGCTGGTCGAGCGCATCCGCAGCAACCAGAGCACTCTCATCGTTCCTGGGATCCACCTTGGCCTCGAGGGATACGTGCGCATCTGGCTGGGTGGGAAACGGGACTATCTCGAGGAGGGGCTGCACCGCATCGCCGAGGAGATGTCCTCGCTTCAGCGAGAAGGTCGGGCCGGAAGGGGCGTGTGAAGTGGGCAGGGCTCGCTATCGTGCCGATATACTGGCCCCGAAAATCGGTAAGGAGTGATGGAGCATGGCTGGAGTCGGAGGGCGCGTCGCTCTCGTCACGGGCGGGGGCCGCGGAATAGGGCGTGCAACTGCAGAGCTCCTGGCGTCACGTGGCGCCAACGTGATGTGCGTCGCCCGGAGCGAGCAGGATCTGGCGGAAACCGGGCTCGAGTATTCGGTTGCAGACCTCGGAACACCTGAGGGCTGTGCGCACGCGGTTGCCCAGGCCGAGCAACGACTGGGCCCGATCGAGATCCTCGTCTGCAACCACGGAATCGGCTCGGCGCACGAGCGGGTCGTCTGGGAACAGCAACCAGACGTTTGGAGCGAGACGATGCGGGTCAACCTCGATGGTCCGTTCCATCTCTCGAGGCTCGTGTTGCCGGGAATGATCCAACGCGCGTTCGGGCGCATTGTTTACACGAGTTCTACGGCCGGCCTGATTGCCGAACCCGCCGGAAGCGCGTACACCACCTCCAAACACGGGTTGCTCGGACTCATGCGCTCGGTCGCGGTAGATGGGGGAGCCTACGGCGTGACATCGAACGCCGTCCTGCCGGGCTGGGTTCGGACGGAGATGGCCGAACGATCGGCTCGCCAGGAAGCGAAGGATCGGGGTATCACGACCGATCAGGTGTGGGAGGAGCGGGCGGCATTGTATCCACCGGGCCGCGTTGCCACGCCCCGGGAAGTCGCCGAGGTGATCGCATTCCTCGCATCCGACGAATCCAGCGGCGTCAGTGGAGAGGCGATCAGGGTTGCCCTTGGCAGCGTGTGGTAGCGCGACAGAGCTCTTTAACCTCAGCTACATTCCCGACGGCCCTCCACCGTGATCCTCGTGGGTGATCGCGCCGTCGAGGAAGGTGGCCTCGACGTCGATCCCGAGAATGGCTGAGGCCTCGACCGAGAGCGGATCGTCGGTCAGCACCACGAGATCGGCCCGGCCGCCCACCGCCAGCACTCCGCGCTCGGGCTCGCCGCCGCCGGGAGGCCACAGACGCGTCTGGATCCTCAGGCTCTCGATCCGCGACAGCCTCTCGTCCGGGTGCCAGCCGTCCACGGGCAGTCCGTTGGCGTTCTGGCGCGTGGTCGCGGCGTAGAAGCCGAGCAGCGGTTCCGCCGGAGGTGCCGCGAAGTAGTCGGAGCCGAAGGCGAGCCGCGCGCCGGCCGCCGCCAGGCGGCCGATGGCGTAGACCCTCTCGCTGTTGCCGAGACCGACGCGAGCGTCTTCCATCGCCAGCCCTTGGTCGTCGGGCGCGACGAAGTCGGGGTTGACCGCGACTACGATGCCGAGCTTTGCGGCGCGGCCGAAATCCTCGGGTTTGGCGTAGGAGAAGTGCTCGATCCTCAGTCGTTCCGGTCGCAGTCCCGGTTGCTCGCCGAGGATCTCCTCATAAACATCGAGCGTCCATTCGACGGCTGTGTCACCGATGGCATGGGTGGCGACGTCGAGCCCGGCGTCGAGCGCTGCCAGCGCCTCCCGTTTGATGTCCTGGCGGCTCATCCGCTCGATTCCCTTGGTTGCCGGGTCGTCGGCGTAGGGATGCGAGAGCAGCGCTCCCCGGCTGCCGAGGGCGCCGTCCGCGTAGAGCTTGAGGTGGGTGACGCCGATGCGTGGTGTCAGGTGCCGGTAGCGCACGGGGTCGGCGACGATGCGCTCGGCCAGCGGACTCGGAGCGGGCACCATCAGATGCACGCGCAGCGGTAACGGCGATTCCAAATCGGTCTCCACCAGGTTGGTCAGATAGTGTTCGAGGTCGAGACTCAGGTCCACGATCCCCGGCGGTCCGAGGAAACCGGCGTCGAAGACCTCGGTCACACCCTGCGCGGAGAGCGCTTCCGCCGCCAGACGGAAGGCGCGGCGGATCTCGGCCGGAGACGGTACCGGCAGCAACGGGCGCAGCAGCTCGTTGGCGCGCTCGAGCAGCACCCCGCTCGGGCTTCGATCGGACGTTCGCGCAATGACGCCTCCCGGCGGGTCGGGCGTCGCGGCGTCGATACCCGCCGAACGCAGGGCCTTGTTGTTGGCCCAACCGGCGTGGCCGTCGACCCGCGTCAGGTAGACCGGATGGTCCGGAGCGGCTGCGGACAGCACCTCGTGGGTCGGTAGCTCGGTGGCGCCCCATGCGCCCTGACTCCAATTCTGGCCGAGAATCCAGGTTCCGGGGGCGAGTGCCCTCGTGCGTGCCTGGACCGCCTCTCCGATCGCCTCGAGGCTGCTCGAGCCGGTAAGATCGACAAAGGTGGGTAACGGCTCGGCCCGGTAGAGCAGGGCCAGGCCGAGGTTGAGCAGGTGGACGTGGTGGTCGGCGAAGGCCGGCGCCAGGACGCGGCCGGCGAGGTCGTAATCGACCGTGTCCGGACCGCGGAACTTCTCGACCGCTGCGCGATCGCCCATGGCCAGGATCCGACCGCCGCCAACCGCGACCGCCTCGACGGTCGCCGGCTCGCCGAGGGTCAAGATGCGCCCACCGCTGAAGATGAGGCCTGCGGTCGTCGCCAGCAAGTGACCGGCCTCCTTGTCCGATCGCGCGCAGTTGCCGACCACCACTAGGCCGGCCACAAGACCCAACGACATGCCGATTCTTCTCACGAGTCGCAATTGCATCACTCGGCCCCCTTGACGATGATGGTCGTACCGGCCAGGAAGGCGGGAATGACCCGTTCCAGATCCTGCCGCGAGACCGCATTCACGGCCGCCGCGAACTCCACATCGGACATCAATCGTCTCCGTCCAATCCATTCTTCGATCAGCTGCGCCGAAATCTCTTCGTCGCTCTGCGCGGCGCTGAGCCTGCGCCCGAGGAGATGGGTTTTGGCTTCGGCCAGCTCGGCCTCGGTCGGCGGCAATTCCACGAGGCGCTGCAGCGTCTCGCCGAGAAGTTCGCGCATCGGATCGAGCTTGGCGGGGTCGACGCCGATTGCCAGCGACACCCGGCCGCTCGTGCCGTCGGTGAGGTACTCGGCGTCGATGTAATAAACCAGCCCGCGCCGGCTGATGGCCTCCACCCCCAACCGCCCCTCGTAGCCGTGGCTCAGAACGTAGAGCAGCATGCGCCACGCGAACCAGTCGGGGTGGTCCGGCGCCGGCGCCAGCACGACATAGCCAAGCCCGGCCTGGGTCACAGCGACGTCGAGGTTGATCCACCGTTCGCGAGGGCCGGCCTTCGGCGCCGGCAGGTCGGACGTGGCTGGCGTCAGATCGCCGAAGGCCGATTCGAGCAGTGGCATGGTCTCCGCCAACTGCACGTCCCCTACCAGCGCGACGACCGAGACTCCCGGACTCGCCACCGGCGTGGCGACGGCCAGAACCTCGTCGAAGGCCAAGGCGAGGCGCGCCATCGGGTCGTCAATGTCGGCGGGCGAGATCGCCGCCGCCGGTGTCGCCGTCAGCAGAGCCTCACGCGCCTGCTCCAGGGTCGCCTCAAGCTCTGACGGGCGGAACTTGAAGTCGAGTGACGTGTGGCGCCAGACAGGGTTGTCGGGCGTCACCGCGGCGGCGAACTCGAGCCGGGTCTTCGGCACCAGAACGCGGACGTAGGCCTCGG
Source organism: uncultured Thermoanaerobaculia bacterium (assembly GCA_964423595.1). Taxonomy (GTDB): domain Bacteria; phylum Acidobacteriota; class Thermoanaerobaculia; order Thermoanaerobaculales; family Sulfomarinibacteraceae; genus Sulfomarinibacter. The sequence continues at coordinate 31,273 of CAYRFI010000013.1, read as the reverse complement.
AAGACAACGATGCGTGTTGGAAGATCGCCGGCACGCCACCGGCGAGGCGCACGATCCGCGGTACCGAGGGTGCGAAGGGGTGCGCCGCCGGTACCTCGTGCGCGACCACCTCCAAAGCCGGCGGTGGCCCGCCTGCAGCAGCACCCACCCCCGGGACGGGGCCGGGCGGAGCAGCGGGGGCCGGACCGGCGAGATACCACCCGATGGTGCGCTGATAAGGTCGGAGATAGGCGCCGGCCACGCGCGAGATGTCGGCCGGTGTGACCGATGCGAGACGATTCGGGAGCTCGAAAAGGACGTCGAGCGCGTCGAGACCCGCGAAGTAGGCGAGCTGGTGCGCCGCGTCCTCGGTAGTCTCGAGGTCGTACACGAGCTCGTCGAGGAGCTGCTGGCGTGCCGTTGCCAGCTCCTCGTCGGCGGGCGGTTGCGATGCCAGCGCGTCGATTGCCCCTTGCAGCTGCACTTCGAGCTGGGTCGTCGAGGCCGCGGCATCGATGCTGCCGGCCATGGTGAAGACATAGGGCGCGGCCTGCGGCGGGTACCAGGTCACCAGGTCGTCGGTGATGCCGGCCAGGCGCGACGTCGGCCGCACCGCATCACCGAACTCGTTTTGCCCGAAGTTGATGCCGTGGCCGCCCGCCAGCACCTGCTGCAGGAGCAGGAAGGCGGGATAGTCGGGGTCGTTCACCGAAGGCGCGCGGTAGGCCACCTCGAAGCGGTTGCGGTCGCCGGGCCCGCACAGTTCAACGCGCCGCACGCCGGTTTGCGGCGGTTCGACGGTCGGCGGCGGCAACGTCCTCGCGCCCCCCGGCTGGGCGCCGAAGAGCTCGCGCACGCGCTCGAGGACGTTTTCGGCGTCGACCCGGCCGACCACCGCGAGAACCGCGTTGGCCGGGCAGTAGGAACGGCGGTAGAACTCCACCAGGTCATCGTGGCTGATGCTTTCGACATCGCTCTCCCAGCCTATGGAGTTGTTGCGGTAGGGGTGCTGGAGAAAGGACACGGCCAGGACGGCATCCAACAGCACCGATGCCGGATCGTTCTCATAGCCGTGCATCTCGGTCAGCACGGCGCCGCGCTCGGCTTCCACCTCCGCCGCCGGGATCACCAGCCGCGCCATGCGGTCGGCCTCGATCCGCAGCGCCAGATCCAGCTGGTCAGCCGGCAGGGTCTCGAAGTAGGTCGTCTGATCGAGCCAGGTGTAGCCGTGCCACTCGCCGCCGACCGCATAGATCGAGCTCACCAGCTCGGTGTCGGGGAAGTTCGCGCTGGCGCGAAACGCCATGTGCTCGAGAAAGTGCGCGAGGCCGGTGCGCCCGACCTCTTCGTTGCGGGCGCCGACCCGGTAGAGCATCTGCACGCTGACCACGGGCGCCGCCGGCGCCTCGAGGACGATCAGCGTGAGGCCGTTGTCGAGCTGGAAGCTGCGTGCTTGGTCAAGCTCGAACGCGGTCAGGGTGGGCGCGACGAGACAGAAAAGCGCCAGGAACCAGAGTGCTTTTATCCGTCGGCAGGCCGCCGCACAGATGCCGTTTCCAGTCGAGGGATCGCTCATGTTCTCTCCTCTGGTGCGCGAACTCTGAAAGCACCTTGTCGATGCGCGCGAGCCCTTGCAGGTTAGCACGCGCTATTCTGCTAACCTCAAATCCCAGCGGAGTCAAACTCTTGCCCGGGACACGGGAGGGATTGCATGCGTAACGTGCACAAGCGGATCATCGGTCATGTCCTCTCCTCGGTTTTCTGCGTCGCGCTGATCGACTGCGCCGCGCGCCGATCTCGTGAGGTTTGAGCCATGCCGGAGATCTTCAACCGCCGGCAGATCGAGAAGGCGCTGCAGCGAGTCGATGTGACGACGGCCATCGAGCGGGGCTTCATCGCCTACTCGAGTGGCGACGTCGTGGTGCCGCCGGTGGGGGAGCTGGTCTTCGAGGACCCGCCCGGCGACGTTCATATCAAGTACGGCTATATCAAAGGGGACGAGTACTTCGTCATCAAGGTCGCCTCCGGTTTTTACGACAACGTCAAGCTCGGGCTGCCACCGGCGGACGGCCTGATGCTGGTCTTCAGCCAGAAGACGGCGCAGCTCGAGTGCATCCTCCTCGACGAGTGCCACCTCACCAATGTGCGAACGGCCGCCGCCGGCGCGGTGGTCGCGAAATACCTGGCACCGACCAAGGTCGAGCGCATCGGCGTCTTCGGGGCCGGTGTCCAGGGCAAGATGCAGGTCGAAGCGCTGCTGCCGATCGTGGACTGCCGGGAGGTCATCGTCTGGGGGACCGGCGAGGAGGAGCTCGAAGCCTATTGCCACGCCATGAGCGGCCTCGGACTCGAGATTCAGTCCACCCTGCATTCTGACGAGATCGCCGCCACCTGCAACCTCATCGTCACCGCGACGCCGTCCCGCACCCCGCTGCTGCGTGCCGAGCAGGTCAGAGAGGGAACCCACATCACCGCGATGGGCTCGGATACCCGGGAGAAGAACGAGCTCGATCCCGAGATCTTGCGCATGGCAGACCTGGTGGTTGCCGACAGCATCGAGCAGTGCCGGGTGCGCGGCGAGATCTTCCACGCGCTCGAGGCGGGGATGATCGAGGACGGCGACATCCTCGAGCTCGGCAAAATCATCGTCGATCGCACGCTGCAGCGGACCGACGACTCTCAGATCACCGTCGCCGATCTGACCGGCGTCGCCGTCCAGGATATCCAGATCTCGAAGGCTGTTTTCGAGGTGTTGCGGCACGAGGTATGACTCGGACAACGCTCCGAAAGGGTCTACCGAGTCGGCCCGTATCTCACTCGCTCCGCCGCGCCTGCACGCCGCCGAGCTGCTTATTCGCCACAGGGTGATCCGCCAGACATCGGCTTCCAAATACGAGGAATTCAACCGCACTGTGGTCCGCGAAGCATTCCGGATGAGACCATTTCGCACAATCGTTTTGGTTTCTGGCAGATCGCATGAGTATCGGCTAGCATGAACCGGTGGTGCAGGAAAAACGCCGCGAGTCCCCGTCATCGCCGGAATTTCTCGATCTCGCTTTCGTTCTCCTGGGCGCCGACAGGCGATGCCGGCCAGCCGGGAAGGGGGGAGTTCCCCCGACCCTGGTCGCGGGTGTCTGCGTGTTCGCCGTGACCTCGACCGGCGGGGGGGGCTGAGTGGCGTTTCTCTCTGTGAACTCGGGTCCTGGGGACCTCTCGTTCATCACCTGGACCGCCGAAGGAGAGAACGCCGATTTGGATGGAGGCATTCGCCGCGCCTATGAAGAAATTGGCAGGCGGCTCGATGCCGCCGATCTGATCATTCTGCACGAGCGCGTCTTCGGCGAGGCCTCCACTGCAGGATCGGTTGCCGAAAGCCGTGCTGCAGGACTCGGAGAGGACTCCACAAACGCGCTGATCCCACCGACCCATATCGAGGGAGTCCCGTGCACCGGTTCAGGGATCGCCGGCATCCAGGTGATCGCGGCCAGGCCGTCCACAACCGACTCCACGGAAACCATCGATTGGCTGGGTGTGCCGTGCGGCCGTCTGGTCGAGGGTGACGACGCCAGCTACGTGGCCCTCTCGGACCTGGCGCGACTGCTGCCGGCGGAGGCCTGGGCACAGCCGGCCGACGAGACTCGGCAGGCGCTGCTCCTCGCCGACGAGGTGCTGCGCGGCCACGACTGGTCTTTTGCGGACGTGCGCCGCACCTGGTTCTATCTTGACGACATCCTCGCCTGGTACGGTGACTTCAACCAGGTGCGGAACCAGGTTTATGAGAGCTTCGGCCTCCTCAACGGGTCGGCGGCCAGCGTCATCCCCGCCAGCACCGGCATCGGCGGACGCAACGCCCGCGGCCACCACTGCACCTTCGACCTGCTCGCGACGCAGCCGTTGGCCGGCCGAGAGAGCTCCGTCGAGCGGCTGCGCAACCCGCTCCAGAATGAGCCGCCGGAGTACGGGTCGTCGTTTTCGCGCGGACTCAGCGTTACCACCGACTGCTGCCGCTACTTCTTCGTCTCCGGCACGGCCTCGATCGACGAGCATGGCAACACTGTCCATCCCGGCGATTTCGATCGCCAGGCGAGGCGCACCCTCGACAACATCGAATCGCTGCTGGCCTCCGGGGGTGCAACGTTCGAAGACATCCGTCAGGCTTCGGCGTTCGTCAAGAAGCCTGGGGATGTGGGGCGGCTGCGGAGGATCCTCAAGCTGCGGGGCCTCGACAACCTGCCGCTGGTCTGCACCATCGAGGACGTCTGCCGTGATGAATTGCTGGTCGAGCTGGACGCGACCGCAGTCACCGCGCGACGTTTCGGAAAATGACCGGCGCCGTTCATCGCGACAGCTATCGGGGCGGTTCGGTGGTGGCGATAGCGCTCGTGCTCGTGAGCACAGTCGTGTCGGCGCAGGAGCTGGTATTCGTGCGACTGCCGGTGGCAGCTGTGGAACCGGCAAACCCTGTGCCTGAGGGGCGGTGCCTCGACGGCAGCCGAATCGTCCGTCTTTCGACTGACGGGACCGAGGTATCGATGACGGACGGGTTCTTTGCCGCCTGCGATCCCGCCGTCTCCTTCGACGGGGAGCGGATCCTTTTCGCCGGTCGAAGGTCGGTCGACGATCGCCTCCAGGTCTGGCGGATGGACGCGAGCGGCGGCAACGTCGTCCGCATCACCGACGATCCGGGCGAGGCGACATCCCCGTTGTGGGTGGGGTCCCTTTTCCATCTTGACGATGTCGCGCCGACCCAACGCATCGCCTATCTCGCCACAGGGCACGGCTGGGTGGACGAACGAACCGGCAAACCGGCGCTGGCCCTCTATACCTCTGATATCGACGGCGCCCACCCGCTGCGCATCTCCTATCACCTCGGCTCCGATTTCGCGCCGGATGTCCTCGCCAACGGCCGCCTGGTGTACACCTGGCGCCGGGGAGAAGACGATGGGGGCGGTGCACCGTTTGCCGTGATGGCGGTCAACAACGACGGCACCGATTTGATGGCCTTCGACGACGATTTCGACGGTTCTCTCGTTCCGCGCGCGGTCCGGGTGGGCCATGACGGACGGGTTTACTTCGTGGAGGCCGACGCACGCTCGCCTCTCGGTGGCGGTGATCTCGCGTTTGTCACCCTGCGTCGACCCCTCCACAGCCGAACCCTTCTCGCCGCTGCCTCGGGCGGCGCCTACCTCGACCCGCTGCCCCTGGTCGACGGCGGTCTGCTGGTTTCTTTTCGTCCGCCGGGTCTGAATGCGGTCTACGGTCTCTACCGGATCGACCCCGCCACCGGTGAGCGTCTCGATCTGGTTCACGGTGAGGAGGGCTTCCACATTCTGGATGCCCACGAGCTGGCACCCCACCCGATGGTCAAGGGGCGTTCGTCGGTGGTCGACACCTCGAAGAAGACCGGGATCTTCTTCTGCATCAGCTCGCACATCACCGATCGGAAGGGTCTCGAGCACCTGCGGGCGGGCGGGGCCTCGACCCTACGAGTCATCGAAGGTGTGCCGGCCACGCGAGCATCGGGTCCGGGTGAGCGAACGCTCGGCGAGGCGCCGATCGAATCAGACGGCTCGTTTCAGATAGAGGTCCCGGCCGGTGTGCCACTGCGGTTTGAGATTGTCGATGGGCGGGGAACGGAGGTGGCCGAGCAGGATTCGTGGACCTGGGTCATGCCCCGCGAGTGGCGTGGATGTATCGGCTGCCACGAGGACCGCGAGATGGTGGCGCCCAACACGCTGGCCGACGCCTTCGTCAAGCCGGCAGTCCGGCTCGGCCGGTCCGAGGAGGTACAAGAACCATGAGAACGGTGCACATTCTTTTCGCCCTGTTGATCGTGGTGTGTGCGGGAGATGCTGCCGATGGGCCGAAGTTGCCGCAATTCGTCGATATTACGGATGACGCCGGCATTGACTTCGTCCACTCGATCGGTGACGACGAGCTGTCGAATATCGTTGAATCGACAGGCGCCGGCTGTGTGTTCTTCGATTTCGACAACGACGGCGATCTCGATATCTACCTGGTCAACGGCCGCTATCTCAAGGCCGTGAGCTCGGTGCGTGGCCGCGACCTCGACGGCAAGCTGAAGAACGCGCTCTATCGTAACAACGGCGACGCCACCTTCACCGACGTTACGAAATCGGCCGGGGTGGGAGACACCGGTTTCGGCATGGCGGCGGTGTCTGCCGACTACGACAACGACGGCGACCGCGATCTCTTCGTCACCAACTACGACCGCGACACCCTCTACCGCAACAACGGCGACGGCACGTTTACCGACGTGACGGACAAGGCGGGGGTCGGCAGCGAGCTGTGGAGTGTCGGCGCGTCATTCTCCGACTACGACCGGGACGGGTGGCTCGATCTCTTCGTCGGCGGTTACCTGGTCTTCGACCCTGAATACAGGAACTACTTCGCCGCCGAGGCCTTCCCGGGCCCGCTCTCCTACCACGGAGAAAAGGACATCCTGTATCGCAACAATGGTGACGGCACCTTTACCGACGTCACCCGCGCGGCCAAGCTCGACTCTGCCGACGGCCGTGCGATGGGCGTATCCGCTTGCGACATCGACGATGATGGCTACGAGGATCTCTACGTGGCCAACGACGGCATGGAGAACTACCTCTACCGTAACCGCGGAGATGGGACCTTCGAGGAGATCGCTTTGCGTACCGGCACTGCTTTCGGTGAGAACGGCGAGGCGACCTCTGCCATGGGGCCGGAGTTCGGGGACTTCGACGGCGACGGGCTGATCGATCTGCTGGTGCCCGATATGGGTTACGGCTGTCTTTATCGGAATACGGACAAGGGCTACTTCGAGGAGAACAGCGCCGAGCTGGGGATTGCCGAGGTGCTTGGCCAGTACACCAGTTGGTCGGGAAACTTCCTCGACTACGATAACGACGGCGTACTCGATATCTTCATCGTCAACGGCGACGCCCACCATCTCGAGCCGGAGGAGGACACGCTCTTCCGTGGTGGCGGCGGCAAGCGATTCGTTGACGTGTCTGCATCCAGCGGCCCCGCATTCAAGCTCAAAGCGGTGGGTCGGGGCTCCGCCACCGGCGATTTCGACAACGACGGTGACCTCGATCTTCTGGTGCTCAACCTCAACGGCCGTGCGCGACTCTACCGCAACGACGGCGGCAACCGCGGCAACTGGATCATGGTCCGCACCGTCGGCACGACCAGCAATCGCGACGGCATCGGTGCCCGTGTCCGCGTAACCGCCGGAGGTGTCACCCAGGTCCGCGACATCCGGTCGAGCTCCGGTTACCTCAGCCAGAGCGACCCGCGCGCCCATTTCGGACTCGGCAACTATGTAAAGGTGGATCGCGTCGAGGTGCGCTGGCCCAGCGGACGTGTCTCGATCCTCGAAAACGAGAAGGTCAATCAAGTGCTGACCGTCACCGAACCCGAGGCGAAAGCGAAGTGACGGGACGCGCGCTGCTGCTTGCGATCTGCGTTGTCTCGGCGGTCAGCGCCGGCGCCGGCGAGCCGGTCTACGTGGGCGCCGAGGTCTGCGGAGAGTGCCATGACAGCCCTCAGCGCGACCAGCTCGATCGTTGGTACCTGTCGCCGCATGCCCGCGCTTACGCCGCTCTCGCCCTACCCGAGGCGGCGGAGATCGCGAGGATTTCAGGGATCGAGGAGAACCCGTTTTCGAGCCCGATCTGTCTCGGCTGCCACGCCACCGCATCGGACGTCGAGGCGTGGCAGTTCGACTCCACCTTCCACATTGAAGACGGCGTCCAATGCGAACGCTGCCACGGACCGGGAAGCGAGTATATGGCGGCCGAGATCATGTTTGATTCCGAGGCGGCACAGTTGGCGGGGCTGCGAAAGCCCGACCGCCGCGCCTGTATGGTGTGCCACAAGGAGAAGGGCTCGCACACGGCGGTGGTCGAGGTAACGCCCTTCAATTATGACGAGGCGTTGAAAAAGATCGCCCACCCGGGTTTTGGGGGCGAACTGCGGGAGGTCACGGTTCGATTGGAGACAGCGGACGACGATCCACACGTCGTCGGCGTCATGGTCTGCGCCTCCTGCCACCGCGGAGAATCCAAGGGTTACGTGGCGAGCAAGTGGCGATTGACCCGCCATGCAGAGGCGTACGCGGTTCTCGGGACCGACGCGGCACGGACGATGGCGTTCGTGGAGGGGGTCGAGGGCGATCCCAGGCAGAGCGATGCGTGTCTGCAATGTCATGCCACCGAGACAGGCATCTCGCGAACCCGTGGCATCCAGTGCGAGAGCTGTCACGGCCCGGGCAGCAAGCACGCTGCGCAGGCTGCTGCCGGTGAGCCGGTGGCAGCGCATGCGGTCGGCCTCTTCCCGCCTACGCGAGCCACTTGCGAGCGGTGCCACGTGCCCGGGATCCACGGCGCTGACTTCGATTTCAATTCCTACCTGCCGCAGGTGGATCACTCGCGCGCCGATATGACGATGGCCCAGGCCGCAGCGATCGAATACAAGACCCCCTTCAATCTGACGGTGAGTGCCGACGGGCGCAGACTATTCGTCGCCTGTGAGGCGTCTGACAGCCTGATGGTGGTGGACACCCCGACCCGAACGGTTGTGGCTGATATTCCGGTGGGCAACCTCCCGCACGGGGTCTGCCTGTCGCCCGATGGCAAGAGGGCCTATGTCAGCAACCGTGGCGACGACACGGTGTCGGTGATCGATCTCTCGGCAATGGCGGCGGTGGACACGATCAGGGTCGGTGATGAGCCGCACGGCGTGGTCACCGATCTGGCAGGCCGGACACTTTATGTGGCCAACGCCGGCTCGGCCGATGTCTCGGTGGTCGATCTGGAGCAACGGCGCGAGGTCAAGCGGCTGTCCGCCGGGCGCGGCGCGTGGGGCGTGAGCCGCTCACCCGACGGTGGCGAGATCTACGTCACCAACAACCTCTCCCACTTCGTGCCCTTCCGAACCCCATCGCGTTCCGAGGTCACGGTCGTTGGGACCGAGCGCTCGATGATCTCAGACCGGGTGATGATCCCCGAGGCCAACCTGCTGCAGGGCGTGGATGTGGCCCCCGGCGGGGAGTTCGCCCTTGTGACGCTGGTCCGAACCAAGAATCTGGTACCCATGACGCGGGTCCTCCAGGGCTGGGTGATGACCAACGGGATCGGTGTGCTGTGGCGCGACGGAAGGTTCGATCAGCTTCTGCTCGATGAACCCGACAACTACTTTGCCGACCCGACCGATGTCGCCATCACACCAGACGGCCGGCTCGCCTTTGTCACCGGCGGTGGTGTCGACGAGGTGGCGGTCGTCGACCTCCAGCGTATGCGGGCTGTTCTGGAATCGGCGAGCGAGGAGGATCGGCGTGATCTTCTCCCAAACCATCTCGGCGTGACCACCGAGTTCGTGGAGCGGCGTATACCAGTGGGGCGAAATCCGCGGGGGCTGGCGGTTTCTCCCGACGGCCTCTTTGTCTATGTGGCGGAAGCGCTGGCCGACGCAGTGGCGGTTATCGACGTCGAGAGTCGTGTGAAGGTGGCGACGATCGACCTCGGGGGACCGGAGGAGATTACGCTGACACGGAAAGGGGAGAGCATCTTCCACTCCGCCGAAGTCACGTATGGCCGCCAGTTTTCGTGTCACTCGTGCCACCCCGATGGCGGCATCGACAACATCACCTACGACATCGAGCCCGACGGTATCGGCTTCAACCCCGTGGACAACCGCACCCTTCGCGGTATCCTCGACACTGCACCCTTCAAGTGGACCGGCAAAAACAAGACCATTTCAAGACAGTGCGGTCCGCGGCTGGCGGTCTTCTTCACCCGCATCGATCCCTTTACCCTCGATCAGGTGGTGGCCCTCGAGAGCTACATCCGCACCATTCCCCGCAACCCCAACCGCTATCGGGTGGGGGACCAGCTCACCCCCTCTCAGCGGCGCGGCAAGGCTCTCTTCGAACGCACCGTTACGAACTCGGGTGCCGAGATCCCAGTCGAAGGCCGATGCAACAGTTGCCACCCAGCGCCCTACTTCACCAACCGCGAGCTCGCGACGGTGGGCACCGCATCGGAGCTCGACACCCACGATGTCTTCGACGTCCCGCATCTCAACAACATCTACGAGTCGGCGCCCTACCTCCACGACGGGCGCGCGGACACCCTCGAGGAAATCTGGACGCGCTTCAACCCGAACGACGAGCACGGCGTGACCAACGACATGACCAAGGATCAGCTCAATGATCTTATCGAGTACCTCAAGACGCTGTAATTCGCTGCGCGAATTGCGGTTTGGAGCGTCGCTTGCCTGCTTTGCTGCGGTGCTGTTAACGGTTGGGTCAGCCGCCTCGGCGGCCGACGAGGCCGCTGGACCGGTGGGGGAGCCGTACGTGTATACCCACTGGGAGACGTTTTACGCGTCCGAGGGCGGGCTCCCCAACGACCACATCTTCGCCATCACCGCCGACGGCGATCGGCTGTGGGTGGGCACCGAGGATGGGCTCGCCCTGTACGAGAATCAGACGTGGCGCTCGTGGCGGGAGAAGGACGGGCTGCCGTGGCGGGTGGTGAGCGCCATCGCGGTGAGCGAGAAGACCGGCGACGTGTGGGTCGGACTCTTCGGTGGCGGGCTCGCCCGCTTCTCGGGCGGCCGCTTCGACAATTTCAACCAGTTCAACAGCGGGCTGGTCAACGACGTGGTCTATGGGGTGGCGGTGCTCGACGACACCGTGTGGGTGGCGACGACGGCGGGGCTGAGCGCCCTCGACACGGTGACCGGCGAGTGGGAGATCTACACGGAGAAAAATGCTCCCATGGAGGAGATTTGGTGCTACAACGTCGATGCCGGCGACGGTAAGGTCTACGCCGCGGTGTGGGGGGGCGGGATCCTCGAGTGGGACGTGAAAACCCGGCGCTGGAACGCCCACCGCGACCCCGACCGCGAGATGGAGATCGACCTCTTCCGTGACGACGGCTTGATCCACATCATCACTACCGCGGTTTCGTACGTGGATAGGGTGCTGTGGGCCGCGACCTACTTCGGACTCAGCCGATACGACGGTCGCCACTGGCGCGGCTACATGGATCACGACAGCGGGCTCGCCAGCAACTTCATCAACTTCACTAAAGGGCGCAGCGCCACCTCGTCCTACAACGCCACCGATCGAGGGCTCGCCGTGCTCAGTGACTTCTCCACCGACACCTGGGTCTCCTATCGCCGCGACACCGAGGATGCCGCCACCTGGACCGCCCATATCAGCGTCGGCAACGAGGAGCGGCGGGCGATGTCCACAGATCTGTCGTTGCCCAATCACTTCGTGATCGCTGTGGAGATCCAGGGCAACGACGTGTGGATCGGCACCGGCCACGGGCTCGCCCGCGGAGTTGGCGCTGGATTCTTCGAAGGGTTGTCCACACCGCATGTGGAGGTGGCGAAGGAGGCTGGCCAATGAAGGCTATGACACTTCTGATGTCTGTGGTTGCCGTGACCTTTCCCTTTTTCGCGACCGGCGGTGACACACAAGACCCGACGCCCGTCCCGGGAGCGAAAAAGCAGGTCTACGGCGACACCCCCGAAGAGTTGATGCCCTACGGGAAGTTCACCGAGCCCTACAAGCGCTTCTTCCTCGAGCCCAACGAGTACCGCGGCTACGGTCGCCACATCCCGGAGCCCGAACACGTCGACAGCGTCAAGATCGGTTTTCTCGGCCCGATAGAAGCCACCGTCTCGGTCGCCACTGGAGGGGCCTCCCACGAAGAACAGATGGGTCGAAAGATGCTGCAAGGGGCGCGGCTCGCGATCGAGCACGCCAACGCCCGCGGCGGCTATCGCGGGTCGAAGACGCCCTACGAGCTGGTGGTTCGCAACGACAATGGTCTGTGGGGTGCGAGCGGCAACGAGATCGTCGACCTCGCCTACAAGGAACACGTGTGGGCGATTCTCGGAACTATTGACGGCGCCAACTCGCACATCGCCATCCGCGTCGCCCTCAAGGCCGAGGTGCCGATGATGAACACCGGTGACACCGATCCCACCTTTATCGAGACCGCCATCCCCTGGGTTTGCCGCAACATCACCGATGACCGCCAGATGAGTTATCTGCTGGCCGATTACGTCTTCGGCACGCTCGGGCTGACCCGGGTCGCGGCCCTGCGCGCCAACAACCGCTACGGGCGCATGAGCATCGACGAGTTCCGGGACGCCGCCACCCGCCTCGGGCACCCGTTCCTCGCCGAGCTCAACTACCAGCTTGGAGACACCGACTTCACGCCTCAGCTCGAGCGCATCAAGACCCTCGAACCGGAGGCCGTGATCACCTGGGGTGACAGCGAAGAGTCGGCGCTCATCCTGGCGCAGATGCGTGCCATGGGGATGGAGCAGCTCTTCATCGGCTCCGATCGCATGGTGACTCCCGAGTTCCTCGAGGCGACCGGCGACGGTGCCTTCAACGTCGTCGCCGGCTACCCTTACGACCCTGAGAGCGGGGATCCGAAGCAGGTGGCTTTCGTCGAGCAGTTCACCGCTCGCTTCGGCGAGCCTCCCGAGACCTATGCGGCTCACGCTTACGACGGCATGACGCAGCTCATCGAGGCCATCGAGCGCGCCGGCCTCAACCGCGCGTTGATCCGCGACGAGTTGATGGCCGTGACGAGCTGGCACGGCGTGACCGGAGAGAAGGTCTACGACGCGATCTGCTCGAACCGCAGCCCGGCGCTGCTGGCCGTGGTGGAGGACGGGGCGTGGACTTTCCGTTCTCTCGGCGACCGCTGAGCCGCATCGTGGTGCGAGCCAAGAGCCTCGGCGTCGGGGCGATTCTCCTGTTGGTCGTTCAGCTTTGGGCGGACGAGCCCTACAAGAAGATGCTGGACGATCCGCTGACCTTTACAGGGGCGGAGACCCTCGATCTTGCGGCGGATGAGGCCGAGTATCGCATCGGCGTCTTTGCGCCCGACGGCGACGACCACCCGGTGGGCCGCGACCTCGTCCGCGGCGTGGCCCTGGCGGTGGAGCTGGCCAATGCTTCCGGTGGAGTCAACGGGAAGCGGCTGGTGATGATCCGCAGATGGGCGGACGACCCCTGGGGCGCGGGCTCCAGGGAGGTCATCCGGCTGGTCTTCGAGGATCGAATCTTGGCCCTCATCGGCGGTCCTGACGCAGAGACCACCCACGTCGCCGAGCAGGTGGCGACCAAGGCCCATCTACCGCTGATCTCACCGGTTTCCTCTGACCCCTCGCTAACCCACGCCCGGGTGCCGTGGATCTTCCGTCTGCCGCCCGACGATGCCGCCCAGGCCGAGGCGCTGGTGAACGATGGTGTGACACCACGCAGCCTGAGGGCGGTCGGAGTAATTGTGTCCGCCGATCACGACGGCAAGACCTTCGCCAACGAGCTCGAGGCGGCGATGGGGCGCCGCCGGAGTGGTCCGGCCTTCGAGCTTGCGGTGGACCCCGATCTCCATGATCCGGGAAGCTTGGCCGATCGCGTCAAGAGCTTCGCCCCGGACGGCCTCGTGATTCGGCTCCGACCGGCCGTCGGCCGTCGCTTGGTCGCCGCCCTGCAATCGGTCGGCGTCGACTGCCCGCTCTTCCTGCCGTGGATCCCGGGCTTCCACCTGGTCGAGCTTCCACCGAGCTACGGCGGTCCCGTGATCGAGATTGCTCCCTTCCAGCCGCCGCAGCAGTGCGGCCCGTATGTCAAGCTGGTGCGTTCAAGCGTTCGGCGGTACGGCGTCAAACCCTCGGTGGCGATGGCGTATGCCTTCGACGCCGCGAACCTGGTGATCGAGGCGCTCCGGCGAGGTGTCGAAGGACGAACCGACCTGCAGCGGCAGCTGACCGAGCTTTCGGGTTTTTGGGGCGCGAGCGGCCCCATTCGCTGGGACAACGGCGGAGGGAATACCGCCCGCCCGTTCATTCGGGTCGTTACGCGCGACTGAGCCGTTCCCTGTCACTCATGGCCGCAGGCCGCGATAGAAACCGCCCCCCCAGAAAGCGACTCACTGTGGCCTCATCCCGCGGACGTGACATACCGTCTGTTGTACTTCGCGTGCAGGAGCCTCGGGATTGACGGATCTCTCCCGGCGAACGGTAACGGCGCGACGGTGGCGCCGTCCTTTGTGAACCGGTCCATGTCCTTGCACCAGCCGTCCACCTCGAGGACAAAGACGCGCGTCCAACCGGTGCGAGGACTCTCCGCCGGCGCCTCGAACTCCAGGTGGACCGCCTCGCCTGGTCCGAAGATCGCAACCGCATCGTCGGTGGCCGCGACAAGCTCCAGCACCTCCCCGAAACGGGTGTAGAGGCCGGTCTGGAAACGAGTGTCCCACATCGGCGCCCTCCGCGCCCAATCATAGGACGGCAAATGTTGCGGTCCGGTGGTGCGGAAAGCGAAGCCGGGCTGTTCGACCTTTGCGGATGTCAACCGGAGCTCCCGTCGCCTGACGTCCGGAGCGTCCTCGGCCACCACCACTACCAGGCGGTCCCAGTAGATCTCCTGGTTGGTGGAAAAACGCAGCTCGCGGGTGCCAGGTGGCAGGGGCGGCAGCGGCAGCGCCATCTGGCGCGGCATGCCGGCCGGGTAGCCGAATTGTTCGTACAGCAGCGACCACTCACCATCAGAGCGGCGCGCCTCGAGCGTAGGCGCCCGGTAGTCGGCGCCGGCCTGCCAGGCGGCGAAGTTGGTCTGCGAGTAGGGGTACTCGACCCACCCGTCGGCCACCAGCACGAGATGGTCGCCGAGCCGGTCGAGGTCCTGGTCGAAGACGAGGGTGAGCCGGTGCTCTGACTCGAGCCGGCCGATGAAGCGGAGATCGAGCTCGCCGACCGGAGCGGCGCGGAGGTCGGTCGCGAGAATCGTGTCAGTGGCGTCTTCTCCGCGGTCGTTGACCGCCAGAACCGGCGCAACGGCACGGCGCGCGAAGATCGGGGCGCCCGTCGGTTCCGGACCGAGAATGGCCATGCGCTCGTCGACGGTCATGAGCCAACCGGGCGGCAGGTCGTAGGCCACCAGGCGGGCGGCGTCGAGGTAGGTGATCTCCTCCATCGGCTCGCCGAGTTTGAGCAGCAGGCGGCCGTCCCGAGGTGCCAGCGAGTTCGGGGGCATCATGAAGCGCTCCCAGGGCCGCGACACGTTGTACTCGCCGGGTCCGAGGGCATAGCCGATCCCACCGACTCCGAGCAGATCACTCACAAAGACAAAGGCCCCGCCGTCCCAGGAGAACAGAACCGGACAGCTCGAGAGCTGTCGCTGCGTCTCGGCGATCGAGTAGACGGCGCCCGGTTCGAGGTCCATCTCGGTCTGGAGCACGCCGTCCGACCAGTCGATCGAGACGAAATCGATCCGCGGCGCCCCGCCGAACCCGAGGAGCAGCGGCTGCAGGCTCTGGCCGGGGCCGGAGTCGGCGCGGAGGGTGTCGACCACCGTCCAGCGGGCGCCGGCCCTGGCCGCAACACGGGCGCCGATACCGGAGGCGTTGGTCCGCACGGAGCTGGCGTCGTCCTCTCGGCCGGTGAGGCTGACGGCGGCAAACGGCAGCCGACCCGGGCCCGGGGGCCACACCGAAGGACCGGTGTCCGGAGTGAACGCCACCAGAGAGGGCCCGCGGGCGGGCTCGAGCGCGGCCAGGGTCCATGCCGCTTCACCGCCACCGGCGGCAAAGAGCTCCGTTCCATCGCTCGGTGACACCACGCGCCATCCGCTGGCTGTCGAGGTCACGAGGTCGAGGGCGCCGTCGCCGTCGACATCTGCAAGGGCCAGACGTGCCATTCCGCCCCTTTTTGTTCCGGTGGTGATTGTACTCGCCGCCCAGATCCCGCCCTCGTCAATCTGCCAGCGACTGATGGTGCCCCGCCGATCGACGGTGTAGATTTCGGTTCGTCCATCGGCGTCGGTGTCGCCGGCCACCGCCGCTTCGATATCAGCAGCCATGAATGCGTCCCATCCTGCGGCTGCCCGGTACTTCCACATCAGCTCGTTGATGTGCACCTCGTGCGGACTTTCGCGGTTGATGACGATGATGTCGGCGTCGAGGTCGGCGTCGAGGTCGGCCACCAGCAGACCTCGCGACTCGCTGCCGTTGCCGGTCAGCCCGCTGGCCGCAGCCAACGGTCTGAAGGAGCCGTCACGGTTGTTGTTGAAAAGCTCGTTATCGCCGTTCGAGTTGACCACGAAGAGATCGAGATCGCCGTCGTGGTCGGCGTCGAAGAGGGCTCCGTCGACGGTATCGAGCCCGCCGCCGCCGGTCCCGGTCGCGGCCGTGATGTCCTCCCAGTCGCCGCCTTCGACGTGACGCCAGAGCTGGTTCGGGCCCCGGCGACAGAGATAGACGTCGGTCAGGCCGTCGTTGTCGATGTCGCCCCAGAGGGCTGTGTTGACGTTTTCGATCCCTGCCAGCGGGTGGTCTGCGGCGAGCTCGAAACCGTCGGAGCCGGCCATCAGTACGGCGTTGCGAGTCGAGCCCTCGGTGTCGACCGCGCCGGCGAGAAACAGGTCCAACGCGCCGTCCTGGTCGAGATCACAGACCGTCACATTTGCCATCGTGAATACATCGGCGGCGATCCACTCCGCGGCGTCTTCGGCCAGAGACAGCTGTCCGGCAAAGATAGGCCCCGGCGGCAACTCGATCGGGACGACGTCGCTCGAGCCCAGCACCGCGACCTCGCCCCATTCACCCGTCCTGGTGTACTTGAACTCGACCAGGTGTGACCGCGGGTTCGCTTCGAGGTTTTGGAAGCGCTCGAAGAATGCCTCGGAGCGCTCGCTGTCCCCGAGCCGCTGGGCAGCCTGGAACGCGCGGTAGTAGGCACTGCGGAGGTAGGGGTCGATCTCGATAGCGCGTTCGAACCACGGCAGGACCTCTTCGAACTGCTGCAGCTGCATGAGGCATTGGCCGATTTGATAGAACGCCTCGGCGTTGGTCGGGTCCGCCTCGGTCGCCTGCAGAAAGTGGGGGAGTGCGGCCTCTGCGTTGCCCCGGTGAAGGTCGATGAGGCCGCTGTTGTAGGCCGCGCGGACATTCGATGGGTCGTTCTGGAGTGTTCGATCGAAGATCGCCTTGGCCGTCTCCTCATCGCCCTCTTGCTGACGGTTCATGGTGGCAATGGCGAGGTTGACCTGGATGTCGGGGTTGTCCGGGTACCGTTCCGCAAGCGCTGAGAATACCTCGATCGCCGATTCGAAGTCGAAGCGACCCATGTAGGCGACACCCCGGTTGTTGGCCGCCACACCGTCGGCATCGAGGCCGCCGGTTGGTCTTCCGGTGGTGCATTGGACTGCGAGCGACAGGAGCGCCGCGGCAAAGAGCCAGATTGGAGTCCCTCGGGCGAGTGAGATCTTCATGGCCGTCCTCCTTCGAATGCCCGCATTATGCCAAGGCAATCCTCACTTCCCTCGCCCGTGCCCTTGTCGTTGCCCGGATGTCGGACAGCATTCACTCGCTCGAAGGCGCATCAACGCAGCAGCTCAATCCGGCCCGGTAGCGGGCGAGGTTGGCTTCGAGCTCGGCAAGAGCCTCGGAGCGGCCCTCCCAGATCATCATCTGGATCACTCGCCTCTGAAGCCTGACGGCGTCGTCGAACTGGCCCGCCTCGGCGGATGCCATGGCCAAGGTCTCGAGGCGGCTCGGAGTCGTGCCGGCGCGCAGGGTCCGGCGGGCCAGATCCAGCGCACGGTCTCCATCCCGCACTTCGGGGTCATCGGCCGATGCGAGCAGCCGAGCCAGGGCGTGCAGGAGCTCCACGCTCTCGGGATTAGCCCGCCATCCTTCCGCCAGGCCGCGTCGCGCTTCGCTCCAGCGTCCCATGGAGGCGAGGGCCTCAGCCTCGCCCAGTCGCGCTCGTATGTTGCCCGGCTCGGCCTCGACGACCTGTCGGTACATCTTCTCCGACTCCTCCCAACGCCCGAGCCGGCCCAATGCTTCGCCGAGGTCGAGACGGGCCAGGACCAGGTTGGGGTCGAGGCCGAGCGCGGTGCGGTACTCCTCGACCGCGCGCTCGATCGACCCGGTTCGAACCTCGATGATGCCCAGGTGATGGTGGACCTGGGCCGCATCAGAGGGTTCGAGATTCAATTGGAGGGCCTTGAGGTAATTCTCACGAGCCGTTTCGAGCTCGCCGAGGCGGAGGTAGGCCACCGCCAGACGGATCCTCGCCCCTTCGCCTTCGAGTCCCAGCCCGCACAGCCGTTCGAGATCCTCGATCGCTTCCCGATCTAAGCGCAGAGCCATCCTCGCATTCGCCCGTGCCTGGAGCGCATCGGTGTTGTCCGGATTGATATCGAGAACGGCCGAGTAACGCTCGACGGCAGTCACGATATCGCCCGTCTTCTCGAGCACATACCCCAGCATCATCAATGCCTCTGTCATCTCAGGCACCAGAGCGAGGGCCACCTCGACCTGGTTTCGCGCGCCGACGTCATCGCCCCGATCCAGGCAGAGGCTGGCGATGGCGAGATGGAGACGGGCCCGAACCAGTCGATTGCGGGACGCCTCCTCGGATGACGGATCCACAGCGTCTGCCGATGGCGTCAGGTTCACGATCGCCTCGTGAATCTGCCCGACGGCCTGCGGCAGATCCCTGAGGTACGAGGCGGCGTAGATCACAACGTTGCGGTCGTCGTACTCCTCCGGCTTCGCCGCCATCTCCAGTAGCACTTCGACAGCGTCTTCTTTCTTCAGCGGTTCGATCGCCCCGAGCAACGGATCGGAAAACCCGATGTCTCTATCGCCGCGCAGCTCCAGGTGGGCCCTGGCTGCCTCCATGTCGCCGAGCTTGCGGTAGGCGAGCGCCAGCTGGTAGTGGACCATGGTCGCCGATGGCTGCAGTTCGAGGGCCTTTGTCAAGTTTTCGACCGCCTCATCGGTCCTGCCGAGGGCGTTGGCGGCTTTGCCGAGGCCGCCGAAGGCGGCCGCCTCGGTCGGGCTGAGTTCGAGGACGCGCCTGAACTCCCGGTACGCCTCCTCGTTTTTCCCGAGATCCAACAGCAGCTCGGCGAGGTGGAGACGGGCCGGGAGATCCCCGGGCCGAAGCTCGAGGGCGCGCGCGTACGCTTCCCGCTCGAGCTCGAGCTTCCCCACCATCTGGTAAACGAACCCGAGATAGTACGCCCAGCGAAAGTCGCCCGGTGAAAGCCGCCCGGCGTTAACGAACGAGACCTCCGCCGCGTCGTTCAGGTGGTGGGCGATGTAGTACATTCCGAGGCTCCCGTACGCTTCGGCGAGGACGCCATCGGAACCCGACGTTCTCAGCTCGGAGACGCGCTCTTGGAGCGCCTCCAGGCGGCGCCGAGTCGCGTCTTCCATGGTGGATAGGTCGGGAAGCGGCAGCGGTGTGAGCTCCGAGCGATCGAACGCCCCCGCGCGGGAGGCCATGAGTCCCACCATCGACAGGGCGATCGCCCACCGCCGCATCGTCACGGTCGTCCCTCACCGCTCTTCGGCCTCGAGCCGCCGCCCATGGTCAACGTGGTGTAGCGATCGACGGCAACGCCCGTCCACTCCTCCACCGAGCCGTCAGGCCAATGGACCTCCACCCGATCAACGGCCGCGTCGTTACCCAGGCCGACGAGCAGCCGGGGATCGTTGGCGGAGGCATAGCCGCCGTCGGTACGGACCCGGCGCCAGAGAACAGGCTTGTCCTCGCGGTGCACCCCGACCCAGGCGCCGATCTGGTCTCGCGGGGGCTCGCCGCCGACAAGTCGTAGACCGACCCAGTGGTTGGCTGTGCTGATGGTGTTGATGAGCAGCCGCGCACGTCCGTTGCAGTTCTCCAACAGGACGTCGGTGTCGCCGTCGTTGTCGATGTCACCGAAGGCGAGTCCTCGGCTGACCTCGGAGAGCTCGAAGACCGAGCCCGCAGTTGCGGTGACGTCCTCGAATCTGTCGGACCCGATGTTGTGAAACAGCTGGTTTGGCTGGTGCATCGGGAACGGGTCGTTGGCGCGGGCCAGGGCTTCGATGACGAAGACGTCGCCGCTCGCCGTCATGAGATCCAGCAGACCATCGTTGTCATAGTCAAAAAACCGGACCCCCCAGCTCGTCCGGCCGACACTCGGGGGACCCAGACCGCTGGTGGTGGTCCTGTCGTCGAACAGACCGGTACCGTCGTTAATGAAAAGGGTGTTGGTCTGATAACCGAGGTGGGTCATGAACAGATCCTCGTCGCCGTCGCAATCGACGTCGGCGGCGTCTACCCCCATGCTCGACTCTGAGCGTCCATCTGCGTTGACCGCGGTTCCTCCGAACATGCCGTCGTTGACAAAGGTGCCGTCCCCCTGGTTGATCCACATGTGGTTCGGGAGCATATCGTTGGCCACGTACACATCCATCCATCCATCGAGGTCGAAATCGGCGGCCATCACGCCCAGGCCCTTTCCGGCCTCGTGTTGGATCCCGGCCTTGAGGGACCAGTCCTCGAAGGTGCCGTCACCCCGGTTGCGGTAGAGCCGGTTGGTAACGGCGCCGTAGGCTTCGGGCGCGCAGTAGCCCGGGATTCCGGACGGGAGTCGGCAGATCTTGTGATTTTCGTAGCTGAACGCCAGGTAACAGTTGACGAAGAGATCGAGCCAGCCGTCGCGGTCGAAGTCGAGGAAGGTAGCTCCCGTGTTCCAGCGGGGATCGTCGATACCGGCCCTCCCGATCACCTCCTCGAAGGTGCCGTCACCCTTGTTCCTCCACAGTTGGTTGGCACCGAAGTTGGTCAGAAAGATGTCGACCCAACCGTCGTTGTCGTAGTCAGCCGCCGCGACGCCGACGCCGTAGCCGCCGGCTCGGATCCCGGAATCCTCGGTGACATCGGTAAAGGAGAGGACGCGGGTGCCGTCAGCCGCGATCACCAGGTCGTTGCGATAGAGACGATCACGGAGGGGGTAGCCCTTCTGCGGCGGCAGGATTGCGTCGGCGGGAGTTTTGCCGGGTCCGAGCATCGTGCCCTGGATCAGGTAGAGGTCGAGGTCGCCGTCGTTGTCGTAGTCCAGCATGCCGCAGCCGGGTCCGCTGATCTCGACGATGTAGAACTCGCCGGACACGCCGGCAAAATGCACGAAGTCGACCCCGAGGTCCTCGGCTCGATCCACGAAGAGGTCGGTGTGCGCGGCTGGCGTTTCGGCGTGCGCCGCGCAGGGTGTGACCGCCATGATCAGCGACAGAAGCAAGACCGTTTCAGAGCGGCGCGCCATTCAAGGCCTCCCGTTCCGCCGCCCAGGCGTTGCTCACGAGGTGGAACTTCAAATAGCACACAAGGATACGTCCCGATGCTAGCACAGGCAGGAGGGCCGGAGATTCAACATGATGAGGTATTCGGGGAGCTAACGGCTTCACGGCGCCACTGATACACTCCGAGCGGATGAGCCAGGGCTGCGTCGGCTCCGCGCGGAATGTTACTGATTGTCGTTTGAGAGGAGAACCCATGATTCGACTCGATTCTGATCGCCCGTCAACCGCTTTCGCCTCGTTGATGGCAGCGGTGTTTGTCGTCGTTCCGTGCTGGGCGCAGAGCCAGGACGCGACGGCGGCCGCCGCGCAGACGCCGATGACGTACGAGGACCTGCCGAGCGAGATGCCGGCCGTGTTCGAGCCCGTGACCGAGGACTTCGACTACATCCGGCGCGTGGTGATGATCCCGATGCGGGACGGGGTCAGGCTGCACACTGTGATCCTGGTGCCAAAGGGCGCCGTGGACGCGCCGATTCTGTTGACACGCACGCCCTACGATGCGGACAAGCTCACGCGCCGCGCGGGCAGCGCCCACCTCGGCCCGACCCTCTACGGCTACGACAACGCGACCGACGTGATCGTCGAGGGAGGCTACATCCGCGTGATCCAGGACGTCCGCGGCAAGTACCGCTCGGAGGGCGACTACGTGATGAACCGCCCGTTGCGCGGGCCGCAGAACCCGACCCCGGTCGACCATGCCACCGATACCTGGGACACGATCGACTGGCTGGTGAAGAACGTTCCGGAGACCAATGGGAAGGTCGGTATCCTCGGCATCTCCTACGACGGCTTCCTACCCCTGATGGCGCTCGTCGACCCTCACCCGGCGCTCAAGGTGTCGGTGCCGATGAACCCGATGGTTGACGGCTGGATGGGCGATGATTGGTTCCACTACGGCGCCTTCCGGCAGCAGGGGATGCCCTATATCTACGACCAGGAGGCGACCCGGAAGAACGAAGAGGAGTGGTGGATGAGCCACTTCGACGAGTACGAGATGTTCATGGCTTCGGTGTCGGCCGGCGAGCTGGGGCGGAGGCACGGGCTCGAGCAGGTCGGTTTCTGGCGCAAGATCCTCGAGCACCCGAGCTACGATGCCTTTTGGCGCGAGCAGGCGGTCGACAAGGTGCTGGCGGCGCGGCCGCTCGAGGTGCCGGTCATGCTGGTGCATAGCCTCTGGGACCAGGAGGACATCTACGGCGCGATCGCCGTCTATGAGGCGATCGAGCCCAAGGACACGGCCAACGACAGGGTGTTCCTGGTCATGGGCCCCTGGAACCACGGCCAGGAGATCGAGGACGGCAGCACGCTCGGCGCCATCAGGTTCGACAGCGACACCTCGCTCTATTTTCGGCGCGAGGTGCTCGGCCCATTCCTCGCCCACTACCTCAAGGACGATGCACCGGCGGCCGACGTTCCGCCGGTGATCGCCTTCGAAACGGGCAGCAACAGGTGGCAGCGGCTTCCCGCGTGGCCGGCCGGCTGTGCGAGCGGCTGCACGGTGCGGCCGACACCGCTCTACCTCGGCGCCCGGCTCGGGCTCGGATTCGCGGCGCCGCGGGCCGGAGACGAGAGCTTCGAGGAGTTCGTCTCCGACCCCGCCAAGCCGGTGCCCTTCGTCTCCCGCCCGGTCCGTGCCTCCGGCGAGACCTGGGCCAACTGGCTGGTGAGCGACCAGCGTGAGGCCTCCGGCCGCACGGATGTCGTGGCCTTCGCCTCCGACGTGCTGGACGCGCCGGTGAAGATCAGCGGAAAACCGATCGCCAACCTGGTCGCCTCGACCAGCGGCACCGACTCCGACTGGGTTGTCAAGCTGATCGACGTCTACCCCGATGAGGTCGCCGGCCAACCGGCGATGGGCGGCTACCAGCTGATGGTCTCGGCCGACGTCTTCCGCGGTCGCTACCGCGAGAGCTTCGAGCACGCGACGCCGATTGCGGCCAACGAACCGCTGCTCTACCGTTTCGCGCTGCCGACGGCGAATCACGTCTTCCTGCCCGGCCACCGCATCATGGTCCAGATCCAATCGAGCTGGTTCCCCCTCTACGACCGCAACCCGCAGACCTTCGTGCCGAGCATCTTCTGGGCTCAACCGGACGATTTTCAAAAGGCGGTGCAGCGCATTTTCCACAAACCCGGACTGGAGAGCTTCATCGAGCTGCCGCTGGTCGTCGCCGTGCCGACCGACTAGTCCGCAGTCGCGTCGACGTTGGAACGGGTGCCTTTCGATTGGCGGCACCGATAGACAGGGTCCTGTTGGTGGTGTCAGAATTGGATGTCGACTGAAGGGTGGCTAGGGTTCCGCCGGCGAATGTCGGGCTGGTCCGAGCGCCACAGAACGCCGAAAACCGGCACGCACCTTGACGGAGAAAAGCCTGGAGGGAAGAGGTCGGCACAGCAAGACTGTGCCTCTACCTTAAGGAGATCCCATGGCTGCCTCCCGTCGAATTCATCACTTTCCAGCACTCCAGGCCCTGTTTGTCACCTTTCTCTGGTCCACCTCGTGGGTTCTGATCAAGTTCGGTCTGAAAGACATACCGGCGATCAGCTTCGCAGGGATGCGATATACGTTGGCGCTACTACTCCTGGCGCCCGCGGTGTTGGCGAACGCAGCGCGGAGGGAAGAGCTTCAGAGGCTGAACCTGTCCGATTGGCTACGACTCTCCCTCCTTGGGGTGGTGTTCTATTCTCTGGCCCAGGGAGCCCAGTTCCTGGCCCTCGTATTCCTGCCCGCGGTGACACTCAGCTTGATTCTCAGCTTTTCCCCTGCGGCGGTTGCGTTACTCGGTGCTGTGTTTCTGGGGGAACGCCTGACCTGCCGCCAGTGGATTGGGCTCGGTTGTTTTCTGCTCGGTGCGGCGGTCTACTTCCTTCCCGTCGGGGCGTCGCTTCGATTCATCGGTCTGGCAGTTGCCGCGGTGTGTTTGCTGGCCAATTCATGTGCCTCACTTCTGGGTCGCGCGGTCAACAGGCGTGGCGACATTCACCCCCTCCTGGTGACGGTTGTAAGTATGGGCGTGGGGTCACTTCTCCTCCTGGCGGGAGGCTTCATCGTGGAGGGTGTACCTCAGCTGGACCTGTTCGGGTGGGGCATCATAGCCTGGCTGGCGATTGTCAACACCGCTTTGGCATTCACACTCTGGAACCATGTCTTGAGGAGCCTCACCGCTATCGAGTCGACCCTGATCAACAATACGATGCTGATCCAGATCGCGATCCTCGCCTGGCTGTTCCTCGGCGAACCGATCAGTGCGAGGGAAGGGATCGGACTGCTCCTGGCCGTATTCGGCGTCGCCCTCGTCCAACTTGCCGGCGCCCGCCCGCAGGAGGAATAGGCGCAAGGTCCAGGGAACTCGTTTGCCGCCTTTTCTTAGAGTCGTCAGATCAGGTAAAGCTCACCGTTTCGGTCAGCGAAAAGCCGCGCCTCTTTAGCTCGTCGATAAATTGCTGCGGAGGGACGGCGATCTCCACCGGTTTGACGCCGCGCGGGGTGTGCCCCTCGGCATTCATGATGGCGACGATGGCGCCGTCCCAGCCGGTGGTCCGCTGCATGGCGGTGAAACCGGTTGCCTCGTCGTAGTAGTCGATCAGCTCCACCATCGATTCGGCGCGCTTGCCGTCCTTCTCTCCGATGGCCTTGACCCGGACGATCACGATGTCGCGCTCGTCGTCGTCGGCCCTGATCTTCGGCTCCACGCAAGCGTGGAGGACGTCTCGCGGGACGATCTCGACACCGTTGATGAGCACCGGCTCGAGGTCCATCAGACCCATGTCGATGACGGCCTTCCACTGCTCGAAGTGGCCCTTCCAACGCAGGGTCTTGTTCTGGAAAGTCTTCACCTTGCCCTCGAAGGTCCAGGGTGCGGTCGAGGTCCCGCCGCCGGCGACGAAGGCCTCCATCGTGCCGATCGGCTCGGGAAACTCGACCTCCTCGTAGTCCTCGCGCTGGAAGGTGGGCACCCGGGTGACCTTGCCGTCTCTGAGGAAGATCGCCTCGCCGTAGTACTCGTTCGTGAGCCCGGCGATATTGAAGGTGCAGCGGTAGTTGAAGGGGGGTTCGGGGTGCTGGACGTTGCCGCCGTCCCACATGTAGACGTGGTCCGCCCGGTCGAGCATCGACATGGCGTGGACCATGAGCGAGGTGCCCATCCCCGGCACCTGGCCACAATCGGGCACGACCGCGATGCCGGCCTCGGAGGCGGCCTCGTCCAGTTTGAGCTGTTCGAGCACCAGGTCCGTTTTGCCCCCGAGGTCGCACATCGAGGCGCGGGCGCGAATCGCCGCCTCGGTGATGGCGGGATTGAGCCAATAGGGAACGGCGGAGAGAAACGAGTCGACTCCTGAGAGAAATGACTCGAGCGCCTTTTCGTCGGTGACGTCGAGCGCCACCGCCTCGACCATGTCGGTGTCGAGCAGGGCCTTCACTCTGTCCGCGGAAGCCTCGGCGGCTCGCCGGTCGATGTCCGCGATCAAGACCATTTTCGCATCGCCGAATTTGGCCATATCGTAGGCCGCAGCGGTTCCCTGGCGGCCGCCGCCGAGCACGGCGTAGGTGTATTTCATATTGGCCTCCCAACTCCCGACAAGTGGCAACTGAAATCGATCATTCTGAAACCGAACGGATGAACGCCTCGCCTCGAGCGATGAGGTCGTCGTGATCGTCGGGGGCCTCGAGACCCTCCAAGACCTGCTGCGTGTGGATCCGCAGCTTTTGGTCGGCCCTGGGGCGCCCCTGTTGGTTCCACGCCTCGATCGTCAGGTTGGGAAAGATCGCGCTCTCGAAGTACGCGCTGCGGTAGTGCTCGAGGGTAACGGCGGCCATCAGGAAGTTGCCGCCGGGACCGATTTGGGCCACGTCGTCCAGCGCAAAGGAGGCGTCGTCAAGATTGAGGCCGTGGGCGAAACGGCGCGCCTGGGCGATGACCTCGTTGGCGTAGACAATGAGGGAAGGTGAGAAGGCTATCGACCCGAGGTTGTCGCCGACGAAGGGCGCCAGGCCCACCTTTCCCAGACAGCTCGCCAGGTGGTTGGTCCACTGGTGGCCTGCGGCGATGAGGTCGGCCCCCCAACCCATGCCGCTGCCGCCCGTCCCGCAGTGCGGCAGCCGGTAGAATGCCATCATCTCGGCGCAGGCGAGATCGAGCACATAGCTGATCGGATCGTAGAAGTTGGACATCCTCCGCATGTCGAAGAACGCGGGCAGCAGGCCGAGAATGACCGGCGTTCCCTCCTTCAGAAGCTGGCCCAGCACCAGACCGGCGAGCAGCTCGGCATTCAAGAGGGCCAGCGTACCGGCCGGCGTAATCGGCGTCGTGGCTCCGGCCATTCCGTAGTTGGAGTACATGAATGGCAGCCCTCGGTCGATGGCTGCCGCCATCATGTCGATGGTCCCCCGGTTGATGATGAGCGGGGTAACCGGGTTGAAGTAGGGAATGATGAACGGTTGCGGCCCGAGGTCTCCGCAGAGGGTCTCGAGAAGATCCAGGACCGCAGTGAAACTCTCCTCCCGTGAAACCAGGATGACCAGCGGCTTGACGGCGTTGGCCACCATCTCCAGTGTTGCGTGGAGATCGGCCGTCTCCGGGCCGATGTCGTGGATGATGCCGACCGTCGAGATCGCGTCGAACGAGGGCAGGGACCCACCCAGCCGGACCATCGACTCCATGTGGCGGCGCTGGAACGGGCTCACCTCGTCGGTCATCGGGTCCTGGTATTTGAGGGCCGTGACACCGATGCCGAATCGCGTCTCCGCCCCGTCGCCGAGACAGAAGGCATGATTCCCGCGCCGGTCGAAGATGTCGATGCCGGGCGGTGCGGCGTCGATGGCCCACTGAACGAGCTCGGCCGGCAGGCGGACCCGGTCGCCGTCGACCTCCGCGCCGGCCGCGCCAAAAAGACTCCGGGCATGCTCCGAGTCAACCCGCACGCCGACCGAGGCGAGGATGTGCAGGGATCGGTCGTGAACCCGGCCGATCTGCCGCTTGGTCATGACCGAGATCTTCGGGCGGACGCGCTGCATGGCTGACCCCTCCGTCTCGGATCGATCTTACACTCTCTTTTCGAATCAGAAATGCCTTTGCAGCAAGGCAATTTGGTAGACTCGCGTCGTTGACCGCCGCAAGAAGCTGGTGGGATATGCGGGCTAGAGGAGGGTGACGATGATGGTTTCCGTCTGCGGGTCCGTTCGGAGTTCGAAATCTGCGACACGGCTCGTGCTCGTGTGGCTGTGCCTGCTGACATTGCCGCTCGCGGCGGCTGATCGAAACGCCCCCGACACGACCGAGCCGGGCTCGGTCGAGGCGATCGCGCGCGCCACCACCGCACCGGAGTTCCTGAGCCCGTGGGTGGCATACCTGCCGGAGGCGGCTGGGATCCCGTCGCCAACGGCATACCTGGGGCGGATCGCCGGCGCGGCCGGCGAGCTGACGCGGCCCGAGCAGATCTTCGGCTACCTGCGGGCGTTGGCCGCGGCGTCGCCGCGTGTTCACCTGGAGGAGATCGGGCGTACGCTCGAGGGACGCGAAATCCTGCTGGTCGCGATCGCCGACGAGGCGGGAATTCACAACCTGGAGGAACTCAAGGCCGTCACCGCCGCCCTCGCCGACCCGCGGCGCACCGATCCGCAGAGAGCGGAGGATCTGATCGCCGGGGCGCGGCCGTTTTATTACATCAATGCCGGCCTCCATGCCGACGAGACCAGCTCGGTGGAGGCGGTGATGGAGCTCGCCTATCGGCTGGCTGTCTCCGAACAGCCGATGATCCGCCGCATCCGCGAGCGGGTGGTGGTGCTCATCAATCCGGTGTCCAACCCCGACGGCCGCGCCAAGATGGCGGACTGGTTCTACCGCTACATCGCGGGGAAGACCGACTTCGACGCGCTGCCGAGGCAGTCGCCGCCCTACTGGGGACGCTACGTCTTCGTCGATATCAACCGTGACGCCCACCAGCAGACCCAGGCGGAGACGCAGGCGATCTACCGCATGTTCTGGAACTACCACCCCGTGGTGATTCACGACCTGCACGAGAGCTTTCCCCTGCTCCAGACCTGGAACGGCACCGGCCCCTACAACCCCAACCTCGACCCCATCGTCACCAGCGCCTTTCTCGAGATGAGCTTCCACGAGGTCACAAGGATGACTGCGCTCGGCATGCCCGGAGTGTGGACCTGGGACTTCGGCGACGGTTACGGCCACCACTACGTCGACTCGGTCGCCATGAACCACAACGCCATCGGCCGCGGCTACGAGACCTTCGGCAACGCCACCGCCGAGACCGTCGAGCGGGTGCTCGAGCCGGCCGAGGTCAGCAAGAAGTGGTTTCGCCCCTGGCCCGCGCCGAGCCGGTTCGAGTGGTCGATGCGCGACAGCGTCAACTACACCGAGACGGGTCTGCTCGCCATCCTCGACTACAGCGCCGTTAACGCGACCGATATGCTGCGCGATTTCTACCGAACGGGTCTCAAATCCTGGCGGCAGGGCGTCGCCGGTGACCCCTTCGCGTTCGTCATCCCCGCCGAGCAGCCCGACCGGCGCCGCGTGGCTCAGATGGTAAACCTACTGCTGCGCCAGGGCATCGAGGTTGCGCGGGCGAAGGCCGGCTTCGCCCTCGACGAGAGCGATTTCCCCGCCGGAACCTTCGTCGTCCGCCTCGATCAGCCGTACCGCAACTACGCCGTCGACCTGTTGCTGCCGCAGGACTTCCGCTTCGCGGCTGGCCAGCTGCCGTACGACGACGTGTCGTGGGCGCTGCCGGTCCACTACGGCGTCGAGACCCTCCCGGTGAACGATCGACGAGTCCTCGAGGTACCGCTGGATCCGCTGGAAGCCGACCTCGCCCCCACCGGTCGGGTGACCGGCCACGGCCCGGTATTCCTGCTCGCGGACACCGGACAGGAGGCGTTGCTCGAGGCCCGCTACCGGCTCGAGGACTTCGCGGTGCGGATTGCCGAAACCGCCTTCCGGGTCGATGCGCGCGACTACCCGGCGGGGACCTGGATCCTGCCCCCGCAAGCGGGGCTCGAGGAGGCGCTCACATCGGTGGCGACGGACCTCGCGCTCGACATCGACAGCGCCTCCGCTCTCCCGGAGGGCGCGAGCCACGACGCACCGGCTCCGCGGATCGGCGTGTGGGTGCCGTGGGCCGACACCGACTCCATCGGCTGGCTGCGCTACACCCTCGACCAGCGTGGGGTGCCCTACACCTACCTGCGTGACGAGGATATCCGCGCAGGCGGCCTGCGGGAGCGGGTCGACGTCATCCTCTACGGCAATGTAGACCTCGACCTGCAGGGCCAGATCCACGGTATCCAGGCGACCGTCGGTCCGATGGCCTTCGCTGCGACGCCTGATTTCCCGAGCCTGGGCCGACCGGCCGCCTCGGACGACATCACCGGCGGTCCAGGCTGGGCGGGGCTCGCCGCTTTGAACCGCTTCGTCGAGGAGGGCGGCACCCTGTTGACCCTCGGCAACGGCTCCGCGCTGGCCCTCGAGGGCGGGCTGGTGCGTTTCGTGCGCCGTGCCTGGACCACCGGAATCCGAACCCCCGGGGCGGAGCTCCGGGCGCGATTCGCGATGCAGAACCACCCCCTCGCCTACGGCTATGGGGACACCACCTCGGTGTTCCGCTTCGACTACCCGGTCTACGATCTCCCGCGCCGCTGGCTGCGGATGGCCTACTGCACGTCCTGTCTCGACGGGCCGGTTGACATGCGATGGGTGGTCCTGCAGTGGGGCACAGCCTCTCCCGAAGAAAATACTGCGCCTGGTCCCGGGGCGGAAACGATGGTCGTCAGCGGCGGCGTCCTGGGTGAGGACGAGCTCGAGGGCCGGCCGGCGATTCTCGCCGTTCCGATCGGCGAGGGCGTCGTGGTGGCCTACAACTTCAACCCGATGCACCGCGACCTCAATCGCTCGGATGAGCGCCTGCTGTGGAACGCGATCCTCAACTGGAGGTCGCTCAGGCCGAGCCAGAATCCGGACTGAACCGCAGATCTTACCGGGTTCCGCGGCTTGCCCCACCCTGTTCGTTCTGCGAACATGCGTTCGAAAGGCGTGCATGCGGACTCCCCACGTGGAGGTGGTGATTGTTGAACAGAAAGCAGACCTCGCGGGAGGGTCAAGACGAGGCGTCCCGGCGCGAGTTCGTTCAAGGGCTCGAACGCGGCCTGGCCGTCATCCGGTCGTTTTCGGCCGAATCCCCGCGCCTCACGATCGCGCAGGTCGCCGGGCGAACCGGCCTCACCAGGGCGGCCGCCAGGCGCTACCTGAAGACACTCGAGGCCCTCGGTTATGTTGTCCAGGATGCGGATCGATTCAGCCTCACGCCGCGGCTGCTTGATCTCGGCTTCACCTATCTCTCGACCCTCGACGTCACCAGCGTGGTGCAGCCGTTCATGGACGACGTGACGAACGCGCTGCACGAGTCGTGCTCGGTGTCGGTGCTCGACAAGCACGACATCGTCTACATCGCGCGCCGGGCCGCCGATCGCATCATGAGCATCAATCTTGTCGTCGGATCACGACTGCCGGCCCACGCCACGTCGATGGGCAAGGTGCTCCTTGCCTACCTCGCGCCGGGTGAGCTTGAGTACTACCTCGAATCGGTCGTGAGGGAGCCCCTGACGGAGCACACGATCGTCGACGATCGGGCCCTGCGTGCCGCTCTCGCACGGGTTCGGGAGAACGGCTGGGCGGTCGCCGACGAGGAATCGGAGCTCGGGGTGCGCTCGGTCGCGGCGCCGCTGGTGGGCCGCGACGGCGAGGTGCGGGCCGCCATCAACGTGTCCGCCCATGCGACCCGGGTCTCACTTGAACAGCTGCAGCGGGACTACCTTCCCGTCCTCCTCGAGGCGGCATACGGGATCTCGAAGGCGCTCGGCGCGAACGGCGGGAATGTCAACCTCTGAGACCGTCGCCGGCCTCGACGAGACTCCCCTCGAGAATGGCCAGCGCCTCGTCGACGTCAGATTCCGTGATCATCAGAGGCGGCATGAACCGAACGGTGCTGGCGCCGCAGGACAGCAGGATCAAGCCGTTGTGGAAAGCGCGGTGGAGGACCGCGCTGCACAGCTCACGGGCCGGTGTGCGCGAGGCCCGGTCCGTGACCAGCTCGATGCCGATCATCAG